>CAJBBN010000044.1 GCA_903951325.1 uncultured bacterium
ACAAATTGCAGATTAAGGCATACACAATCTTTCAGATTACCAAATTTCTATAAATAATTTAATGGGAAGTAGTATTGCTTTTGAGCAAAGCAATCATGGCATTCAACTTTTATCTGCTCCAAATGGCATTTATTTTATTCGCTTGCAAGCTAAGAACGCTAGCCAATGCATCAGTTTAAAATATTATAAAAATGAATAAGCTAATTACATTACTACTGGCATTGCTTGTTTTACTAGTGGAAATAAATTGTAGTTCCAACGGTGATACTAATCAAAATACCAGTGTATATTTAAACCATGCCGATTCTGTTCAATATGTAGGTATGAATACCTGCAAAGGCTGTCACAGCAATATTCACGAGACATTTATCCATACAGGAATGGGCCAAAGTTTTGGCATGGCTAATGAACAAAAAACAGCAGCAAAATTTAATTCACATGCCATTGTATACGATAAATACCTAGATTTTTATTACCAACCTATTCTAAAAAATAAAGAAATATTTATTCTTGAATATAGACTAGCAGGAAAAGATACCGTACATAAAAGACTCGAAAAAGTAAACTATATTATTGGTTCGGGCATGCATACTAATTCGCATTTGTCTCAAACAAACGGCTATATTTTTCAAATGCCCCTCACCTTCTATACCCAAAAGGGACAATGGGATTTGCCTCCCGGATTTGAAAACAAACACAATTCGCGCTTCAGCAGAACCATCGAATTAGAGTGCATGAGCTGTCATAATGCTTATCCTAATATTATGCCCGGTTCTAAAAACAAGTTTGTTTCTATACCCCAGGGTATTGATTGCGAAAGATGCCACGGGCCAGGTAGCATCCATGTAAGAGAAAAACAATTGGGTCATTTGGTCGATACGGCTACCATGATTGATTATACCATTGTCAACCCTAAAAAATTACCTTACGATTTACAAGTAGATGTTTGTCAGCGTTGCCATTTACAAGGCGATGCAGTATTAGCAGAAGGTAAATCTTTTTTCGATTTTAAACCCGGACAAAAACTCTCCGACTATATCAATGTTTTTTTACCAAGATACAAAGGCGACCAGCAAAGTTTTATTATGGCTTCGCATGCCGATCGGTTAAAACAAAGTAAGTGTTTTGTAGAAAGCACCCGATTAAAAATCAATACCGATACTAAGAAATATAGTAATAGTAAATTGAGTAATAATAACGTGAGTTCATTGACCTGTATCAGTTGTCATAATCCACATGTCAGCATTAAAAATACGGCTAATACTCAATTTAATAATGCCTGCAAAAGTTGTCATGGCAATCAAAAATATGCAAGCCTGCCGCTATGTTCAGAGAAATTGAGTATCAGAAAAATAAACGAGGATAATTGCTGGAGTTGCCATATGCCCAAATCTGGCACCGAAGACATTCCACATGTAACTGTTCATGACCATCGCATACAAATACCCCTTAAACAAAACGCGGTAAAACAGATCAAAGAATTTATTGGATTAGCTGCAATCAATAACCCAAATCCAAATGTACACACCATTGCAGAAGGCTATTTAAATTATTTCGAAAAATTTAAAAACAATAAATCTTATCTCGATTCGGCTAGTTTTTACTTTGCTAAAAAAGGGAATTATTCCGAAAGACACTTATTTAACAACCTCATTAGATTAGCCTTTTTAAAACAAGACTTTAAGGCTTTGGTACAATTAGCAGAAAAAAATCAAGTAACGTATAGTAAAGATCCTTGGACATTATATAGAATTGGCGAAGCCTATAGTAATTTAGGCGATCGGGCAAAGGCCATTATATTTTACAGATTAGCTTGTCAAGCAGGCCCCTATTACTTAGAATTTCAAAATAAATTAGGCAGTACCGCCTTGCAAATGGGCAATCAAACAGAGGCCAAGAAGTGCTTTGAGTTTATTATACAAGAAAACCCTAAGTTTGCACCTGCTTTGTCAAATATGGGCTACATTTATGCCTTAAATAGCAATTTTAATAAAGCAATGGAATTGTATAACCAAGCGATAGCCCTAGACCCCGATTACGAACAGGCCTTAATTAATAAATCGGCATTGCTCGTTAATATGAATAAAAAGACCGAGGCCATTGTTTTAATGAAAAGAATCATTAAAAACAATCCTAATAACGAATTAATCAAACAAGCGATGAAGGAAGTTGCGCAGCATAAATAAGGAAAATGAACAAAAAAAGAATCTATATCATTTTAATTGTCTGCTTGGTTTTAATGCTGAGTACCGCTACTAATTTTTCATTAAAATTATTTCGAAGTAATACAAACAAGCAATTCGATCAAGGTTATTTATACATCCCTACTGGTAGCAATTTAGATGATGTTGTTGCCATTATTAAGGCGCAACAAATTTTAAATAATACCGAATCATTCAAATGGGTTGCTAGCAAAATGAATTTCAAGAACATCAAACCTGGAAAATACAAGATTACAAAAGGTTTGAGCAATATTGAATTAGTAAGATTGCTTCGTTCGGGTAAACAAGAACCCATTAAATTAACATTTCAAAACATTCGTTTAAAAACAGACTTTGCAGGATATATTGGTAAAAACTTTGAAATAGATTCCTCGGCATTTTTAAATATGCTAGATAGTATAGATTTGGTAAGACAATATGGCTTTGATGAAGAAACCATTTTTTGCATGTTTATTCCAAATACCTACGAATTGTATTGGAATACTTCGAAAGAAAAATTCTTTGAAAGAATGCAAAAAGAATATGTGAAATTTTGGAATACCGAAAGATTAGCTCAAGCAAAAGCAATTGGCTTAAGCCCAGTGCAAGTAAGTATCCTAGCCTCCATTGTCGATCAAGAAGCCCTCCTCAACAGAGAGATGGTTAGAATTGCTGGCGTATACATGAATCGCTTAAATAGAGGCATCAAATTAGAAGCAGACCCAACCGTTATTTTTGCTAATGGCGATTTTACGGTAAAAAGAGTTTTGTATAAATTATTGCAAAAAGACTCTCCATATAATACATACAAATATATCGGATTGCCTCCAGGACCCATCTGTATGCCTTCTGTAGCCGCTATAGATGCTGTATTACATTTCGAAAAACATAATTATATTTATTTTTGTGCCAAAGAAGATTTTTCGGGATTACATAATTTTGCAAGCAATGTAACCGAGCACCAAATGAATGCCAGAAAATTTCAACAAGCGTTAAACAATAGGGGAATAAAAAAATAGATGTATACTTTTGAAACTAAACTAAGGGTAAGATATTCCGAAACAGACCAAATGGGTTATGTTTACTATGGAAACTATGCTTCGTATTTTGAAGTGGCAAGGGTTGATATGCTCCGAAGCATTGACCTAAGTTATAAAGCCATGGAGGAGTCGGGCATTATGATGCCGGTATTAGAATTAAAAAGCAAATATATTAAGCCCGCTTTTTATGATGATTTATTAACTGTAAAAGTAATTATTCGAGAAATACCACAAACTCGTATTTTATTTAATTACGAAATTACCAACGAAGCCGGTGTATTAATTCACTTAGGAGAAACAACTTTGGTATTTGTAAACATGGAAACCAAGCGCCCTTGTAATTGCCCAGAGATATTACTGTCAAAAATTATAGCAAACTTTAATAATTAAAAATGAGCTGGTTATACCGATTTTTACTTCGTTTTAATTGGTTTCAACAATTAGTTGAATGGAGTCAAAGGATTATTCCTATTGGCTTTGACGGCTTACCGCTTTTTACTGTTTTAGAATTTTTTTTCAAAGAAATACGCAAAGAACAATTAAATGCAAAATCATCTTCTTTAGCTTATAGTTTTTTATTAGCCATATTTCCGGCTACCATATTTTTATTTACGCTTATCCCCTACATACCTGTCAAAAACTTTAAAGGCGAACTGTTTAGTATTCTCGTACAAGTATTACCCAAAGATGCATTCCTTGCCATTCAATCTACCATTACCGATATTATTGAAAATCAAAACGGCAGTTTATTGTCTTTTGGATTTCTTACTGCCTTGTTTTTTGCAACCAATGGCGTAATGGCTTTGATGCGTAATTTCAATAAAGCTTCTTTAATTTTAGAAACCCGAAAGCCTTGGAAACAAAGGTTAGTAGCTACCTATTTAACCATGGGATTATCATTCTTGTTGGTTGCCGGTGTAGTGTTAATTATTACAGGCGAAAGTATTTTAAGAAAATTAAAAGCAATTGGAATTATCAAAGGACCCTTAGCCTATTATGCCATCTTAGGTACGAATTGGATTACCATTATTACTTTATTTTTCTGTATTATTTCTTCTTTGTATTATTTTGGACCCGCAACAGCAAAGAAATTTAAATTTGTATCGGCTGGTTCGACATTGGCTACCTTACTATCTATTATTACTTCTTTAGGCTTTGCCTATTATGTCAACAATTTTAGCAGCTACAATAAGCTGTACGGCTCTATTGGAACCCTTATTGTGATTATGATTTGGCTGTATTTAAACTCCATGATTTTACTCATCGGATTTGAATTAAATGCCAGCATTAATATTATCAAACGAAATTTGCCAGTACCTAAAAAAGGCAATAGACTAAAATCAGAAACAAGTAATTAACTGTTTTCTATTTGGTATCCCATTCTAATGTGGTACATACTCATCAACATTTCTTTGAACAATTGCTTAATGATGTAAATTTCTTTAAAAGAAATATCGCTATTGATAAATTGATGTTGATTGATTTTGTATTCAATTATTCTTTCTACCAGTTCGCTAATGGTTTGCTCAGATGGTTCTTTTAAACTCCTAGAAGCCGCTTCTACACTGTCGGCAAGCATCAACACCGCTTGTTCTTTAGCAAAAGGAATGGGCCCAGGATAACGAAAAACATTTTCGTTGATTGATTTTTCTGGATAGTTTTTTAAGAAAGATTGATAAAAATAATCGACCCTGGTATTGCCATGGTGTGTACGAATAAAATCAATGATCTCGGATGGTAGCCTGTTTTTAGTGGCAATTTCTATGCCTGCATAAACATGTCGAATAATAATTTTCGCACTCTCTTCGTATGCCAGATCGTCGTGTGGATTAATGCCGCGCTGTTGATTTTCAATAAAATATTCGGGCGTTTCCATTTTTCCAATATCGTGGTAAAGTGCTCCGGCCCTTACTAATAGGGCATTTCCGCCAATCTTAAAAATAGCGGCTTCGGCTAAATTAGCTACTTGTAAAGAATGCTGAAAAGTACCAGGCGCTTTATAAGACAGTTCCCTTAATAATTTATTATTGATATTAGTAAACTCCATTAAGGTGACTTCTGTAGTAATTCCAAATAATTTTTCAAAGGCATAAATTACTGGATAAGCTACTAAAGATAAAATCACACTCACCAAAAACCATAATAAATGATCCCAATTAATTGGAATAAATGAACCTTCATGAATAATGGAAATACCTATGTAGCCTATCACATAGGTTGCGTAAATTAAAATAGCTGAAATTAAAAACTGAGAACGTCTAAGTAAATTTTTAATACTGTTAATGGCTACCATTCCGGCTGTTAATTGCAAGAAAATAAATTCGTAGCCGTTAGGCACAAAAAATCCAGCCAAAACCACCACTAATAAATGAATATACAAAGCCAAACGGGTGTCAAATATTACCCTAATAATAATGGGTACAATACAATAAGGAATAAAATATAAAGTAGGCAAATTTAACCTCAAAGCCCATGAGAGCACCAAGAGCATGCCGGTTACAATACTTAGAATTAAAAACATCTTACGCAGATCGGCATAAATATCTTTTCTAAACATCGATAAGAATACCATCAATAAGGTAATAATTAAAGTCACGAGCAGTGTTTGCCCCAATACCACCAAGTACTTATTGCCCAGTACCCCTAATCTCCTATCGTATTCATTTTTTAAAGATTCGAGCATCCTAAATTTGGTATCATCGACCATGGTACCATTTTCAATAATTAAAACGCCTTGGCCAACCATTCCTTCGTAGGTACTGATATTAATTAGGGCATCATTATTAATTTTAATACTTAAGGTTTCGTCATAAATTATATTTTCGGATAAAGCATTTTGCAAAGCAGAAAATATCAATGCGGTATCTGCAGTTTTAATGGTGCTTAATTGTTGTTGCAATACTTGAAAGGCTTTGGCTATGGTATAATGCGAGCTAGGTTCAGAAAGACTTGCTTGATTGCCATTCAATAAATAAAATTCATTGGCATTGCTTTTTTTAATACTGGCATGCTCATTAGCCATAATACCAATGGCTAAAACAGCCCTCAGTTTTTCATTAACAATGGCGAGATATTTATTTTTTAAAAGTTTATTTTCGTTTAAATACTTTTGTTTCCATAGTATATAAAATTCTCTTTCAAATTGCGTTTGTATTTCTTGACTTAATGATTGATCTAATTGAAAATAAGGGAGCGCATTTTTGTTAATTTTATTTTTCTCCAAATCAATTTCTTCTTTGGATTTTTCGATGGCAAAATCAAATGGTGCATTTAAATTTTGATGCATCCAAGGTTTACCTTTATCAAATTCGTATTTAAATGTTCTGCCTTTAGGTAAAACGGAAACAATAATGGCAATGCAAAGCACCACTAAAGTGTATTTAGTGAAGGCCACGTTTTTGAAGTAGTTTTTATTAGATGGAGTCATGTGCCGTGAAATTAAGAAAAAACATAGTTTTTACTGAATAAAATAAAGAATATCGTTTAGCTCAATCAATTAAATTCTTAAATTTGTTAAAAATCTAAACCTATGAAAAATGTTGTCATTGTATCAGCCACTCGTACCCCAATGGGTAGTTTTGGCGGATCTTTAAGTGCTGTATCGGCTACTCAATTGGGTGCAATTGCGATCAAAGAAGCGGTAAAGCGTGCTGGTATAGCAAGTGAGCAAGTGCAAGAAATATATATGGGCAATGTGCTTTCTGCTAATTTAGGCCAAGCACCCGCAACACAAGCGGCCAAATATGCCGGCTTATTAGACATTCCAAGTACCACGATTAACAAAGTATGCGCATCTGGAACCAAAGCCGTGATGCTTGCCGCACAAAGCATTGCCATGGGCATTAACGAAGTGGTCGTAGCTGGAGGAATGGAGAGCATGAGTAATGTGCCATTTTATTTAGACAAAGCAAGACAAGGTTATAAATTAGGTCATCAACAAGTGACCGATGGTTTAATTAAAGATGGTTTGTGGGATGTCTACAACGATTACCATATGGGTAATGCAGCCGAATTATGTGCGAGCAGCTGTAATATTAGCAGAGAAGATCAAGATGCTTTTGCCATTGAAAGTTACCATAGAGCCCAAGCTGCTTTCGAAAAAGGATTATTCACAGAAGAAATTGTTTCGGTTGAAATACCGGGTCGAGCGGGTGCAGTAACTATTGTAGCAGAAGACGAAGAATTTAAAGCAGTAAAGTTTGATAAAATTCCTGGTTTAAAACCAGTATTTAAAAAAGACGGAACAGTAACCGCAGCAAATGCATCAACCTTAAATGATGGCGCATCTGCAATGGTCTTAATGTCGGAAGAAAAAGCATTGGCATTAGGTTTAAAACCTTTGGCCATTATTAGAGGATATGCAGATGCGCAACAAGCGCCAGAATGGTTTACTACCGCTCCTGCAAAAGCTATTCCTAGAGCCTTGGCTCATGCTGGTATCACTGCAGATCAAGTAGATTTTTACGAAATCAACGAAGCCTTTTCTGTTGTTGCTTTAGCCAACAACCAAGCTTTAAAACTAGATGCTACCAAAGTAAATGTAAACGGTGGTGCGGTTGCTTTAGGGCATCCACTGGGCAGTTCGGGTTGCAGAATTATTGTCACTTTACTTTCTGTTTTAAAACAAAACAATGGTAAAATTGGCGTGGCGGCTATTTGTAATGGCGGCGGTGGTGCTTCGGCCATTGTGATTGAACGCTTAAGCTAACATTTTTAACATAGCAAAAAAAGGCATATCACTTGGTATGCCTTTTTTTATTTTTTATATTTAGTAAATTTAAAAATCGATGAAAAAATTACTGCTAGCCATTTGTTTGTGCTTCATTTTTCAACAAAGTGAAGCCCAAGAAAAACAAAAATTTGATCCACAATTTTACACCTTGCAAGACTCTTTAAAAAGTTTGTCTTATAAAATTGTAAATAACCAAGATGAATTAATCAGAAGGAATTGCACTTTCACATTTATCAAAACTTTAGTATCAGCCTTAAAACTTCCAAACTCTTTTGCCTTTCCATTTGATTCTGTGGTGTCTATCTCTATTATGAGATCGCCCGACAATCAATTCAGAATATTTACTTGGCATTTGAGAACAGATGATGGTCATTACCGTTATTATGGAGCCATTCAAAAAAACGACCCGAATAAATTATCGCTTTACCCCTTGTTTGATAATTCGGCATTTATTCAAAATCCGCAAGACACTGCTTTAACCAATGATAGCTGGTATGGCGCTCATTATTATACCATTATTGTACCTAAAAGATGGTTCAGTAAAAATAAAAAATATGTGCTTTTAGGTTGGAAAGGACATAACCAAAATAGTCAACAAAAAGTAATAGATGTGTTGAGTTTTGCAAAAGATGGTAGACCAATATTTGGAGCCGATATCATAAAATTAAAAGATAAAACACAACATCGAATGGTATTTGAATATACTTCGCAAGCGGTGATGATGCTTCGTTATTTAAGCGATAAAAAATGGATTGTATATGATCATTTAGCTGCGCCAAATGCGCGTAGCGAAGGCAACTTTGAAGTATACGGACCCGACCTTTCTTACGATGGGTTAAAATACAGAAGAGGCAAATGGATATTGATGGAGAAAATAGATTTAAGAAACGAAGCGTCTATGGAAGATGCCAAATTTAATAACCCTTTAGAGAAATAAAAATGAAAAGATTTGCTTTGTTAGGCATCACATTATGTTGCAGTTTAATGCTTCATGCACAAGAAAACACCCCTAAAAAAACACTTAATAACGAAGATATTTGGGCTAAAAATTACTTTGCTGCAAAAAGCATCAATGGCCTGCTATCTATGAATGATGGTAAAAGATACAGTAGCTTTTACACCGATTCAAAAACCAAACAAAATTATATTTTGGCTTATAGTTATGCTACCGGAAAAGTAACAGACACCATTGTTAGCGAAGCCGATTTGCAAATTAAACTACCCAACGAAATAGTACAAATTAAATTAGAAGATTATTATTTCAGCGAAGACGAAAAGTATATCATTATTACTAATGCCACCGAAAGAATCTATCGTCGTTCTACTAAATCACTTTGTTATATATATGACAGGAGCACTAAAACGCTGCAAAACCTTTCTGATTATGGCAAACAACAGTTTGCTACCGTTTCACCAGATGGATTAAATGTGGCTTTTGCTAGAGAAAACAACCTTTTCATTAGAAATATTGCCACCCGAGCAGAAACAAAAATTACAGATGATGGCGCTTGGGAACAAATTATTAATGGTGGAACCGATTGGGTAAATGAAGAAGAATTTGCTTTTACGCGTGCCTTTTTTTGGTCGCCAGATAGTAAAAAAATTGCTTTCTATAAATTTAACGAAAGCAATGTCAAACGCTTTAGTATGACACAATATGGAGAATTGTATCCTACTTCGTATCAATATAAATACCCAAAAGCTGGTGAAGAAAATGCAACCGTTAGTTTGCATATTTATGACCTTCAAAATCAACAAACCACTCCAGTAGCAATTGGCAACGATTCGAGCCAATATATTCCTAGAATTAAATGGACCAATCAGCCCAATACCTTATGTGTGCTAAGATTGAACAGACACCAAGATAATTTAGACTATCTATTAGTTAATGCAAATACCGGAAAATCTACTGTTATTTTAAACGAAAAGTCAAGTACTTATATTGATATAAATGACGATTTGTATTTTCTAAAAAATTCAAATCAATTTATTATCAGTTCTGAAAAAAATGGTTTTAACCATTTGTATTTATACGATTTAAAAGGTAAACTCATCAACCAAATTACCAAAGGAAATTGGGACCTGACTAGCTTTTATGGATTGAATGAAAAAGAAAATACCCTTTATTTTCAAGCTGCCGCAGTGAATGCGATGCAAAGAGAAATTTATGCAATTGGAATTGATGGGAAAGGAATGAAGAAATTGTCTACTAGCACAGGCACGAATAATGCGACTTTTAGCAATAATTGCGCCTATTATATTAATTTCTATTCCAATGCCAATACCCCTAATTTTATTAGCTTACACGACCAAACCGGTTTGCAAATGAGGGTATTAGAAAGCAACGAAAAACTCAATAATAAATTAAATGAATTTGCCTTAAGCAAAAAAGAATTCCTTACCATACCTACTGAGAATAATACATTACTCAATGCCTGGATGATTAAACCTGTAGATTTTGATGCAAAGAAAAAATATCCGGTATTTATGTTTTTATATGGTGGACCAGGCTCGCAACAAGTAACAGATGCTTGGGGATCTGCAAACTATTTATGGTATCAAATGCTAGCTGCTAAAGGATATATTGTAGTTTGTGTAGATAATAGAGGCACTGGCGCAAGAGGTGCTGAATTTAAAAAATGTACTTTTTTACAATTAGGAAAACTAGAAATAGCCGATCAAATTAATGCGGCTAAATGGCTGGGTGCACAAAGCTATGTAGATGCTAGCCGCATTGGCATTCAAGGCTGGAGTTTTGGCGGATACATGTCGGCACTTGCAATTACAAAGGGAGCCGACCAATTTAAAATGGCAATCGCAGTAGCTCCCGTTACCAATTGGAAATATTACGACTCTATTTATACCGAAAGATATTTGCACACGCCGAAAGAAAACAATGCAGGATATGAAGAAAATTCTCCTATCAATTTTGTAGATAAAATAAAAGGTAAGTTTTTAATTATTCATGGTACTGCAGACGACAACGTTCATTTTCAAAATGCTGCAGACATGGTAAGTGCTATGATTAAAGCCAATAAAAAATTTGAATCTGCGTATTATCCAAATAAAAACCATTCGATTGCCGGCGGCAATACCCGCTTGCATTTGTATAATTTAATGACTGATTTTATTTTAACGAACCTTTAAACAATATTGAAATACATCACTAAAACCATATGGGTACTCTCGCTCATCAGTTTATTCACTGATATGGCGAGCGAAATGCTCTATCCAGTTTTACCAATGTATTTACAATCGCTTGGATTTTCTATTGTTTTGATTGGGGTGTTTGAAGGATTTGCCGAAGCATTAACAGGTCTAAGTAAAGGCTATTTTGGAAAATGGTCTGATAACATTGGCAAAAGAGTGCCATTTGTACAAGCTGGTTATGGCTTGAGTGGAATTGCCAGGCCGCTAATGGTTTTATTTGCCAATCCTTTTTGGGTCTTTTTCATGCGCAGCTTCGACAGATTAGGCAAAGGCATTCGAACGGCGGCCCGTGACGCCTTAATCTCAGACGAATCGACAGAAGCTAACAAAGCAAAAGTTTTTGGCTTTCATCGCTCGTTAGACACCTTAGGCGCTGTGTTAGGACCATGCATCGCATTAATCTATTTACACTATTATCCTGGCGACTATAAAAACTTATTTTTAATTGCTTTTATTCCTGGCTTATTAGCCATACTGAGTTCTGGATTAATTAAAGAAAGTAAGCAAACCCATTTAGCTAATAATCACGAAAAAATAAAATTAGCGGGCTTTTTTGATTTTTGGAAAAACAGTTCGCGTAATTATAAAAGTTTAGTCATAGGCCTACTTAGCTTCAGTTTAATTAATAGCTCCGATGTATTTTTATTATTAAAAGCCAAAGAGTTTGGGGTGAATGACAGCTATGTAATAGGGCTATTTATGTTTTATAATTTAATATATGCCTTCTTTTCTTTTCCACTTGGCATACTTGCCGATAAAATTGGATTGAAAATAATATTTCTATTTGGCTTATTTATATTTGCCTTCACCTATTTTGGTATGGCATTTTTTACAGGAAACAAATTACTTATTTTCTTATTTTTTGTTTACGGCCTTTATGCTGCAGCCACCGAAGGTATTGGGAAAGCTTGGATTAGTAATTTAACTGATCGATCGCAAATGGCTACTGCATTAGGCACCTTTACTAGCTTGCAAAGTATCGCGACCCTAATTTCGAGTAGCGCTGCAGGGCTTATTTGGTATAGCTTTGGCGCAGACGCACTATTTATATATACAGGCATTGGAACCTGTTTGGTCATCGGCTATTTTGCTTGGTGGGTACCTGCTGCCTAAACATAAAAAAAGCGAAGAGGTCTCTCTTCGCTTTTTTTATTAGGATTAAATATATTACCTCACCCCATGCATTAGTTTTTTCAACTTAGGTGTTAAAGCGAATAAAATAATCGCAGCTAAACCAGTTAAAATTACAAACACCATAAAGAATTCAAATAAATTATGGATCTCAAATCCTCCAAAAACAGGATTGTGATCTGAAATTTGATTTTGAGATAATAAAGTTAATTGTTCTGTTGTAGGTACTACTTTTTTATCTAAAACACCTTGTAAGTCGATGCCTAATTCTTGTGCCTTAATGAATTTATCTCCGGTTGCAGGCATAATAGATCCAAGTGTTCCAGCCAATGCATATCCAGATGCATTCGATAAAAAGAACACCCCATATAATAATGACGAAAATCTTTTAGGAGATAATTTACCTACTAAAGACAAACCGATTGGCGATAAACATAATTCGGCAGCTGTTTGAATTAAGTATAATAAAATTAACCATTTGATTGCCAATAAGCCCGAGTTGCCTAAATCCTTTACATTGTAAGCAATGATGAAATAACTCAATGCAATTAATGCTAAACCAAAAGATTGTTTCATTGGTGAAATTGGCTCTCTGTCTTTACTTCTTAAATAATCCCATAACATACTAAATGGAACCGCAAAGGCAACCACAAATAAACCATTAAAGATTTGCACCATAGAAGGTGGCATGTTCCATCCAAAGAAATTACGGTCGGTTTGGTTATCGGCTATAAAAGTTAAAGAAGAACCGGCTTGCTCAAATGCAGCCCAAAAGAAGATCACAAAGAATGCAACTATATAAATCACAAAAATACGATCACGCTCAATTTTAGTTAAAGAAGAATCCGAAATAATTAATCCAGCTAAAGTTAAACCACTCGAATAAATTAAAGAATAAATTAAATTTTGTCCTAGTTGAAAATGAATAGTCGCACCTAAAACAAAGAATGCGATTACCGCAGTGATTAATGCTCTATTTGAAAATACTGCCTTTTGAGACTCCCCTTCTTCGAAATCTGAACTTTCATTTTTCGAAGGTAAGCCTCCAAGTGGTTTACCATCTGGCGTAACAACATATTTATTTTTTAAGAAATAAAATACAGCTGTACCAATAATCATTGCCATAGATGCCGCTAAGAATCCATATTTAAAAGCGTGAATATCTCTAATGCCAGCAGCATCCTTCACATCACCAATTAATGGACAAATTAATTGACCTAAGAATGCTCCTAAGTTAATACCCATATAAAAGATAGTGAATGCCGTATCTAATTTATTTTTTTCTTGTTTAGGATATAAACTGCCCACCATACTCGAAATGTTTGGTTTGAAAAAACCATTTCCAAAAATGATGATTCCTAAAGCAGACCACATTAAAGTATTGGCAAGTGGTAAATTGGTGCCAAAAACACTGGCACTTGCAAAAAGTAAAAACTGTCCAACAGCCATCATTAAACCGCCAAGTAATATGCAGTTTCTGTTTCCAAAAAAACGATCGGCGATAAAACCACCAAGCATTGGGGTTAAATAACATAATCCTAAAAATCCTCCATAAATTAAAGAAGCATCTTCTTCTTTCATCATTAAAGAATTTACTAAGAACAAAGTTAAAATGGCGCGCATTCCATAAAAATTGAAACGCTCCCACATTTCTGTTCCAAATAAAACCCAAAGTCCTTTAGGATGGGCCGATTTTGTTGCGGTATTAGTCATATTTTTTCTTTTTAATTAAAAATGGTTAGGTACTCATGTGTACTTTTTACAATCTGCAAGATACTTTTTGAAATCCTTTTTACAAACTTTAATTAAGCACATAGTAAATTAACTGATTTACAAGTATTTATAGCATACGATTGTGAATTAAACCCGCTCCTGTGATGGAGGAATTTATGCATAGGCTTGGTATTAATAAGAGAAATTTTTGAATCTAAATGCTATATTTATTTTTATAATTTGAACAATCAAAAAAATACATGGAAGAAAATAAACTATTTAAACCATTTGTGCCCGACGAAAGTAAGATGGCAGAGTTTACCTTAAAGTCTATTTTACTTGGTAGTGTTTTTGGAATTATTTTTGGCGCAGCTACTGTTTATTTAGCACTAAAAGCGGGTCTAACTGTATCTGCTTCTATTCCAATTGCGGTTATTGCCATCACCCTAGGAAAGAAATTTTTTAATACCACCATTTTAGAAAATAATATTATCCAAACAACAGGATCTGCTGGCGAATCAATTGCAGCCGGCGTGGTTTTTACACTTCCTGGTTTTTTATTTTTAAGTGCCAATGAAAATGGCAGCAGTAGTGGCGAAATGTATTTTGGATATATCAGCATTTTAACCTTGGCCATCTTTGGTGGAATATTAGGCACCTTAATGATGATTCCTCTGAGAAGATCATTGATTGTAAAAGAGCACGAAAGCCTGCCATACCCCGAAGGTACTGCCTGTGCAGCAGTTTTAAAGGCGGGTGAAAAAGGTGGAGATTTTGCGAAGACTGCTTTTCAAGGTTTGGGCTTTGCCATTGTATATGCTTTTTTACAAAAAGTATTTCATGTGATTGCCGAAGCGCCAGAATTTGTGACCAAACAAACCAATAAGTTTTTTCCGTCGGCAAATATAGCCGGCGAAATTACTCCCGAATATTTAGGCGTGGGTTATATTATTGGATTTAAAATTGCAGGTGTGTTAGTTGCAGGTGGCGTAATTGCTTGGCTAGGTTTAATTCCATTATTAGCAACGGTAGTGCCCATGGACACCACGGCTGCCCAATTAGTAAAACTAGGTTATTTAAAAGATTTAGCGACTGCAGGTGGCCCCGGTAATTGGAATCCAATGACGCAAACTTTTACGGATACCGCAGGCGCAATTTACAGAGCATATATTCGTCAGATAGGTGCAGGCGCAGTAGCCGCAGGCGGTTTCATCACGCTATTTAAAACCATACCAACCATTATTGCTTCTTTTAAAGATAGCATGGCCAGTAGCAAAACCAATGAAAATTATCAAAAAGTTAAAAGAACAGAACAAGATTTAAATATTAAAATAGTTTTATTTGGCAGCATCGGACTTATTATTTTAATGACTTTGTTACCCCAAATTCCAGGCAATTCGATATTCAATAAATTATTAATTGGCGTGTTAGTCGTTTTATTTGGTGCATTTTTTGTGACGGTATCTTCTAGAATTGTTGGATTAATTGGCTCCTCGAATAATCCCATTTCGGGAATGACCATTGCTACTTTAATGGGCACTTGTTTAGTTTTTATTGCCATTGGCTGGACAGGTAAAGTCTACGAACCAATGGCATTAGTAGTTGGCGGCATGATCTGTATTGCAGCTGCAAACGCAGGAGCCACTTCTCAAGATTTAAAAACAGGTTACCTCATTGGCGCAACTCCTAAATACCAACAAATGGCATTGTTTGTAGGCGCAATTGTTTCTTCTATTTTTATAGGCTTAACCGTTAAAATTCTAGACACTCCTACCACAGAAATGTTAAATCAAGGCATACACCATGCCATTGGTTCGGATGCTTATCCCGCGCCACAAGGCACGTTGATGGCAACATTAATCAAAGGAATTTTATCCTATAATTTAGATTGGCAATTTGTATTGGTAGGTGTTTTTCTTTCTATCACTATGGAATTATGTGGGGTAAACTCTTTATCGTTTGCCGTAGGTGCTTACTTGCCATTGTCTACTACCCTACCCATTTTTGCCGGTGGCTGTATTAAAAAAGGAGTTACTTTTATGCAAACGCGTAAAGGCGAAGCACCCGAAGACGAAGAACTAGGCAAAGGAAGTTTATTTGCCACCGGATTGGTTGCTGGCGGTGCATTGGCAGGAGTGCTCATTGCCATGTTAACCGTAAATTACAGCAGTATTGTCAGTAATGAATTTTTAAAAAATGCATTAAATACCATGAGTAATTTTACCAATAATTTAAATTTACAATCTAGTATTTTACAATATATCAACCAAGAAAACTATTATTTAATTGGAACCATCGCCTTTATATTAATGGGTGCAACGCTTTGGAGAGTAGCCTTAAAAAAATAAATTATGAAAAAACTACTGATCGTTATTGCGGCAATGAGTTTAATTGCCTGTAAACAAAACAAACCCTCAACTGCAATAGTGCAAAACCAAAATTTTGATGACTATAAAGAAAACTTTATCAATTCTTTATGGACCATTTACCCTAACTGGGCTAGTAGCATTGGCTTTCATAAGAACGATAGCCTACTTACTATACCCGATGATGCGCAAAGAAAAAACGAAATTGCATTTGCTGAAAGTCAATTAGATAGCTTAGCTTTATTTAATATAGATAGCTTAAACAATCAAAATAAAACTGATTTTTATTTAATAGAGAATCAATTAAAATCGAGCATTTGGAGTATTCAAAAGTTTAAATCATATCAATGGAATCCAGCACAGTATAATGTTTCGGAAGGTTTTGCAGAAATTATCAATAATAACTATGCACCATTAGCGCAAAGATTAGCAGCAGTAAAAGAAAGATTAAAATTCGTTCCTGCATATTACGAAGCCGCTAAAAAAAATATACAAAATCCAACCGCAGAACATACTGCATTAGCTATTGATCAAAACACTGGAGGCCTTTCTGTGTTCGAGGTAGACTTAGTGCAGGCATTAACAAAATCAAGCATCTCGGCACAAGAAAAAGAAAAAATAACGAGCCTTTCTAAAGATGCTATTTCGGCGATTCAATCTTATTGCACTTTTTTAAAAGAACTTAAAAATGAGCAACCAAAATCTTTTAGAATTGGAAAAGAATTGTACGAAGAAAAATTTGCCTTTGATATTCAATCAAATTATACTGCCCAAGGTATTTACGAAAAAGCAATAAGTCATAAAAAAGAATTGCATCAAAAAATGTTTGCCATTACCAAACAATTATGGCCTAAATATTTTAAAACAGAAACCTGTCCGAGCGATTCATTAATAGCCATTAAAAAAATGATAGACCGACTATCGGTTGAACATGTGAAGCCTAGCGAGTTTCAAGCAGCTATCGACAAACAAATTCCCATGTTAGTTGAATTTATAAAAAATAAAAACCTAATTTATATCGATCCTTCTAAGCCATTAGTTGTAAGAAAAGAGCCAGCGTATATGGCTGGAGTAGCCGGTGCTTCTATCTCTTCGCCTGGGCCTTACGATAAAAATGGAAATACTTATTATAATGTAGGTTCTTTATCCGGCTGGGATGAGGCCACAGCTGAAAGTTATTTGAGAGAATACAATCAATATATTTTACAAATTTTAAATATCCACGAAGCCATACCCGGACATTATACCCAATTGGTTTATGCCAATCAATCGCCAAGTTTAATTAAATCTATTTTGGGAAATGGCGCAATGATAGAGGGTTGGGCGGTGTACACCGAAAAAATGATGCTTGAAAATGGCTATGGCAATAACGATCCCGCTATGTGGTTAATGTATTATAAATGGAATTTAAGAAGCACTTGCAATACCATTATTGATTACAGCATTCAAGTAAACAATATGCAAAAAGAAGCGGTAATTGATTTATTAACGAAAGAAGCGTTTCAGCAACAAGCCGAAGCAGAAGGAAAGTGGAAACGCGCAACATTAACACAGGTGCAGCTTTGCTCTTATTTTACTGGATTCACCGAGATTGTTGATTTAAGAGAAGCTATCAAAAACAAAGAAAAAGAACAATTCGATTTAAAGAAATTTCACGAAACATTTTTAAGTTTTGGCAGTGCACCTGTCAAATATATTGCGGAACTCATGCAATAAAAAAAGCCGGCACATGCCGGCTTTTTTTATTCTTCAACTTCTTTAGATTCTATTAAGGTTTTTAAGTTTTGGTAATTTGCTTGTTCGGCAGATTCAAATTTAGCTTTCATAAAAGTTAGCAAAGATTTTAAGAAAATATTATTGGCCGTTACTTCATTGTGTATTTGTATGATGCAAGCATTGGCAGCCGATTCGGTAAATCGAATATGACTTCGAATATGCATCGAACTATTGTCGATGGTATAGGCTATCAAAGATTCATTTATTAAACTATCTATTGTTTGTATCATACTCGTTTCTTGTTCAGCCGACTGATAAAAGATGGTGTTTTTACTTCCAACAGCATTTGCTGTGCCTGTAAGCAAAGTAGTACGCAAATATCCAGGCATCCATTTACTTTTCAGTGAATCTGTTTGGTAAACAGTCCAACATTTTGCAATGGGTCTGTTTATCTGTAAGCTGATATCGTAAGTAATTACCGGTTTAAACAAACCAAACAACAAAAATCCGAGTAAACAGCTTAGTATAAAGCCAACGATATATAGTATTATACGCATTCCCAAAAATAAACAAAAAAGGAGTACCTTTGCGGCATATGACAAAAAACACATCCGTTACATTTGAATCACTTCAATTGATTCAACCAATTCAAAAAGCATTAAGTTCAGAAGGATATACTCACCCCACCCCGATTCAAGCGCAAGCCATTCCATTAATTTTGGATAAAAGGGATTTATTTGGAATTGCCCAAACAGGAACTGGCAAAACAGCTGCTTTTACCATTCCAATTTTACAAATGCTTGCCTCACATACCCACGCTGAAAAAGGAAGAAAACCAATTAAATGTTTAATCCTTACCCCAACCAGAGAGCTAGCTTCTCAAATTGGAGAAAGTATTGCCAATTATGGTAAACATTTAAAATCAAATCATACCGTAATTTTTGGAGGCGTTAATCAGTTTTCACAAGTCAATGCTATTAGAGCAGGCGTAGAAATATTAATTGCTACGCCAGGTCGATTATTAGATTTAATCAATCAAAGAATTGTGATCTTAAAAGACGTGCAATACTTGGTTTTAGACGAAGCCGACAGAATGCTCGATATGGGATTCATTAATGATGTGAAGAAAATTATTGCCACTTTACCTCAAAAAAGACAAACCTTATTATTTTCTGCAACAATGCCCGCAGATATTTTAAAACTTGCTTCTACAATACTCTACAAACCAGCAACGGTAGAGGTTACCCCAACTTCTTCCACTGTCGACAAAATTCAACAATCACTTTATTATGTTGAAAAAAATGACAAGAAAAAATTATTGAATCATATTTTAAAAGACAAAGAAATTCAATCGGCATTAGTTTTTTCTAGAACCAAACATGGCGCAGATAAAATTGTAAAAGAATTAATTAAATCGAATATTACAGCACAAGCCATTCATGGTGATAAATCTCAAAATGCAAGAGAAGCTGCGTTAAGAAATTTCAAGTCTGGTCAAACCAGGGTGCTTGTAGCTACTGATATTGCTGCAAGAGGCATCGACATTGATAAACTCTCGCATGTCATCAATTACGATATTCCAAATATTCCAGAAACTTATGTACATCGCATTGGCCGTACAGGTCGCGCAGGCGAAAGTGGAAAGGCTTATTCTTTTTGCGAAACGGAGGAAATTCCTTATTTAATGGATGTTTTAAAACTCATTAAAATTGAAATTCCAGTAGTAACCGATCATCCGTATGCCATGACAGTAGTGGCTTATACTAAACCTAAAGCAGATAGCAAAAAAGCAAAACCTTCAGGTGGCAATAAATTTGGTGGTATCAGAAATGGTGGCAATAAATCTGCTGGAAAATCTTCGGGTGCTGGTAAAAAAAATGATGACGGTAATATGAGCGGTAAAAGAAAGTTTAAACGCTAAATATTTTGCGCTATTACATAACCAGAAGCCCAAGCCCACTGAAAGTTATAGCCTCCTAACCAACCAGTAACATCAACACATTCGCCACCAAAAAATAAATTGGGATGCAATTTGCTGGCCAATGTTTTAGAAGAAAGTTCGTTAGTATCAATACCCCCGCGCATCACTTCTGCTTTCTCGTAACCCTTATCTCCCGCAGGTTTTACTAAAAAATGGTTGATGGTTTGGTGAATTTTATTTACACTATCGTTACTCAAAGAAGCCAATTTAATATCCAAAGGTAATTCATCGGCAAAGGCATCCACGAGTTTTTTGGGTAAATAAAATTGCAATAAAGTAGAGAGTAATTTACCACCTTGTTCGTTTCTTTCTTTAGAAATAAGCGTTTTTAAATTCACATTGGGTAATAAATCAATTTCGAAACTTTCTGCGCCTTTCCAATAAGAAGAAATTTGTAAAATTGCCGGACCGCTTAAACCCCAATGGGTAAATAAAATATTTTCTTCGAATGAAATGCGTTCATTACTTACTTTGGCAAAAACACTAATCCCCGATAATTTTTCGTACCAAGAACGGTCTTGCAGCCCTATTACCATTGGAACTAAAGCCGGTGCATGTTTAGTTGTTTTAATATCAAATTGTTTGGCAATATCAAAAGCCATACCCGTTGCTCCCATTTTGGGAATTGGAAAACCGCCAGTTGCCACCACTACATTTCTTCCTAAAAATCGCTGCTGTTTACCATTTACGGTACCCTTTATTTCAAATTGTTGATCGCTCATTTTAGCAATCGATAGCATTTCAAATTGATATTGAATGGGTATTTGCATTTCGGCTAATTGAGCAGTAAATACATTCACAATATCGGTGGCTTTATTACTTACTGGAAAAATTTGACCCAATGTTTTTTCTTGGCCTTTAATACCAAATTGTTCGAAAAAATTTAAAGTATCGTCTACGGTCCATTGACTAAAGGTAGAATTTGCAAAATGCGGGTTTTCTGAAATGAAATTTGAGGTAGAAACTTCAAGATTGGTGTAATTACACCTACCACCGCCGGATATCTTAATTTTGGCGCCTGCATCGGGTCCTTTTTCTAACAACAGCACCTTTTTGCCAAGATAGCCCGCTTGCACCGCACACATCAAACCACAAGCGCCTGCACCCAAAATTATTGCATCAAAGGACTCCATTTTATTTTGCTCCATTGTGAAAAACCAAATTATACAAATGATAGGCAATTAAGCCATTTTTCGCTACATTTGAACATGCAAGATACGGTACAAATTTCAGAGTTCGGAAAAATCTTGGTATTTCTAGTATTGGGAGTATTGTTTATACTCGCAGGCTATGGCGTCAATGCTTTATTATCTAAGAAAAAACCCAATCCCATTAAAAATGCAACCTACGAATGTGGCGAAGAAACAGTGGGTAATTCTTGGGTACAATTCAATATGCGATTTTATGTAATCGCGCTCCTATTTTTAATTTTTGATGTAGAAATTGTTTTCCTTTTTCCATGGGCAACGGTTTATGCAGCACCCCAATTTTTAGCAAACATCCCACATTGGGGAATCCTTAGCTTAAGCGAAATGTTTATTTTTATTGGCTTATTACTTTTAGGTTTATTATACGTTTGGCGTAAAGGCGATCTTAATTGGCTGAGTTCAAAGCAGCAGATCGCAAGCATCAATACCAATATTCCACTTGCAAATTATTTAGCTTTAAATTCAAAAAAATATATAGTTAAAGCATTTGTGTTAAATGAAGAAATACCTGCAATGGCTACATCGCCTGCAAATACAGGCAATGTAACTGCTGCGCCAACTACTATTCGCAGAGCACCAATTAAAACGATTGTTAAAAAATCAGAATAAAAAAAACATGACTGCCAAAGCAGAAACCGACGGTGTAATAATTACAAAACTAGACGAACTCCTCAATTGGGCTCGATCAAGTTCTTTGTGGCCGATGAGTTTTGGACTTGCATGTTGTGCCATTGAATTTATGGATGCACAATCTGGCAATTTTGATTTGGAACGCATGGGCGTTTTTCCAAGGCCTTCGCCTCGTCAATCGGATGTGATGATTGTTGCGGGTACCGTTACTTTTAAAATGGCCGATAGAATTAAAAAATTATACGAACAAATGCCAGAACCTCGATATGTAATATCAATGGGTTCTTGTTCCAATTGTGGCGGTCCTTATTGGCAACATGGTTATCATGTGGTGAAAGGAGTTGACCAAATCATTCCAGTAGATGTGTACATTCAAGGATGCCCTCCAAGGCCAGAAGCCTTAATTGGCGGTATTCTTGAGTTACAAGCATTAATTAAAAAAGAAAAGCAAGCAGATCGATAATGAAAACTTTTTACGGTTCATTAAAATTAGGAATATTAGGCGGCGGACAATTAGGACGAATGTGGATTCAAAATGCATTGAATTATAATGTCAATGTGAGCATACTCGACCCTGATAAAGATGCTCCTTGTAAAAATATTTGTGATCGATTTGAAGTAGGTAGTTTAGCCGATTACGAAACTGTTTATCAATTTGGAAAAACAGTAGACTTACTGACTATCGAAATAGAAAAAGTGAATGTAGCCGCGCTCAAGCAATTAGTTGCAGAAGGTGTAAAAGTATATCCCGATCCAACTATCATTGAACTGATACAAGATAAAGGCGCTCAAAAGCAATGGTTAATGGACCATCACATACCTACCTCCGATTTTAAATTAATTTCAGATCGAGCAGATTTAAGTAACTTAAAATGGCCTTTGCCATATGTTCAAAAATTAAGACGCGATGGTTACGATGGCAAAGGTGTGCTAATTATTAAAGAGCAAGCCCAATTAGCAGCGGCATTTGAAGCACCTAGCTTAGTAGAAAAAATGGTCGATTTCGAAAAAGAAATTGCCATTATTGTTGCCCGAAACGAAAGCGGCGAAATCAAAACTTTTCCTGCCGTAGAAATGGATTTTCATCCTACGGCAAACTTAGTTGAATTTCAAATTTCCCCTGCAGCTGTTTCGGATTTCATTCAATTAAAAGCCGCTAATATTGCAGAAAATATTGCAGAAGCGCTGGAATTAGTTGGCTTATTAGCCATCGAATTTTTTGTCACAAAAGAAGGTGATTTATTGGTGAATGAAATGGCACCAAGACCACACAATAGTGGACATCAAACCATCGAAGGAAATGTATGTTCGCAATTCGATCAACACCTTAGAGCCATTACTGGTCAGCCATTAGGTGATACTTCGAGTATTGCCAATGCAGTTATGATTAACTTATTGGGCGAAGAAGGATTTGAAGGCGAAGCCGTTTATCAAGGATTAGAAGAAACCCTACATTTACCAGGTGTTTATATTCATTTATATGGAAAAAAAATAACTAAACCATTTCGAAAAATGGGACATGTAACCGTTATCAATCAAGACCGTGCAATGGCCATTCAAATTGCCAAAGAAGTAAAAGAAAAATTAAAAGTAATTAGTAAATAAATTATGAGCATTCAAGTTGGAATTATCATGGGTAGCGCTTCCGATCTACCTATTATGGAAGAAGCAGCAAATGTATTGAACGAATTAGGTGTTGCCTTCGAAATGACCGTTGTTTCGGCACATCGCACGCCCGAAAGAATGACGGAGTATGCGCATACTGCTAAAGATCGCGGAATTAAAGTGATCATAGCTGGAGCAGGTGGTGCCGCGCATTTACCAGGCATGATTGCTTCTATGTGTGTCTTACCTGTTATTGGTGTTCCCATTAAATCAAGTAATTCTATTGATGGTTGGGATTCGGTTTTATCAATTTTACAAATGCCCGCAGGAATTCCTGTTGCAACAGTTGCATTAAATGGCGCAAAAAATGCAGGCATACTTGCCGCACAAATTTGTGCAACTGCAGATGATAAAATTGGAAAAGCACTAACAGCTTATAAAGCAGAATTAAAGCATAAAGTAGAAGAAGGTGCCCAGGCTATGAAAAATAAATACCCAAGTAATTTTTAATAATTCATGGAAAATTCATCCGAATTAATTGAACAATTAAATAGCCAGTTTCCAGAAACAATGGCCATCGGATTGAAAAACGAAATGAATTACGAAGATTTACGCATTGCCTTAGCACAATATTTAGCTATTTTATTGAAAGAGAACAAAACCCTACTCTACGCGCAATTATATAGAATAGATGTAGCCGAAAAAGATGTTAAAATTGCCTTAGAAAATAAAAATAGTGAATACCTTTTAGCTGAATTTATTCTGCAAAAGTTGAATGAAAAATTATACTGGAGAAATAAATATAAAAAAGCATGAGTGAAATAGATAAAAAAACATTGCAGAACTTACGCATAGAGTACAGTTCTTCTCCAATAAACGAATCAGCAGTAGATGCTAATCCTATCTCTTTTTTTGGTAAATGGTTTGATGAAGCTATGGCCGCCGAGGTGCGAGAACCAAATGCGATGACATTGGCAACCGCAACAAGAGATGGCATTCCATCGGCTCGTATTGTATTGTTAAAAGGAGCCGATAAAAATGGCTTTTCGTTTTATAGTAATTATTTGAGTAGAAAAGGAAAAGAACTTGCCAAAAATCCATCGGCTTGTTTGGTATTTTTCTGGCCCGAATTAGGAAGACAAGTAAGAATTGAAGGAAAGATTTTGAAACTTTCGAAAGAAGAATCGGAAGCGTATTTTGCAACAAGACCATTTGGAAGCCAATTGGGTGCTGTTGTTTCGCCACAAAGTCAAGTGATTGCTAACCGCGAAGTATTAGATGTAGCCTACACCGCATACGAACAAAAATTTGAAGGTAAAAAAATCCCTAAGCCAGCGCATTGGGGTGGTTATATACTCCAGCCTATTGCCATCGAATTTTGGCAAGGCAGAGAAAGCAGGTTACACGATCGTGTGAAATATGCTTTAATGGAAAAAGGTAAATGGAAAATTGAAAGATTAGCTCCTTAATGATGAACGAAAAAATCAGTGATTTAATTAAAGAAAGTTTTGGCGAACAAGCCGTGTTAAGCACTGATTTTAGTGGCTTACAGGGCATTATTGTGGTTCAAACAAATTTAATTGCTGATATTTGTTTGTTGCTCCGCAATCATCCTACTTGCTATTTCGATTATTTATCTTGTTTATCGGGAGTCGATTTAGGATTAGAAAAAAATCAATTTGCGGTAGTGTATCATTTAAGTTCTATTACACTTGGCTATCAAAT
Organism: uncultured bacterium; assembly: GCA_903951325.1. GTDB lineage: Bacteria > Bacteroidota > Bacteroidia > Sphingobacteriales > Sphingobacteriaceae > CAIKLP01. The sequence goes on from CAJBBN010000044.1 coordinate 25,259, forward strand.
TGTATTAAAAGTAATTATTGATCATCCGAGAGATACTCCACAATTACCAATTGTTCCAACGGTAAGCCAGGTATGGCGTACAGCCGATTGGCACGAAAGAGAAGCATACGATTTACTGGGTATTTATTTTGAAGGTCATCCAGATTTAAGAAGAATTTTATGCCCGGATGATTGGGAAGGATATGCTTTAAGAAAAGATTATGTAGCTGCCGAAAGCTATGGCGGATTAAAAATAAATGGGGAGGTAAAAACAAATGAATAATTTAAAAACCGACCTAAGCAAATTAAAAAATGAGGAGATGATCCTCAACATGGGCCCTCAACACCCTTCTATGCATGGGGTTTTGAGACTCGAACTGGTTACCGATGGCGAAACAGTAAAGGAATGTATTCCGCATATCGGCTATTTACATCGCTGTTTCGAAAAACATGCCGAAGCATTAAACTACCAACAAATTATTCCATTTGTAGATCGCATGGATTATATATCCTCGATGAATAATGATCATGTATTTGTTATGGGTGTCGAAAAAATGTTAGGCATCGATCAAAGCATTCCTAAACGGGTAGAATACATTAGGGTATTGGTTTGTGAACTCAATAGAATTGCTTCACACCTTATTGCCATTGGAACTTACGGTATGGATATTGGTGCTGTTACTCCCTTCTTTTTTTGTTTCAAAGAAAGAGAACATATATTAAATTTATTAGAATGGGCTTCTGGCGCAAGGCTTTTATATAATTACATTTGGATAGGCGGATTGTTTTACGATTTACCTGTTGGATTTGAGCAAAGGTGTAGCGAATTTTTAACACAGTTTAAGCCCAAAATGCGTGAGTTAGACGAACTCTTAACCAACAATAGTATATTCATTAGCAGAACACAAAACATTGGCGTACTGCCCTTAGATGTAGCCATTAATTACGGTTGCTCTGGACCCATGTTAAGGGGCTCTGGTATTAATTACGACCTCAGAAGAATAGATGGTTATTCGGTTTACCCAGAACTGGATTTCGAGATTCCAATTGGAGAAGGAAAAATGGGTACAACCGGAGATTGTTGGGATCGATTTGATGTGCGTGTGCGAGAAATTTCAGAATCAATAAAAATTGCAGAGCAATGTATTGAAAGACTGACAAAAGAATTGAAACGCAGTCCGGAATTTGATCCAAGAGCTAAGTTGCCAAAGAAATTAATACCCAAAGCACAAGAGTTTTATTGTAGAGGCGAAATGCCAAAAGGAGAATTGGGTTATTATTTTATAGCAGATGGAAAATCTGACAAACCTTTTAGGTGTAAAGCAAGAGCCGCTAGTTTTAGTAATTTATCGGTCTTGCCTGAATTAGCTAAAGGCGCTATGATAGCCGATTTAATTGCTATTCTGGGCTCTATAGATATTGTATTAGGAGAAGTTGATAGATAATATGCAGATTCGAATTGCGGAAATAAAAGATTTAGCTGCTATTGTAGATATTTACAATAGTACCATTCCCTCTAGAATGGTTACTGCCGATACGCAAATCGTTAGCGTTGCAGAAAAAATAGATTGGTTTAATAGCTTTCAAGAACCCCGACCAATTTGGGTAGCCATCGAAAACGAAAAAGTAATTGCTTGGTTAAGTTTCAAATCATTTTATGGCCGCCCAGCTTATGCAGGCACTATCGAAATTGCCATTTATATCGACGAACAATATAGAGCTAAAGGAATAGGCAAAACTATTTTGCAATTTGCCATTGCAGCAGCCAAAGAAAGAAACATCCATACCCTACTCGCTTATATTTTTGAACACAATTTACCGAGTATACAATTTTTTCAAAAAAATGGATTCGTAAATTATGGCGTTTTACCCGAAATAGCCATCATGGACCAAAAGCAATACAGCTTGGGCATTTACGGCCTCAAGCTTTCTTAAAAAAACAAAGCGCCAGGTTTTCACCCAGCGCATTTGTTAACCTAAAAAAAACAATTATTGGAAACCATCCAATTTCTTTTTACTGCTTAATTTGAACGAGCAGTTTTTAATCTCACTTTTAATTTATCAACTAAAATATACATTACTGGAACTAATATTAATGTCAGGAAGGTTGCAAAAATTAATCCGAAAATCATCGTCCAAGATAATGGACCCCAGAATGCAACACTGTCACCACCGAAAAATATATGAGGATTGAAAGTGGTAAATAATTTAGCAAAGTCGATATTCAAACCAACTGCTAATGGAATCAATCCTAATGTAGTTGCGGCTGCCGTTAATAAAACGGGTGTCATACGCGTTCTACCTGCTGTTAAAATCGCATCGTAGGTAGACATGCCCTCTTCAATTTTGAGATCGGCAAACTCCACCAGCAAGATGCCATTCCTTACCACAATTCCGGCTAGGGCGACAATACCAATACCCATCATTACAACAGACATGGTCATTTTAAAAATACTGATTCCTAAAAATACACCAATAATACTGAAGAAAATTTCTGTAAGAATAATTGCTGGTTTACTAATGGAATTAAATTGAATTACTAATATCAATAAAATCAAACCAAAGGAAACCATTAAAGCAGTACCTAAAAACTTTACTGTTTCTAATTGCTCTTCTTGTTCCCCTGCCATTTTAATATTCACCCCATCTGGCACATTAAATTGATTGATTTCGTTTTGAAGCGAAGCAACCACTTCGTTTGGCGTATAGTTTCCTAATACATTTGAAGAAAGAATAATAATTCTTTTTTGTTGTTTACGTTTAATACCACCATAGGTATTTACGTATTTAACATCTGCAAAAGCAGCCATCGGTACTTGACGAATCATACCTCCCATGGCCATATCTCTATAGGTTACACGCATGTTTCTCAACACATCTAAATTATTTCTTTGCTCTTTAGCAGCGCGTAAATTAATTTCATAATCTTCATTTAAATCACGGAATTTAGAAATTTCTTTACCAAATAAAGCGGTTCGCAATTCCATAGCCACTTGACCGGTTGCAATACCTTCGCGATTTGCACGCTCTCTATCAATATCAAAAATAATTTCTGGTTTATTATTTTGAAAATCAGATTTCAACTCTTCTACACCTGGTACATTTTTATTATCTAAATAAGATTTTAAATGAGTTGCAGTTGCCATTAAAGAATCTAAATCGTCACCTGTAATTTCGATTGAAATAGGCTTTGCAGTTGGCGGACCAGCTTGTTCTTGCGATACCGAAATTTCGGTGCCGGGTATACCTTTTACTTCTTCCCTAATTTTATCTAAATAATCTTGGGTACTTACCCCATTTCTTTCGCCATAAGGCACAAAGGCAACAGATACTTTTCCTTTATTTGGATAATTACCTTGGTCTTCGTCTCTTGGATCGGTTACCCCAACAGTTACATTCGAAATAACAGAAGCAACAATTGGATTCTCTTTTCCATCTAAAGCTTTGATTACTTTTTGCTCCACTTTTTTAATCACTTCGTTGGTAGCAGATTGATCGGTACCTACTGGTAAGCTCACATATACATATACAAAGTTTGGTTGTGAGGTTGGGAAGAACACAAATTTAGGAGTCCTTACAGCCATCAATATAAAGGTGAATACAAATAAGCCTAAGGTACCTAACAATATTTTTCCAGGTCTTGCTAAACACCAAATTAATTTTTGTGTATACCATTCTTGAAATTTAGGCCATGAATTATTTTGAAAATCACGAATTTTCTTTTCTAAATAAAAATGGTGTAGTAAATAAAATAAACCTAAAATCACTATTAAATTACCAAATCCAAAATTGATTAGGTAGCCTATAATAGCAGCTACACCTACATATTTTAAATTCTTTTTAACTTTATTATCAAACTCCGGTTTATGGTTTTCATCTTCGTTGTGTGGTTTCATAAAATCAACAGCAAACACTGGATTGATTATATAAGCAACCAATAAAGAAGCTAATAAAGTTATAATTAAGGTAATAGGTAAATAAAACATAAACTTACCAATTACGCCTGGCCAAAATGCTAAAGGAACAAAGGGCGCAAGTGTAGTCATCGTACCTGAAAATACAGGCAAGAATACTTCTCCTGTTGCTTGCTTTGCCGCTTGTTTGATTGGCATTTTTCCGTTACCAAAAATTCGATGGGTATTTTCAATGACCACAATCGCATCGTCTACTACGATACCTAATGCCAGTAAGAAAGAGAACAATACAATCATGTTCATGGTAAAACCAATACTTGGCATAATAATAAATGCTATGGCCATTGATAATGGAACTGATAATGCCACAAATATGGCATTGGTTAATCCCATAAAGAACATGAGAATAATGGTAACCAATACGAAACCAATAACAATGGTATTTATTAAATCATGTAATGTTTCTCTGGTTTTAGCCGATTGATCTCCTGTTATTTTTATATCTAAACCTTTAGGAAAATCTTTCTCTTGTAATTCTGCAATGATGCCGCGGATTTGATCGGATGCTTCGATTAAGTTCTCCCCACTTCTTTTCTTTACATTTAAGGTAATTACATTTTTACCATATAACCTAGCGTAACTTTCTTGCTCTTTAAAACCGCTAACCACTTCAGCAATATCTTTTAAATAAACAGAACCACCGGTTGGTGTTTTTACAATGGTATTAGACATTTCCAAGGCATTTGGAAATTCTTTTTTAATATTTAAGGTTCTACGAACACCATCAATATTGATGGTACCGCCCGAAGCCGAAATGTTTTCGTATCCAATTGCACGCTCAATATCGTTGAATGAAATTTGCGCGGCATTCATCTTATTCAAATCTACGTTGATTTGAACTTCTTGTTCTAATGCGCCCACAATATCAACTCCAGAAATTTGCTTAATAGATTCGATTCTATCTTTCATGATATCGGCAAAATCTTTTAATTTTTTCAAATCAAAATCACCAGATATATTCACATATAAAATAGGCATTTCTGATAAGTTAATATCAATTACGCTTGGATCTTCGGGTAAATTGTTTGGTAAATCAGATTTAGCTTTATCTACTGCATCTTTCACCCTTTGCTTGGCATCTTTGATGTCAATATTGGTATTAAATTCGGCGGTAATGAAAGAGTAATCTTGATAAGAATTTGAAGTAATTCTTTTTAAACCTGGCGTAGATTTTAATTGCTTTTCAATTTGTTTCGTTACCAAATTTTCCATGTTTTGTGGCGAAGTACCAGGATAGATGGTACGCACAAATATTTTTGGAATCGTAATTTCCGGAAAATTTTCTTTTGGTAAATTTTGATAAGCAGCATAGCCTATGATCGACAGGAGTACCGTGATCACATAAATAGCAGTCTTATTATTGATGGCCCAATTCGAAGGGCCAAATTCTTTTATTTTATCTTTCATTATAATTTAATTAAATCACCCTCATTTAAATTTTGGTAACCTGTTACAATTAGCTCTTCGCCTTCTGTTAAGCCAGTTTTAACCTCTACCGTTCCTTTATAAATTAAACCAGTTTTAATGACTCTTTTTGCAGCAACTGTTTTATCGCCATTTTTTACAGCAACCATAACATATTGACCCGCTTGGTCATTTTGAACAATATTCATTGGAATACTGAAAACATTATTTGCTTTATAGTCGATAATATTAAACATCGCAATCATGTTTGGTCTTAAATCGTTGCTGTTTCCAATTTTAACATCTATGCTAAATGTTCTACTCGAAGGATTAATCACTCTACCCACAAAAGTAACTTTGGCATCAATCATTTTATTTAAATCAGGTAAATTCACCTTTGCTTTATCACCAATTTTAATGGCTTTTAAATAACTTTCCGCTAATTCTGCAGTTACCTTTAATTGTTGCAAGTTCACAACTCTCATGGCAGGTTTCATTGCATTGGCCATCTCTCCTACTTTAACATCTACTTGATCTACGGTACCGTTAATTGGTGATTTTATTTTAGTCAAACTCAATTGTTCATTAGCAGTCGACATAGCGCGATCTAAAGCATCTTTATTATTTTTAGCTTGTAAAAATTGAATTTCGGTACCAATTTTTTGATCCCATAAATTCTTTTGTTTGCTATAAACAACTGTTGCCAAGTCTAAGCGATTTTGCAATTCATCAATTGATTTACGAATGATGGCATCATCTATGGTGGCTAATAATTGTCCTTTACGCACAACTGTTCCCGGCTCTACATATACATTAGTGATTGGGCCCATGGCACGTGGCAAAATATTTACATTCTGCTCCGATTCTACTTTACCTTGCACTTCTACGTAATGTGTAAAAGTTCCTTTACTTACTTTTTGTAATTCTACAAAATGCATTTTTTTATTTTCTTCGGGATTTTCTTTGGCCAATTCTTCTTCCATCTTAAGAATTTTAGATGATAATTCGGCTTGTTGTTTTTTCAAAGAGGCCAATTCCGTTTTCTTCGAATCAGTTCCAGATTTATTACATGAAACTACTGCTACAGCTAAAACGAAGAGGATGATGATTATTTTTTTCATATGATTATTTGCGTATTTTTTATCTTGAGATTATTTTCCGTATGTTTTATCTAATTCTACTTTTGCAATCAGTGCATTATATAATGCAGCGATATAATTGTTTTCTGCTTCTTTTAGTGCAGTTTCGGCCGATACCACTTCTAAGCTAGAACCTACACCTTGGTTGTATTTAATTTTAGCTACTCGTAACACTTCGGTAGCCAATTCCATATTTTTAGATTGGTTTTTTAATTGCCCAGCACTATTTTTGAAATTTGTTTGTGCCGATTTAGATTCTAAAGAGAGTGCGTTCTCTAAGTTTTTTAAATCATTTTTAGATTTCTCGAACACTAATTTTGCTTGATTGGTTTGATAAAACTTTTTACCAGATCCAACCAATGGAATAGTTACACTTAAGCCAACAATAGAAGTAGGAAATAATTTATCGGTTAATTTAGCATATTCATTGTTCTGCGCATTTTTAGAAAATGTTCCAAAAGCTGCAACTGTAGGCATTCTAGAGAAGATATTACGCTTATAATCTAATTCCATTAAGCGCATTTGTGTTTTTACCAATTGATATTCTACACGGGCTTGTACATTGGCTGCTTCTAAAGGCATGGTTTCTACTGCTAACACCTCGTCTAATTTATCTGTTAAAATTAAGTCCGACTCAATGGGCATTCCCATTTGAAACTTCAATACATTAGCAGTGATTAAATAAACTCTTTCTAAATTTTCTCGCTCCGTAACAATATTATTATTGATAACCGTTAAACGATCAACATCAATTTTTTCCGCGAAACCATTTTCGTAATAGGCTTTGGTATCGTCTAAAGTCTTTTTTAAACGCGTTACATTTGCATC
>CAJBBN010000045.1 GCA_903951325.1 uncultured bacterium
AATGTGGGGAGAGAAGGATTCGAACCTTCGAAACCGAAGTAACGGATTTACAGTCCGTCCCATTTGACCGCTCTGGAACCTCCCCAACAATATTGAGCCTCCTATCGGAATCGAACCAATGACCTACTGATTACAAGTCAGTTGCTCTACCAGCTGAGCTAAGGAGGCTTTTAAAATAGCTTATTTCAATGTACATTCCCTAAAAAATAGCGAATAGCCTTGTTTTAGGGACTGCAAATGTACGAATTTCCATTTAGCATCAAAATTTATTTTAAATAATTTTCTGAAGGATTTGGGGATTTAAAAGTCCCGCCAAATTAAAGGCCGTAATTAAAAATTAAAAAGCACTACTTTATATATTTAATATATTGATTTATTGATTATTATAAAATAAAAAAGGGGAACCAAAGCCCCCCTTTTTTATTTTTAGAAATTAGACTAAACGGCTAATTTTTCTTTATGCTTTAGAATTTGTTTACGCAGTGATTCGATACATACATCGACTGCTTCTTCAAATGATTTTGCATGATCCTTAGCAAATAACAATTGACCTGGAATATTTACTTTAAATTCTACTAATTTATTTTTGTGGTCTTCTGATGATTTTTCTATTCTAAGAATGGCTTCGGCATCGATGATTTGATCAAAAAACTGCGCCAGTTTAGTTCCCTTTTTCTCAATAAATGCTAATAATTGCACATCTGCATCAAAATGAATTGATTGAACATTGATTTTCATATTTCCTCCTTTTTTTAACCCCTTGGATGGGACTGTTTGTAAATATTTTTCAGCTTTTCAATTGAATTATGGGTATACACTTGCGTAGCCGCTAAACTCGAATGACCTAATAATTCTTTAATTGCATTTAAATCCGCTCCATTATTTAATAAATGAGTAGCAAATGTATGCCTTAATACATGCGGGCTTTTTTTAGATAACGTAGTAATTTTTGATAAATTATCATTAACCAATCGATAAACCATTTTAGGGTAAATCGCCTTTCCATTAATTAATTTAAATAATTGTTCGCTTTGGTTTTCGAATTGCATAAGCATGCAGCATTGCACATATTGCTCCTGTGCCGCAATAATTTCTGCTCCAATTGGGATGATTCTTTGTTTATTTCTTTTACCTAATACCTTAATGGTTTTGGCTGGAATATCAAAGTCTGAAAGCTTTAGCCCTACTAGTTCTGCGAGTCGAATGCCTGTACTATATAATAACAATAAGATTAATTGATCTCTTGTAGATTCGAAATCGGAACTCGGTTCCTGATCGTCAAATAAATGATTGATATTTTCTTCTTCTACAAAAACAGGTAATCTTTTTGCGGTTTTGGGCGATTGGATTTTAAGCATAGGATTTTTATCCTGCAAACCCTCGCGCATTAAAAATTTATAAAAAGTTTTTAAGGTGGTAATTTTTCGATTTACACTCCGAGGATTTAAACCCTTTTCCATGAGCGAAACAATCCAAGATCGAATAATAGTATGCGAAACATGGAAATCGTTGGTAAGGCTGTATTCGGATTGTAAGTAATTTTGAAATTGCAAAAGATCACTTTTATACGCAGTGAGCGTATGTGCAGAAATTCGCTTTTCGAATTGGAGGTACTGGAAAAATGGATCGGTTAGCATCAAAAAAAAAGTTGTACCCTGAATAAAATCAAGATACAACTTTAATATGTTAAAAACAAGGAATTACTCTTCCGAATTTAATCCTAGTTTGTAGATAGCGCGCTTAACAGTTGTTCTTCTAGTAATAGAAGGTTTCTCGAATGCTTGACGACTACGCAACTCGCGAAGAACGCCAGTTTTTTCAAATTTCTTCTTGAAGCGTTTTAACGCTTTATCGATAGATTCGTTCTCTTTAATGTTGATAATGATCATAGTATTTACCTCTTTTCCCCATCAAAGGATGGACGGCAAATGTATGATTAATTCATTAATAATCAAAAAAGAAGATGAATAATAGCTTATTTTAAGATTTCCCTAGAAATAACGAGCTTTTGGATTTCAGAAGTTCCCTCTCCAATCGTACATAATTTAGCATCACGGTAGTATTTTTCGACTGGAAAATCTTTGGTATAGCCATAACCGCCAAATATCTGAACGGCATCATTGGCCACTGCAACTGCGACTTCGGAAGCATAATACTTAGCCATGGCCGACTCTTTTGTAAGTTTCTTACCATTATTTTTTAAGTCGGCTGCTTGTAAAATCAGCAATTCTGCTGCTTCGATGCGCGTTGCCATATCGGCTAATTTAAAACTGATCCCTTGAAAATTAGCAATCGCTTGACCAAATTGATGTCTTTCTTTGGCATAATTAGTTGCTGCAATAAAAGCACCCTTAGCAATTCCTAAGGATAATGCAGCGATTGATATACGACCGCCATCTAAAATTTGCATGGCTTGTTTAAAGCCTTCGCCCTCTTTGCCCAATAGGTTTTCTTTTGGTACACGGCAATTGTCAAAAATCATTTCGGTGGTTTCTGATGCACGCATGCCTAATTTATTTTCTTTTTTACCTGCTGTAAAGCCTGGTGTGCCTTTTTCTACTACAATCGCACTAATTCCTTTGGAATCGCCTTTTTCGCCCGTACGAACCATTACAACTGCTACATCGCCAGATTTGCCATGCGTGATCCAGTTTTTTGCACCATTGATTATATAATGATCTCCATCGAGTACTGCGGTTGTGGTCATTCTAAGTGCGTCTGAACCCGTATTGGCTTCCGTTAAACCCCATGCACCAATCCATTCTGCAGTAGCTAGTTTGCTAAGCCATTTTTCTTTTTGTGCTTGAGATCCAAAATACATGATATGTCCTGTACACAATGAATTATGCGCAGCCATAGATAAACCAACGGAACCGCACACTTTGGCAATTTCTTGAATGGCTGCAGAATATTCGAAATAGCCTAAACCAGCACCGCCGAATTCTTCTGGCACTAACATGCCTAACAATCCAAGTTCCCCCATTTTCTTAAGCGTTTCAACCGGAAAAATTTGGGCCTCATCCCATTCCATTACATATGGACGAATGTGTTTTTCGGCAAAATCCCTTGCCATATCTGCAACCATTTTAACACTTTCCGATTGATTCATGTCAAAACCGTTTATTACATTTTCATTGTTTATCATAGGTATTTATTTTAATTCTAGGTAGGAATTAATAGTTCACTAAAGTAATAAAATTATTCGAATAGGGTTTTAATTTCTCTTGATAATCGATCAGATTTAGATTGATTAAAAAAGCGAATGCAACAACTTCTGCATTCATTTGATGCATGAGTTTTCCGACCGCATCAACGGTTCCACCGGTAGCAAGTAAGTCGTCGTGAATAACTACTCTTTTGTTTGCTAAACTAGCCGATGCCTGCACTTCTATTGCGGCAGAGCCATATTCTAAATCATAAGAAACAGTAAAAGTTTTACCCGGAAGTTTTCCTTTTTTTCGGATTGGAACAAATGGGATACCCAATTTATTTGCGATTAACATGCCAAATAAAAAGCCCCTGCTTTCTATTCCAACAATTACTTCTGGATTAATTTTTTTTAATTGATCGCAAAATGCTAAAGTGATTTCGGTGCATAAATTTGCATCTTCGAAAATAGGCATGATATCTTTATAATCAATACCTGCTTTAGGAAAATCAGGGATACTTTGAATAACCGATTTGATTTTATTTTCTATCATTGAATAAGAATATATCGCTCAATTTTACGAAATATTTCTTCATTGATGAGTATAATTTTTTTTAAATCTGACTTGCTTTTAAACGCGCCATGCTGTGCCCTATAATTGACCATTACCTTGGCTAATTTAAATCCAATATATGGGTGCTGCGCAAGCTTTTCGAGGCTTACTTTATTTAAATCGATTCGTTTAATGTTTGTGGTATCGAGGCTAAGATGATTGGCAATTTTAGCATAAACAGTAGTGTCGATGCCATAAATTAATTGGATTTGTGCTAATTCAAAAAAACCACCTAATCTATTTCGATAGTTGATTATTCTTCCGGCCAAATGGCTGCTCATATAAAACACCGAATCTAAAACAGCGCTATCACAAGAATTTAATTCTACTTTTTTTGGGATTTTTTTAACAAAAAAGGGATTGGTTTTGGGTTGAGATTTTCGACTAGATGAATCAGAAAAAATAATTTTCGATTGAGTTAGGTCGATCGTTTTTTGATCGATACTATAAATTTTTGCTAAATCTTTAACAGTATAAATTGCAGCACCTTTTTGAATATAATTAAAGATAATGGTTGCTTGGTATTTTGAAAAGCCAATGGCTGATAAGGCTGAAATACTTGCTGTGTCAATGCAAATAGGCTTTTCACTTAATTTTTTAGCAACATTATTTCTTATTTTATTACTTTCGAAAGTAGCTTCAAATGGAGTTACTGTGATCGTAGGCAAAGCCAAATCGGTACTCCATAATTGATGTTCGATTATGTTATAAAAAGCAACAAACATCAGCATTGTTAATAATACATAAATTCCGCGTCGCTCCTTCTTTGGGTAACCCAAATACTCTCTCCAAAATCTTCCCCACATAATAATAAATTAAC
>CAJBBN010000046.1 GCA_903951325.1 uncultured bacterium
ACTTTCTCCTGGTAAAATATTTCCTAAGTCAACAATTTTACTTTGGAAGTCGCCTTCATTTAATTGATATAAAAAAGCGCGAATTTGCTCCACTCCATTTGCACAGCCTTCGTTCTGAATTGCTTTTCTGTCTTCAAGTACACCAATGATAGCCAATTGCGCATTTGCTAAATCTGGAAAGCTGTTTTGATGACAAATAATTTTAGCACCCAATTGGGAGGTATTATAACCATTTTCTGGTTCAAACCTAGTAGCATTTATCGGACTTAAGAAATCTTGTAGCATAAGCGAAAATAAAGAAATGTTTCACACATTCCTATATCAATTCTCATAAATTATCTGCCTTATTTTACACATATTTGTAAAATAAAATATGATTTTAGTTACAGGAGGAACCGGTTTAGTTGGAGGACATTTGCTACAAGCTTTGGTGCAGCAGCAAAAGCCCATTCGCGCAATCATTCGACCGAATGCTAAAGTGCCTATTGCTTTAATTCCTTATGCTCATCAAATAGAATGGTTTGAAGCCGATTTGCAAGATTATAATGCAATCGAGCAGGCCATGAATGGTTGTTCACATGTTTATCATTGCGCAGCCAAGGTATCCTTTGATCCAAAAGATAAAAAAGAAATTTGGCAAACCAATGTGCAAGGTACCGCACATATTGTGAATGCAGCTTTATTTTTAGGTATCCAAAAATTACTATATGTAAGTTCGATAGCTGCCATTGGAGAAGCAAAACCCGGTATGCTCATCGATGAAACTTGTCAATGGATTTACGATGCAACTATTTCAGACTATTCGATAAGTAAATTTGAAGCTGAAAGAGAAGTATGGCGCGGCATAACAGAAGGCCTAGACGCAGTGATTGTAAACCCGTCTGTAATTTTAGGTTACGACGAAAAGCAAGGGGGCGGCATGTCACTTTTAAAGTTGGTAAATGCTAAAGCCTATTTTTATCCCGAAGGAAGTATTGCTTTGGTATATGTGGTCGACTTGTGTCGGGCAATGATCCAATTAATGGATTCGACTATAGTTGCAGAAAGGTTTATTATTTCTGCAGCAAATAAAAGTTATCAAGAATTTTTCGCACTGATTGCTCAAATTAAAAACACAAAGCCAATGGCTATTCGCTTAAGCAATGCTTGGAGTAATGTTATCATTAGCTTATTGCAGCTCTACTCTTTTTTATTCAATAAAAGCACCTTATTGAGCAAATTTACCTTACGCGCAAGTCAAAAAAGTCATATATTTAACAATCAAAAATTAGTACAAGCACTTTCGTTTAACTATACGCCAATAGAAGAGGTGCTGGAAATAATATTGAAAACAAAAAATAAATTGTCATGAAGAATGCATTGTTTGTTTTTATGGGTGGTGGAGCTGGAAGCATTGCGCGTTGGGCATTCACAAAAGTTGGCTTTGGATTTAATTTTCCAATGGCAACCTTTGCAGCCAATGTATTAAGTTGTTTATTACTTGGTTTTTTTTCATCCATGTTATTAGCAAAAACAAATTTGAATGCAGAATTAAAACTGATTTTATTAACTGGTTTTTGTGGTGGATTTAGCACGTTTTCTACTTTTATTTCTGAAACAGATCAAATTCTTAAATCTGGAAATATGCTATTGGCATTTGGAAATATAATTTTAAATATCATTTTTTGCATGTTGGCATTATACCTAGGCATGTGGTTATCAAAACATTTTTTTAATTATGGAATTATCTAAAGAAATTACCGAACGCATTCAAAAATTACAAGAAAAATTTGATGCAAGCGGCCAAGATTTAACATCATACCTGGATGGATTGATCCATGCAGATTACCTCACTTATTGGGATTACATACACTTAGATACCCTGCTAAGCTTACAAAATCCTAAAACAAAGTTCCCCGATGAGCAGATTTTTATCATGTATCATCAGGCAACCGAGTTGTATTTCAAAATGATTTTGAACGAATGCCAACAAATTTGTGATCAAACAGCCATTACAGAAAAGTTTTTTCTATCGCGTCTTACCCGTATCAATCGCTATTTCGAACATCTTACGAATTCTTTTGATATTATGGTAGATGGAATGGAGAAAGAACAATTCTTACAATACCGAATGTCCTTATTACCTGCAAGTGGTTTTCAATCGGCACAGTATCGTAAAATTGAAATATTTGCTACAGATTTAATTAATTTAATTGATAAAGATAAACGCGAAGAATTTGCAAAAGAGCCATTCAATGCAGAAAAATATTTAGCATTTATCTATTGGAAACACGGAGCAACAGAGGCTAAAACTGGAAAGAAAACATTAACCTTAATTCAGTTTGAAGAAAAATACATGGCTTCGTTTGTACAATTAGCGAATGACAGAAATGAGAATACCATACTTGCTAAATACCAAGAACTGCAATCTGCTAACCCGGCTGTAACAGAAGCTATGCGAAGGTTTGATACAAATGTAAATGTGAATTGGCCTTTAGCCCATTATAAATCTGCTGTTCGTTATTTGCAATTAGATCCAGAAGATATTAAAGCAACCGGTGGAACCAATTGGCAAAAATATTTGCCTCCTCGTTTTCAAAAAAGAATTTTTTATCCCACTTTATGGTCAACAGAAGAGTTGGCAAACTGGGGAAAAGCTTGGGTAGAAAACACACTCAAAAATTTATAATTTAATTTTGAGCAGCCACTAATAAATCTAAATCTTTTAATGGTAATTTAAATTGATTCGATAAATATTTATTGGTTATTTGACCATTATAAATATAAACGCCACTGCGTATACCTGCATTTTCCCAAAGGTAATTTTTTATACCACCTGCATTAGCCATTGCTAATAAGATAGGACTAAATATATTTGTTAATGCATAAGTTGCAGTTCTTGCTACTCTCGAAGCAATATTGGGCACGCAATAATGAATCACTTCTTGGTGTCTAAAAATAGGGTTGGTATGATTAGTCACTTTAGAAGTTTCAAAGCAACCACCCTGATCGATACTCACATCAATGATTACCGCGTCTGCTCGCATTTTATTAACCATTTCTGAAGAAACAATGCAAGGGCTTCGGCCTTCTTTCGATCGCATTGCACCAATAGCTACATCACATTTTGCAAGTGCTTTCTCTAAAACAACAGGTTGTATAACGGATGTAAAAATTCTGGTGCCAATATTTTCTTGCAGTCTGCGTAAATGATAAACAGAGTTATCAAAAACTTTCACATCGGCGCCTAGTGCAATAGCTGTTCTGGCAGCACATTCGCCTACAGTACCAGCTCCAATAATAACAATTTCTGTTGGAGGTATTCCAACTACGCCGCCTAATAATAATCCTTTTCCGTTGTGTGTGTTTAATAATTCTGAAGCAATATGAATAGAAGTTGTGCCAACAATTTCAGACATAGATCTTACTACTGTTAAAATATTTCCTTCATCTCTTAAATATTCGAACGCAATTGCAGTTATTTTTTTTGCCATCAAAGCCTTTAAATATTCAGGTTTGAGCGTAGCTACTTGTAAGCCTGAAATTAAAGTTTGCCCAATTTTCATCATGCCAATTTCTTCTAGTGTTGGCGGGCCTACTTTTATAATGATATCTGATTCCCAAACTTTTTGGCGGTCGTATGTTATTTGTCCACCATTTTCGGAATAGGCAGTGTCGGAAAATTTGGCGCCATTGCCTGCGCCTGTTTCAATGCGCACCTCGTGTCCGTTGTTTACTAATAAACCAACAGAGAGTGGCGTTAATGCAATTCTATTTTCTTGAAATAAAGTTTCTTTTGGAATGCCAATGTTAAATTCTTGCTTGCGATTTTTAGCAGTCATTAACGACTCTTTGGGCATAAGCATAGCTTGTTTTGCAATAGCCGACATTCCTTTGGTTGCATTAGACATATTTTTTTCAATTTATAGCTAAAGATAATCAATTTATTTTTGATTCATTAGGCAGCCTAAGTACTTAAAATTTGCACTTTTCGACTCTTATCGGCTTGGGCCGTAATCTCAATAAACAATGCATTTTCGGGCAATAGCGGCTTAATTATTTCGGGCCACTCAATCATACAATAGTGGCCACTGTCTAAGTATTCTTCTATACCAATATCTAATGCTTCGACTATAGATTTTAACCTATATAAATCTAAATGATAAATTTTATCACCTGGGCAGGTATATTCATTTAAGATGGCAAATGTTGGGCTGCTTTTTTCATCGGTACTTCCAAGCAACTGACAGATTTTATTAATGATAGTAGTTTTACCAGCGCCCATCTCTCCATTCCAACAAATAACTTTATGTTTTTTAATAATAGCTATGATTGGGATTAAATCGTTTTCGAGACTAGCTAAATTAACAATCATATTTTTCATTTTTAGGCTGTTAATATACTTGCACTTGCAGTAGGCATTTGTCGATCTACTTTTTTAACCAAACCTTGTAAGACTGTTCCGGGGCCAACTTCTGTAAAAGAACTGGCGCCACCTGCAATCATGGCTTCGATGGTTTGTGTCCACCTAACCGCTCCTGTTAATTGTAGGATTAAATTTTCTTTAATTTGATTAGGATCTATAGTGGCTTGCGCATTGATGTTTTGGTAGATCGGACAAATTGGATTGGCAAAATTTGTTGCATGAATGGCTGCAGCTAATTCTACTCTAGCGGGCTCCATTAATGGTGAATGAAATGCACCTCCAACATTTAACATTAAGGCTCTTTTAGCACCTGCAGCGGTTAACTTTTCGCAAGCAATTTGTACGCCTTCCATACTTCCTGATATTACTAATTGTCCAGGACAATTATAATTTGCAGCTACTACAATTTCAGGAATACTTGCACAAATTTCTTCTACTACATTATCTGCTAATCCTAATATTGCGGCCATTGTGCATGGAGCTAATTCACATGCTTTTTGCATCGCGTTTGCTCTTGCAATAACTAATCTAAATGCATCTTCAAATGATAAAGTTTTATTCATTACCAATGCAGAGAATTCACCTAAAGAATGACCCGCAACCATCTCGGGTTTAAAGTCTGGTAAAACACTTCCAAGAATAACCGAGTGTAAAAAAATGGCAGGTTGGGTAACTTTAGTTTGTTTTAAATCTTCGTCTGTTCCGTCGAACATTAAATCTGTAATCCTAAATCCAATAATTTCATTTGCTTTTTCAAACATCGCTTTTGCTAAGTCAGAATTTTCATACAATTCTTTTCCCATTCCGACAAATTGAGCTCCTTGACCAGGAAATACATATGCTTTCATATAATTTATTTAATGTTGAATATGACTAATTATTTCAAATATCATATAAAGAAATGTATTTTTGAAAAAAATAATCAAATGAATTTTCTAGAGAACCATAAATTAATCTGTTTGCGCTTAACTCTTTCGGCTATTGCATTAGCTATCATTGCTATTGCCATTCATTTTCTATTCCCAACTGCCGAATTTTCGACATATCAAATGTCTATGTATGTTATCATCATGGCGACTGCATTACTAGCTGCAATTGTTTTTTATTTTGGATTTAAAATACCCATTCAATTACAAATTAACCCAGCAGATAACAATGCTAGGAATGCTTATTTATTAAGTCTATTGATGTTGTTCACTGGCATAATTACTTATCCTTCTACTGCAAATAGAATTGCTAATTTCTTTTTTTTAATTGGAACAATGTCTTTTGTGGCGGGTCATTTATTGTATTTTATAAAATTAATAAATCTTAAAAAGCAATAGATGAACACCCTTTCAATTAAACTAGCCAGTATCGAAGATATTCCTGCAATTGTAAAGATTGCTTACGACACTTGGTTTGTTACTTATCAAGATGTTATTTCACAAGCGCAAATCGAATATATGTTTGGCGAAATGTATACGCCAGAATCCATTTACAAACAAATGGATTTTTACAAACACGCGTTTTTAATTTTATATCAAGCGGAAATGCCAATAGGCTTTGCTTCTTATGGAAAATTAGAGGAGCCAATTAATACCTATAAATTGCATAAGCTATATTTGCTCCCAAGTGAACAAAACAAAGGGTTTGGAAGGATGTTGCTTAACGAAGTAGAAAAACAAGTAGCTGATTTAGGCGCTGATTATTTGCATTTAAATGTCAACAGAAAAAACCCTGCTTTATCTTTTTATGAAAAACTCGGCTATGAAATTATCGAAACTGTCGATATTCCATTTGCCGAGTTTTGGTTAAATGATTTTATATTGTCTAAAAAAATTGCTTAATTCTTCTTTATAATTTTTTTATCGACTACGCCTTCTTCGAAAAATATTCTTAAAATATAATTACCATTCGGCATTTCTTTGATAGTAATTTTATTTTCGTTCGAATTTAAAACTGCTTTTCCTGTTGCATCAAATAATATAATATTCCTTAAATGGTTTTTGCCATATTTAATATTTATTATATCACTGCTTGGATTTGGACTTACGGTAATTTGCTGAGCAAAATTTTGACTAAATCCAGTGCCCATGATAACCACAATTGTTTTTTGAAATTGTTGTATACAATTTCCATTGCTTGCAATTAGGGTAACGATATATGTTCCGGGTTTAATAAATTGATGCATTGGGTGCTCTGTACCGGTTGTTTGAGAGCTATCACCAAAATCCCATGTTAATGTGCTGGCATCGGTTGAGGTATTGGTAAATTTAATCATACCACCTTTATTAATCATCACGGTATCTAGGTTCGAAGTAAAACTCGCTTTGGGTAATACATTGGTAATCACATTTAGCTTATTACTTAATAATCGACAGCCAGCGCCATTACTTGCATTAATACTGATATCGTTATTGAAAGCATATTTTTTCCATACCACTTTTACAACCGCGGAATCATCTCGGCCAATAATTTCACCACCATTTATTTCCCATAGGAGATAACTTGCGTTTGAAGTAACGGAATAAATGGCGGTATCATTTTGACAATATTCTGCGAGGCCATTGATTACACTTAGATTTGGTTTATCAAATACTTTAATTGCAGTATTTTTAATGGCACTTTCGCAACCCGAATTATTAGTTAGTTTTAATCCGATATTTTTATTTCCAATACTTGTCCATACCACTACTAAACTATCGGTATTCTGTCCACTAATTATATTTCCACCAGTAATTGTCCAAGTATACTGGTCTGATTTAATAAGCGTCATATACACATTCGTATCATTTAGACAAGTGCTGGTATAGCCTGTTATGATGGGTAAGGAAGGCTTATTGACTACTGTTATAAAAGCAGTTTTTGTAATTGGGCTGCTTGTGCCAATAATATTACTTGCCGTTAATGTTACTGCAAATGTGCCTATGCTATCGTATTTAATTGTTGGATTTGCTAACGAAGAGGTACTTGGTGTACCACCATTAAAACTCCAAGACCACGCATTTGGAGAATCACTGGATTGATCGGTAAATGTAACATTGTCGCCTTTGCATACCACTAATTTATTAGCAGTAAAATTTGCAGTGGGTGCTTGTGTTATATTTAATGTGAAATTGCTACATGAAAATAAACCACGACCATGTGTTGCGGCTATTACTAAATTATCCGAACTTCTGTATTGCAGCATATCTACTCGAGTAGTTGCTAGTCCTGCGTTAGAGGCAACCCAATTTGGAGTAGTTAAATTTAAACTTGCAGTGTACCAAACACCAAGCTCAGTGGCTAGTAAAACTTCATTTCTATTTTGTGGATTAAATAGCGCCCATCTTACTGGCATGTCTGGAAGATTACCTTCTTTGTTTGTAAATGTATTTCCTCCATTATCAGAATAATAAACACTGGTGATACCATAATTACTCAGGGTAACTAATAATTCGTTTTCGCTTGCGCCAATTTCAATGCAAGAAATACTGCCACCTAATGTTGTGCCCAACTGTGTGATAGTTGGACTCGCACTTTGCGCGTTAGTTATTTTAAATACTTTACCTGCTTCGGTTCCAACAAAAACGGTAGAACTACCAATAGCAGCATATGGAGAAACGCTTAAATGAGACGCCATAGCACCTAAAGTGCTCATTGTTATTTGTGAAGTAACTGGTGTAGTTGTTACGTTCGTAATTTTTTGAATGGCACTGGTACTGTAAGCAGAGTATAAAATATTTTCTCTGTTATCATAATCGGCCGGATTGATAAACGAACCGGTAGTGCTGCTACTTGATAGTGTTGTATTGAAGCTAGTTCCACTATTAGTTGATCGATAATAATTATTATAAACATAAGATGCGATGGCCACTGTTGGGTTATCTTGATCAAAAAAACAAAATGCGCCATCTCCACCATAGGCCCTTGTAGTATTATTTAAGCCAGCGGCTGAAAACCTTTGAGTACCGTTATCTTGTGACCCAGCAAGAAAAATATTTGAAGCAGCTGTTGGCGACATAGCACAGCTATAAAATTGTGTTACATTGTATCCATTATTTTTATTGGAAAATGTTGGGCTTGCAATATTGATGTTTGCACTTAAATAAATACCACCATCATTGCCAAATAATACTTCGCTTGAAGAATTCTTTTTAAAGGTAATTACATGTTGATCGGCATGCACATCTGGATAACTAAATCCACCATACCAATGACTAATTTGTGTCCATGATGTTCCTGCATTGGTACTTTTGAATAAATCAACACCACCAACTATCAACGTTGAGGCATTGTTTGGATCAACAGCAGCGGTTAAATCGTACCAAGCTTGGGTACGCGTGAAATCGTCTGAAGGTATTCCACCATCTGCATCTGCGGGTTTAGCACAGGTGGTCCAAGTGGTACCTTTATTTGCAGAATAATAAATATTATATAATCCATTTGTACTCGCATCTTGTGTTATAGCATAAAGTACATTGGAATCATTTGGAGCAACTGCAATTTCTACTCTTTCAAATCCTGAAGTTGGAAAACCATTTGTGCCATTATTTAATTTAGTCCAAGTATTGGCATTTCCAGATATTGATTTCCAAACCGAACCAGAAGTAAAAATGCCAATGCCTGCATAAATTGTTCCATCCGCGCCAATTTCTAAATCTGAAATAGGATTACTTGCACCAATAGGGACGGTACTGCCTAAAACTTTAGTAAAAGAAGTGCCGCCATCTGTGCTTCGCATTACGCCGCCGGCTTTAGTGCCAACATATACGCCTGTTGCGTTGACTACAATTTTTTGAACATGATAAAATGTAGTATTATTCGTGCTCAATAATCTTTCAAACCCTAAGCCAGCATTCGTACTTTTCCAAACGCCAGCGCCACGTTGCGCATCTAAATTACTCCAACCTTCACCAGTTCCTACGTACATTAATTGCGTATTGGTAGGATCAAATGCAATGGAAGATATGGCTATGTTCTCCCAAAAATCGTTCACTCTATTCCAGATTGGGCTAGTAGCAGTTATATCATTACAATACCACAATCCTCCACCAACACCGCCTGCCCAAACTTTTTTATTACTGAGATCGTTCGGGTCGTAAACCACTGTGCGTGTTCTACCACCAACATTTTTTGGTCCACGCTCTTCCCAAATCGGTGCCATCAATGTTTGCTTGTTTCTTTGTTGCATAGCAATCATTTCTCTTGCAATAATTAATCTTTCTGTCGCCGGTCTTTTTAAAACAGGATCCATTGTGATTCTAAAATCTTGTTCAAATGCTAAATCAGGGCGATCGGTTTTAGCCGATTCTGTTTCTGTTTCACCTGGCATTTCAATAGCAATTTTATCTGCAGCTTTATTATAAAAATGATCTGCGAGGTATTGTTCATAGGCAGTTAATGAAGGCTGTGTTTTTTTAATTTTATTAAAATAAAAAAATGTACAAGCTGTTAATGCAACTAAGAAAATTCCAAAAAATATTTTATTTTTCATTACTATATATTTTAAATTCTAAATTAATAACCAGGAGCATGATGCATGTAAACCGAATATTTTCTTTTAGGATCTGGCTTTCTATCATATATAATATCTACCAAACCGTCTAAATCCCTGAATCCTGAATGCTCTCTATTGCTTAACAAAATAATAGCATGATGGTTTTTGAGGTCTCTAAAGAAAAATGTTTTATACCCATTCCACCACCCACCATGATAATTGATGTTTGATCCGTCAGCATGAGTATAGGTGCGCCAGCCATAACCATAATTAAATGGTCCGGTTAAATGATGATTGCCTGGTTTGCTCAAAGAATCTATACTTGATTTTTTAAGAAAAATATTAGAATATAAAACCCGATCCCAAATCGCTAAATCTGCTACCGATGAATAAACACCTTTATCGCCATTTGCACCATCTAGGTAACTACTTTGTGTCGGGTTTAAATTTTTATCGTGCCCTGGCGAATAGTTAAAAGCTGCTGGCTTGTTTATGTTATAAACATAAGTATGATTCATACCTAAGGGCTTGAAAATTTCTTTACGCATGTATACATCAAATTTTTCTGCAGTCACTTTTTCAACAATGGCAGCAAGCAAAACATAACCTGTATTACTATAGTCGAATCTTCTATCTGGAAAAAAATAGATTGGTGGTTTATTTTTAATCATCATTTGTACCACGTCTTGATTAGAAATAGGCGTTTTCCTGTCGCAATACATTTCGCTGAAATAGGTGTAGTTTCCTAAACCACCACGATGGAGTAATAACATTTTTAAATTGATTCCTTGATAAGGAAAATTTGGATAAAACTTTTGGACAGGGTCGCTTAGTTTCAACTTACCTTGTTCCATTAAATGTAAAATGGCCGCCGCAGTAAACTGCTTACTTACCGAGGCCAGTTGGAAAACAGATGAAATATTGAGCGGCTCTTTGTGGCGCTTAATATCATTAAATCCAAATGCAGCAGCATATAATTTATGCTCGTCTTTACTTATCCAAACAGCACCATTAAAGCCTGTTTGTTCGTGCAAACGCGCAAAATATTGCGCAATCTTTTTTTCTTTTATTTCAAATTCTTTTTTGTTGTAGGGGCGATTAGCTTCGCCAAGCTTTTCAATTTTAGTTTCTTTTATAGGATCATTACAAGCAAAAAAAATAAATGATACCCATATAATTAGTATGGTTTTAAAATAAAATCGTGTCAAAATATTATGCTTTAATTTTTTTCTGAAATAAAAAATATACGGGAATACCTAGGCCTACAATTATAAAACCAGGCCAGCTGTATTCTGGTTTATAAATCAAGAGTATAATACAAACTATAGAAGCTAATGCTATATATATTGCCGGTATAATAGGATAGCCTATTGCTTTGTATGGTCTTTCGGCATCTGGCATCTTTTTTCTTAATTTAAAAATGCCAATGATTGTTAAAATATAAAATAGTAAAACAGCAAATACTACATAATCTAGTAAGTTGCCGTAGGTGCCAGATACACATAGAATGCTAGCCCAAACACATTGAAAAATTAAGGCAACTCCGGGTACGCCATTCGCGTTTAATTTAGACATGCTTTTGAAAAACAAACCATCGTTGGCCGTCGCATAATAAACCCTAGCGCCAGATAAAATACATCCATTATTGCAACCAAAAGTGGAAATCATAATTAATACCGCAATTGCGATAGTTGCTTTTGCGCCGCCTATCGCTTCTGCAACGGCAGTAGCCACTCGATCATTGCTAGCAAATTGAATCCCTCTTGAAATTACATCTGCACCATTCGGATCACCTTTAAGTGGCAATACCATTAAATATACTACGTTTAACAAAAGATAAATTAAGGTCACTACTGATGTTCCAATCACCATACTCAATACTAAATTTCTTTTTGGATTTTGAATTTCATCACCAGAAAATCCAATATTATTCCAAGCATCACTCGAAAATAAAGAGCCTACCATGGCAATTCCTACTGCAGGTATAATGGCGTATCCTATAATAGATTCAATGCTTACCGCTCCAGTAGCTTTATCTATGTGAGTACTACTGAGCGACCACATGTCGGCAAAATTCATAGAAACTACATCTGCATTTATTCCAAAAAGTAAACCAAAAATAATCAATCCAAAAAGTGCAATTATTTTAGTACTACCAAAAATATTTTGAATCATTTTTCCATTTTTGACGCCTTTAGAATTTAAATAAGTCAACAGAATGATACTTAATATGGCGAGTACTTGAACTGAGTTAATACCAAAATTACCTAATTGAAATAAAATAATTTTTTCTGAAATAATTGTTGGCAATAATACGCCTGTGTATTTTGCAAAAGCAACTCCAACTGCGGCAATCGTTCCTGTTTGAATAACCAAAAATAAAGTCCATGCATATAAAAAGGCAACGGGTTTCCCCCAGGCTTCTCTTAAATAAACATATTGCCCACCTGCTTTTGGAAACATGCCAGCTAGTTCGCCATAACTCAGCGCCCCTGCTATGGTAATAAATCCTGTTACCACCCAAATGAGTAGTAAGTACCCAGATGAGCCAACATTTCTGGCAATATCGGAGCTAACAATAAAAATACCTGAACCAATCATGGTTCCAGCTACGATCATAATAGCGTCAAATAGTTTGATTTCTCTTTTAAAACCGGATTCAGTCATATTTTTTTTAGATTTTGAATATTGAAGATATAAAAAGATATCCAAGTTTGAAATTAATGCAATGCTTTATTTGAAATACTGTTCAAAAGTATAAATTTGTAAAAAAATAATATTTATGGTAAAGGAAATTACAGTTCAAGAGTTAAAAGCATTAATGGATGAAAAGAAAGACTTTCAACTCATAGATGTGCGAGAAGAGTTTGAATATGAAGCAGCCAATATGGGTGCAACTTTGATTCCTTTAGGAAACATTGTATTAGAAGAAGATAAAATCAGCAGAGATAAATTAGTGGTTATTCACTGTAGATCTGGTGCAAGAAGTGCAGCAGCTATAATGCAATTAGAGCAACAGTTCGGGTTTACGAATTTATTCAACCTTAAAGGTGGAATTTTAGCTTGGATTGCAATGAACGAAACGCAAGCTAAGGCGTAGTACCCAAAACATTTCCTTTCTTTTTCAATCAGAATTAAGTATATTTGAATTTTTTCAATCTACTTACCTTTCTTTATTTTGTATTCCTAAAATAAATGGTAAGAGTAGATAGTAAAAAGCCTTGTAAATTAGTGTATTCGCTATGCAAACACCCCTACATGGGTTTTGTAATCGAACCACATATTGTACAGCTAAATGCAAATGGCGCTTATTCACTTTCCCACCAAAAATTATATTCTCAAACTGCCAAAGAATTTGATGCTTGCTTAGACGAGGATGATTATAAATTAATTAAACTCTTAGATCAGCTTGATCAGGAGTTTGTGATTAAAAAGCATTACAAAGAAAAAATCAGACCAGCCGCCTATTTCGAAAAAATATGGAACGAAAAAATATTTCAAATTGTTCGGCCTATTTTAGAAAAAAAGATTGTAGAAGCGCTTCGTCAAATTAAACAAAAACCATTTTTTGAAATGGGAAAAGATGGAGATCCGGTTTTTAAGCGATTAAAAATCAATGAAGATCTTGCAACGGTATTGTTCCATTTTAGGAGATCTCCCGAAGGAACTAGGTATTTCCCAACCATAAAATTGAATGGCGTTCGCATGGAGTTCATGTTTAAAGAGGCCGAAATCATTACTAGTTCGCCAGCTTTTATGTTATTGGGTGCTCAACTCATCCAGTTCGACCAAGAGCTAGATGGCAAAAAGTTAATGCCATTTTTAAACAAGCGATTTGTAGATATTCCAAAAACAGCAGAGGCATCTTATTATAAAAAGTTTATTGCGCCACTCATAGAAAGGCACCATGTATATGCCGAAGGCTTTCAAATTATTACCGAACAATTTGAGGCATTCCCAATTATAAAAATCATTCATGCTTGGGATAATTCTATGCAATTTGTATTGTCTTTTCAATACGGGAAATATAATTTCTTATATCAGTCTGGTACTAAAGTTTCTGTTACCGTTGAAAATAAAAGCGATGAATTTACCTTTCATAGGATAAAACGCTCCTTAACTTGGGAAGGAGTAAAAATAAATCTATTAACCGAGTTAGGCTTAATGCCTATAGATGGCAGTTCATTTATTGTACCAAATCATACGAAAGATTCGGAAACCGAAAGCATTCATCATGCATTAGATTGGCTCAATGTCAACCATGATCAGCTTTTGCAGGCAGGCTTTCAAATTCAACAAGAAGAAAGTGGCAAAAGATATTTTATTGGAAAGAGTAAAATTGATTTACAAATAAAAGAATCAAACGATTGGTTTGATATTTATGCGACGGTATATTTTGGTGAGTTTGAATTCCCATTTATTATTTTACGTGATTATATATTAAATAATAAAAAAGAATTTGAATTACCTAACGGCGAAATTGCAATCATTCCAGAAAGTTGGTTTGCGCAATATCAAAATCTATTTTCGTTTGCAGAAGGCACATCGCAACTAAGACTCAAAAAATACCATATAGGCATTGTTAAAGAATATGCAGATTCGGAATTAGCGCAACTTAGCATGGATCGCAAATTGAACAATCTTTTACAATTCGAAGAAATGGAAGAGATTCCAATGCCTAAAAATTTTAAAGGGGAGTTGAGGCCTTATCAAAAAGCAGGCTATGATTGGTTCTATTTTCTTAGGAAATGGAATTTTGGTGGATGCTTGGCAGATGACATGGGCTTAGGTAAAACCATACAAACGTTGGCTTTATTACAAAAAGTGAAAGAAGATGCTGCGGAAGCATTAATTGCAAAAGACCTTTTTGATTCGACAACAGCTGCAGCAGTCAATCAACCTTCGCTTATTATTATGCCCACCTCATTAATTTACAATTGGTTAAGAGAAGCGCAAAAATTTACACCAGAATTAAAAGTTATTGTTTATACCGGATCTTTAAGAGATAAAAATTTAGATCAATTTGCACATGCAGATGTGGTGCTCAGTACCTATGGAATTATTAGAATGGATATTGATTTGTTTAAATCTTTTTATTTCCATTATATTATTTTAGACGAAAGTCAAATTATTAAAAATCCAATTTCTAAAATCTCCAGATCAGTCAGGAGTTTAAAATCAAAATATAAATTGGTATTAAGCGGAACGCCGGTAGAAAATTCTGTTTTAGATTTATGGTCTCAAATGTCATTTGTCAATCCTGGTTTATTAGGCAACCATCATTTTTTTAATGATAATTTTGTTATTCCGATTGATAAAAAACAGGATTTTGATAAAGCAGAAAAATTGCAATCCATTATCAAGCCCTTTATTTTAAGGAGAACCAAACAACAAGTAGCTTCAGAATTACCTCCAAAAACCGAAAATATTTATTATTCTGATATGAGTCCGGCTCAGGAAGAATTATATGAAGAAACAAAATCTTATTATAGAAATGAAATATTGAAAATGATTGCCGATCAAGGAATTGGCAAATCTCATATTTATTTGTTACAGGGTTTAAATAAGTTGCGACAAATAGCGAATCATCCTAAAATGGTAGATGAGTTGTACGAGGGTGATGCTGGAAAGTTTTCGGATGTCATTCATACTTTAGAAAACATCATGACAAAGGGTCATAAGGTTTTGATATTTTCTCAATTTGTTAAGCATTTAAAAATATTCAAAGAATATTTCGAACAACAAAATATTGATTTTGCTTACTTAGATGGTTCAACAACCAATAGAGAAGAAGTAGTCAATCATTTTAAGCAAGACGAAGAAAAGAAAGTGTTTTTAATCTCTATTAAAGCGGGTGGGGTTGGTTTAAATTTAACCGAAGCAGATTATGTGTTTATTCTTGATCCATGGTGGAATCCAGCGGTAGAACAGCAAGCCATAGATCGTACCCATCGAATTGGCCAAAAAAATAATGTATTTATTTATAAATTCATTACAAGAAATACAGTCGAAGAAAAAATATTAGCTTTACAATGGCGTAAGAAACAAATTGCAGATTCTCTCATTATTACCGAAGAATCATTTATTAAAACATTAACAGCACAAGATATTAAAGCAAT
>CAJBBN010000047.1 GCA_903951325.1 uncultured bacterium
GCTTTCTATTCCAGCAATAATGTTATCGACCGATTTTTCTGCAAAGCGATCGAGTGCTAACATAGCTGCTCTTTTATTTTTTAATTCGTAAATATCTGCAATGGTTAAAATTAAACCTGCCCTAAATAATTGTTCAATGGTTTCGTCGCCTAGGCTATCAATGTTCATTGCTTTTCGAGCGGTAAAATGCTGCATTTTTCCAATTACTTGCGGGCTACAGCCTAATTCGTTCGGACAATAATGATGTGCTTCTCCTGCTTTGCGAATAAGCGGGGTATGGCATTCTGGGCATTCGGTGATATATGTAATTTTCTGCGCAAATAAATCGCGTTTACTTTTATTCACTTCAATAATTTTAGGAATAATTTCGCCGCCTTTTTCTACTTTCACTACATCACCTTCGTATAAATCTAATTTTTCAATTTGATCTGCATTGTGTAACGATGCGCGCTTAACAGTAGTACCCGCTAATAAAACAGGTTGTAAATTAGCAACTGGTGTAATAGCACCTGTTCTTCCTACTTGGTAACTAACCGATAATAATTTGGTTTCTACTTCTGCGGCTTTGTATTTATAAGAAATAGCCCATCGTGGCGATTTAGCAGTAAAACCAAGCTCTTGCTGTTGATCGTAATTATTTACTTTTAAGACTACCCCATCTATATCGTAGCTTAAATCGAAGCGCTCTTTTTCCCATTTTTGAATAAATTGTTGTACTTCGCTAATGTCTTTACAAATAGCAAAAGTGGGCGATACTTTAAAGCCCCAGGACATTAATTTATTTAAACTTTCTGCATGATTTTTAAAACTCGAGTTATCGGTTAAGAAAAAATAGATAAAACAATCAAGGTTTCTTTTGGCTACTTCTTTAGAGTCTTGCATTTTTAAAGTGCCCGACGCAAAATTTCTAGGATTAGCATAAGCTGTTTCGCCTAATTCATCGCGGTCTTTATTGAGTTGTTCAAAAACGGTACGGTGCATGAGTATTTCGCCACGCACTTCAAAATTAGCAGGGTAATCGCCTCCAATAGGAAGTTGTAATGGAATACTTTTAATGGTTCTTACATTAGCCGTTACATCATCGCCTTTGCTTCCGTCGCCGCGAGTTACAGCTTGTTTAAGAAATCCGTTTTCGTAAGTTAAGCCAATGGCTAAACCATCAAATTTTAGCTCGCAAACATATTCAAAATCATCTTCTATCTGTTTTTTAACGCGTTGGTCAAAGTCGATTAAATCTTGTTCGTTATAGGTATTTCCTAAAGACATCATGGGGTAACGATGCGTTATCGTTTGAAAGTTTTTGGTAATGCTACCGCCTACGCGTTGCGAAGGAGAGTTATCGCTAATTAAATCTGGATACTGTTTCTCTAATGCCAGTAATTCGTTTAATAATTGGTCGAATTCAAAATCCGAAATAACAGGATTTGATAAAGTATAATATGCGTGATTATGTTCGTGGAGTGCTGTTGAAAGCGCTGCTATACGGATTTTTGCCTCTTCGAAATTCATACACGAAGATAAGATTTGCTTGAAATTTTTAACTATTAAATTGAATTAAAAATGGCCATTTTGATCGAAAAAATGTTCGAATATTGAACATCCGACACATTACCAATATTGGTCAGGGCATAGTCGATTTGCATATTTTTGATTTTGATGCCAATTCCCATATTTGGCTGTATGCTAAGGTATTTTTTACCTTCAAAATCGACTGATTTTTGAATATTTCCAACGCCCATTCTTAGGAATATATTTTTTTGATAGGCAATTTCTAAGCCTGCATGTGGGTCTATACTGAGCGCAGAACGATCATTGCTAATTAAACTGTTGCGTGGGCCATCGGTACTTATATCAAAATCTATTTCACCGATCGCACTTATTTTTTTCGAAAATTGTTTTTGATAACTAGCCGCAAGTAAGAGTTTGGGGTTAGTAATTTCTAAAGCATTAGATGGAATTTCGTTTCCAGTTTGGGTTAATAAATCTTTAGTGGTTTGATCAATTTTATAAGACCAAGCATTAAAGGTGGTACTCGCATCTCGGATAACTGCCGCTAATTTTAAATTTTCTTTTTGATATTGAAAAGCCGCATCTAAGCCAAAGCCCCAAGAGTTAGCAAAGCTGCCAATTTTTCGGTGTACAATTTTAACATTACCACCAATTTGAAATGGTTTGTCTTTTATTTTTTTTGCGTAAGAGCCAATAATGGCGTAGTCTGCAGCAGAGAAGCTGGTTACTCGATCGTAATTAATGTTTCCACCTGCATCTATGAGCGCAGTGGTATTTGGAATATCATCTACACCAAAACGAATAATAGAAATAGCGGCCGAACTTTGCGCATCAATTTTTTTAGCAAAACCTGCATAATCGTATTTGGCAATGCCTGCAAAAAAATTAGCGTGCATAATAGCAAAATCAAGATCAGCTTCGTTACTATTTAATGCAGCAGGATTCCAATAGCCAGCCGTAACATCATTGGTAGAAGCAACTACCGAATTAGACATGGCTAATGCGCGTGCACCTACACCAATGGCTAAAAATTCGTTACTGTATTTTCTACTTTGGCCATGGCTGCTAAAATTCACAAAGCATAAGGCAAGTAAGAGTGTATAAGTAGGGTAGATGAGGGTCTTTCGTATCAAGGGTATGCTGTTTTGTGCTATTTAACGCTTAAATATTGCTTTCATTGCCAAGGGTTTGACAAAAATAATCGAAAATCCCTATCTTTGGTATCAAATTTAAGGAAATAACCAATGAATACGAATTTTGTAGCGGAGTTAAAATGGAGAGGAATGTTGCACGATATTATGCCTGGCACAGAAGAGAAGCTCAGCGAAGGCATGATCAGTGGTTATATTGGTTTCGATCCAACGGCAGATTCCTTACATGTTGGGCATTTGGTCCAAATTATGACCTTAATTCATTTTCAAAAAGCAGGCCATAAACCTTATGCTTTGGTTGGCGGTGCAACTGGTATGGTTGGCGATCCTTCTGGAAAATCACAAGAAAGAAATTTATTATCCGAGCATGCGCTCAACCATAATGTGTCTTGCATTGCTGCACAATTAGCAAAGTTTTTAGATTTTGGTTCGGCAGCCAATGCCGCAGTTATGGTTAATAATTACGATTGGTTTAAAGACTTTTCGTTTTTAAATTTTATCCGCGATGTGGGCAAACATATTACGGTAAATTATATGATGGCAAAAGATTCGGTGAAGAAAAGATTAGAAGGCGAAACGGGCATGTCTTTTACCGAATTTAGTTATCAATTAGTTCAGGGATACGATTTTTATTACTTATGGAAAAACCACCAATGCCTAATACAGATGGGTGGTTCGGACCAATGGGGAAATATTGTTACGGGTACCGAATTTATTAGAAGAAAAGATGCAGGTACTGCATTTGCTTTAACTACCCAATTAATTAAAAAAGCAGATGGCACCAAATTTGGAAAATCGGAAGGTGGAAATATTTGGCTAGATCCTGCACAAACATCGGCTTATAAATTTTATCAATTTTGGTTAAACACTTCAGACGAAGATGCTAAATCATACATCAGAATATTTACCTTATTTAATCAAGAAGCAATTGTAGCTTTAGAGCAAGAACAAATTGCCGCGCCGCATTTGCGTGCCATACAAAAAGCCTTGGCTAACGATATTACCATTAGGGTGCATGGCGAAGAAGCTTTGCAAACAGCTATAAAAACTTCTGAGTTTTTATTTGGAAATGGTTCTTTGGCATTTTTACAAGGGCAGTCTGCAGCACAAGTATTATCGGTGTTTGAAGGCTTACCTCATTTTACTTTGTCTAAACAAATGCTATCTGCTGGCATTCCAATTATCGAATTATTGGCTAGCCATACCAGTATTTTTCCTTCTAAAGCAGAAGCTAAAAACATGTTACAAGGTGGTGGCGTTTCCATCAACAAAGAAAAAATCGAATCGGAAGAAATGTTGGTTACTAACGAACATTTAATCAATAACGAATTTATAGTGATTCAAAAAGGAAAGAAAAATTATTTTTTAATTCAGTTAATCGACTAATAAATTACAGCCTCTTAGTGCGGCATCGTCAAACCTGCCTAAAATTTCGAATTGATGATTGGCATGCAATTTTCCTAAATCTTGTGTGGCTATAAATGAGCAGGAGTTAATGTTTGCCAGGTCGATGATATTTACGCCACCGGTTCTTCCTGTTTCAGCTAAAGTAAAAGGGTCATTGGTTTCTCTAATTAATACACGCATCCAAGCAGGGCATTCAAAAATACCATCACCTTTAGAATAAGCTTGCGAGAGTAATTCGGTCATACCATATTCAGAATGAATTTTAGAAAGGCCAAATGCATTGCTTAAAATTTCATGCACTTCTGCTCGCAGCATTTCTTTTCTTTTGCCTTTCATGCCACCTGTTTCCATCACAATGGTATGGTCCATTTTAAAAGGCATTTGCTCGGCAAAGTCTAGTAGGGCATAGGTTACACCAATCAGTAATATTTTTTTGTTATTGGAATTTTCCGAAATGATTTTTTTGATTTGCGCAAATTCGTTTAAGTAAAATCCGCTACCATTTTGTTTGGTTTGCTCAATGATGTCTTCGCACATATAAATAAGCGAAGAACCACTGCGTTCTAAATAAGAGGGTAACAATGCTAGTATACAGTAGTCTTGTAAGGGTCCATAAAAATGTTCGAATGCTTTGCGGTAACTCTGTTG
This sequence comes from uncultured bacterium, assembly GCA_903951325.1. Taxonomy (GTDB): domain Bacteria; phylum Bacteroidota; class Bacteroidia; order Sphingobacteriales; family Sphingobacteriaceae; genus CAIKLP01. The sequence continues at coordinate 4,716 of CAJBBN010000047.1, forward strand.
GTAAATTTGTACATCGTTAACCGGGTGTTTACTGGTTTCGCTTCCGGTTGTTCCACTCGAACTAAAGGTAATTTCTATATGAGTAGGGTCGGAACAAATGCTATTGTTTTTAAAAAATTCGATGGGTAAAAAAGGAATCTCTTCAATGGATTGAACCTTAGCGGGATCAATTTTCAAAGCGTTTAAATATTGTTTGTAAACGGGAATATGATTGGCCTGGTATTGAAAAATAGTTAATGCAAGCGCTTGAAAATCAGCTTCGTGTTGTATAGAAAATAGGCGTTCGGGCTGTATTTTAAGCATTGTTAGCGGTTTTACATTAGATGTTGTAAATTTACATAAATGAACCGAAACCAAAATAGCTTTTTATGGATTGCTTTAATAAGCCTTGCCTTGTTGCAAGCCGCTTGTAATAAAGTACCGCTCTATCCAGACGAGCCTATTTTAACAGAAGGTAGTTTCGAATTATTAAAAAACAGCATTGGTCAAGATACGGCGGTGCTGATAAAATTTAAGTTTACCGATGGAGATGGCGATTTAGGATTAACCGCAGCCGATACTATTCCACCTTACGATAAAAATTTATTTGTAGCATATTTTCAAAAGGTAGATGGCAAATTTGAAAAAATTGTTTTGCCAGGAACAACAGATACTTTAAATTTTAATTCAAGAATAAGAGATTATAATATAACGGGTGCTAATGCAGCACAGGCCGAAGTTTCCTTAAATATCAATATCAGTGTGGTGCTGGCCGACACAATTATGTTCGAATATTATTTGCGTGATAAAGCACGAAATATTAGCAATAAACTCAGCACGGGTCCTATTGCTTTAAATTAGTTTGCGTCTATTGGTGTACTAACCGCATCCACATCTAATTCTCCATTATTTTTTTCGATTACTTGTGCAATACTGGCTTTTAGTTTTGCAATTAAATTGGGGTTCCAATTCTCGTCTACCAATTGACTGATGATGGTCATGGCTACTTGCGCAATACCATATTTAACTAATATGTTCGCATTTTTCAAAATCACCTTTTCGATAAATAAACCCGAAAGCAAGCCAATGCCAGTAGATATAAGGGGTTTGCTAAGTGGCGAGCGGTTAAATATTGATTTAAATCCGCTACTAATTAAATTGGCAGGCGTTAGGTTATTGCTCAATTCTTGAAATGCCGCTTGTAAATTATTTTCTTTAACAGCAGCTAAATTTTTTAATCGATCAATTTCTTGATCTAAGGTATCGCGGTTATATATCTTAGTCATTGTTTTCGTTATTAAATAATAAGGCAATAAATTTATTGCTAAAATATTTTTTGATTGGCTGATTAAACAAAATGAATATAATAAAGAGCACAAAATAGAATAGACTCAGTATGGCAAAACCTTTAAATAAACTGTGGTAAATTTCGGCTAAATAAAAAGCGGTACTTAAACTAGCAAAAACAAAAAAGAGCAGAAAAATAGCAAGGCTTAATAGGCTTGTAGCGCTTTTGGCTAAAAGGATTGCGGTGGTTTTTTTTACTTGTAATTGTACAAGGCTTGATTGAATCTGAAGGTATTCTTTTCCTTCTTTAACAATGCTGTTCATTTGATCTTTGATTTCCATGACTTCTTTTTTATCGATAGGTGGCTAGTTGCGGTTTAGATACGTCAAAATCTCTTAAGTTAAATTGTGATATACTATAAGGATTAAATCGGTAATCATTCCCCGAATTAAAAGGTATGTTGGGGTAAAAACCAATCGATAGTCGGATGGTGTTTACTACTAAATTTTCTTTTCTAATTAAAAAACCTAAGCCATAAGCTTGGTAAATGGTGCGATCTGATACATTGCTTGCAATCGGGTTGCTAAGCATGCCAAAGCCTGCAAATACAACAGCTGCAATATTCGTGCCTGCATAATTAAATGGCGTATAAATAATAGACTCGAATTTTAAAATAAATTTATTTCTTCCTTCTACTAAATTACTTTGAAAGCCATAGAGCCCGTCGTTGCTGCTGCCGTTGAGGTTTACCAATTCGTTGGCTTCTCTATTTAGGCCATTGGTCATTTTGGCATAGATAAATTGACGCATGGTCCATTTAGTTTGCAATTTCCATAAGTCGCTAAAATAACTGCCATCAATGGTTAAGACCCCTCTTTGTGCAATGTATTTGCTGTAAAAAGTTCCGTATTCTATACTGCCTGCTAAATAGCCAAAATTTTCGATGTGTTGACCCGATGAAAATTTGATGCCTGTATAATAAAAGGGCACATTGCCTTCGTCTAAAAAGCCACCTACAAAAGAGAAGGAGCGTCCTTCTGGAATATCTTCCGTGTTTCCAAAACGAAAGAGCTTACGGTCTTTGTAATATCTTCTAGATGAAAATCCAATGCTACCTAAATAAAATATTTTATTATTTAAATTTATAATAGGAGCTAGATTTGTGGTGTCTCTTTGAATAAAACGGGTGTTCGAAAATCGTCCGGCAATTACTAAGGAGCTACTACGAAACGCTTCGTCGTTGCCTCTTGTTAGTGGTATACTTCTACCAAGCCAAATGTCTGTGGTATTGTATCTTATATTCACTGGAATTTGCTTATTTAATATTTGATCGTAATAAAATTTTTCCTGAGTCATCACCCTGCTAATAGATCCAGCCCATTTGGTTAAGGGAGAAAAGAATGTTCTATCTATTAAAAACCCTTGTATTTTTCGGTATGGATTTATATCGTAAAATAAAGAAGCGTCAATATAAGTTTTGTAAATATTTACATTTTTAAATTCGCCATTATAGCTACTCTGATTTAGATTGTTATAATCTAATTTGCCACCTTGTCTAATTTTATTACCTGTTCCAAAAAAATTATTTTGATATAATTGTATTTCACCTTGATTAGTGCTGCTGGTAAAGCTTGCATTTAATGCAAATCTTTCTTGCACTACTACAATAATATCCACGCTATCATTTGTTAATTTACTTTGGCTCGGAATAAATATGCGCGCATCCCGAATGTAATTTTGTGTTCTAAGCAAACGCTCGGATTCCCTAATGTTAAGGGCATCTAGCTGTTGTCCGGGTTTAAATAATAATAGGTTTCTAATAACACCATTTCTGGTACTAAAACTAATCGCATTACCAATGTCTGCTAATTGTCCACGGCGTTTAATTAAAGTGTCTTCTACATCTGTACCAAAAGGTGCTAGCGATTTAACAATAATTTTTCTAATAACTTTACCTTGGTATTTATAGGTAACATCTTTTGGAACTAATATTACTTCGTCATTTTTAATGATTTTATCATTAGAAGGCATTTCGTAAATATTGGAAAACAACCAATAAGTTACTTTGCTTTTTTTGGCAACATTAAATAAGGTGCTATCTATTTTATGGTAATTTTTATCAATACTATCGCTTATAGAATTATTAATTTTAGCATTAGCTAAGACGCAATGGGGCTGGACTATCTGTAAAGATAGCCAACACATAAAAAATAAAAAGAAGTATTTACTTTTCAATTTCATTGCTAGCATTCGCTTGTTCAGATTCGTAAATTTTAATCAATAAAATAAAATAAGAAATTAATAAAGGCCCTATAACTAAACCTAAAACACCAAATACAGGAATACCAATAATGACCCCAACAATAGAAACTATTGGGTGCGTATTGGCATATTTTCTATTAATAATTAATCGAATCACATTGTCTATGTTGGCTACAATTAGCGCGCCCCAAAGCAAAATGCCAAATCCAGATGTATAGTTTTGATAGGAGATGGCAATGAGTGCAGCTGGAATAAATACCAATCCAGAACCAACAATAGGAATAAAACTGAGTAATACGCCCACTACGCCCCAAAATAAAGGATCGGTGATATTAAAAATATAAAATCCAATGCCAATCAGCGTTCCTTGTGCTATGGCTATAATGCCTTGACCAAGCACATTCGAAAAAGTTATTTTACTTAATTCGGTACCCAATGTTAAACTGTTTTCTTTATTGAATGGGAGGTAATGGACAATGGCAGCTTCAAAATTTAAATATTCTTTAAACATAAAGTACAATAAAAAATACATAATGGTAATGAGTAGGAAAACACTCAATAAGGCATTTACCAAAGTAGGGAAGGAGCCTAAAGCCCATGTCTCTATATTTTTGATAACTGTTTCGAGTATAGAGGAATGGTTTAAATCGATGCCGCTAATGCTCGATAAATGGCTGATTAGGTCTTGTATGTATTTGGGATTGCTATTAAAATAAGAGAGCTTATCTATTACCATCCAACTTAAAGTAAAGAAGGGTAGAATGATAACCGTAAAAGTACTTAAGGCAATAAAAATAAAAGCAAATATATTTCGCCATTTTTTTTCGACAACTAGTTTGATATAGGTATTTCTAAAAAGCGTATAAAGTATAATGGCTCCTAAAATGGCAGAGAATATAATTCTTAAAGAATAGGCTAAAAAAATGCCTAATAAAACAATCATGATTAAAATGATATTTTGTTTCTGCTTTTTGGAAATCATGGAATAAAAAATTAGGAACGAATTCGTGTTTTTTCTTAAAGATAAACAAAAACAAAAACCTATCCGAATTCGAATAGGTTCTGTTTTTCATAATTAGCTGTAGAGCCTTAAAATAGAGTTTAGTGTTGGCTATAAATTGCCTCCACAATTCAAAATTAAGCATTTTGCTTCGTAAATCAGCTAATTCTCAAGCTAGAAAATTTGACTTTATTTCCTCGTATTTTAATAATATCTACTGAATAAATATAGATTTTAGATAATTTCTGCTACGATAAATGTACTGCCGGCAATTAGTACCAAATCGGTATTTTTCGCATTATTTTTAGCTGTCAGAAAAGCTTCCGATACGCTTGCGTAACAGTCACCATTTAGGTCAAATTGCGCTGCGGCTTGTTGCAAAATAAGTTGGTCCAAACCCCTTGGTATATTTGGTTTGCAAAAATAATAAGTTGCATTTTTTGGAAGCAAAGCTAATACTGCGTTAAGTTCTTTATCATTGACCATGCCAATTACCCAATGAATATTTTCGTAATTACAATAAGTTAATTGGGTTAAAATTTGTTGAATGCCATCTTCGTTATGACCAGTATCTGCAATGCATAGCGGGTTTTCGCTGAGTACTTCCCAGCGTCCTTTTAAACCAGTTATTTTTTTCACATTTGCTAAAGCATCAAAAATAATTTGGTTATTTATTTTTGGAAATTTTGCTTTCAGTAAATCTATGGCGCAAAGTACGCCCGTAATATTTTTTAATTGATAAATGCCTGTTAAATCGGAATGAAACTTTTGCAGGGTTCCATTGGCGTCGGTAAATTCGATGCCCAATAATTGTTGGTTACTATCGGCTGTTCTTTGTAAATGGTATTGTTGATCGGCAAAATATATAGGCGCATTTTGTGAAGCTGCCTTCTCTTTAAATACGGCTTGTGTAGCTGTTTGTGTACTGGCAATAACCACTGGCACTTCCTGTTTAATAATTCCTGCCTTTTCTCCAGCAATGGCTTCGAGCGTATGGCCTAAATAAGCCTGGTGGTCGAAAGAAATATTGGTGATGAGGCAAAGTTCGGGTTTAATAATATTGGTAGAGTCTAAGCGGCCGCCCATGCCTACTTCTATAATGGCAATTTCGACTTGTTGATTAGCAAAATATTCGAAAGCCATGGCTACCGTCATTTCAAAAAAAGAAGGTTTTATTTTTTCGAATAAATCTTCATGAGTGGCAGCAAAATCAATCACATTTTGTTCGGGTATGCATTCGCCATTTACTTGAATGCGTTCTCTAAAATCTTTTAAATGTGGCGAAGTATATAATCCTGTTTTATAACCTGCTGCTTGAAAGATAGCGGCTAATTGATGACTAGTAGAACCTTTGCCATTGGTACCCGCTACATGTATGCTTTTAAATTTTTCTTGTGGTTTTCCGAGTACTTCGCAAAGGGCTATGGTGTTGGCTATAGTTGGTTTATAGGCCGATGCGCCATCGCGTTGAAATACGGGTAATTGGGTAAATAAATAAGATAAAGTATCTTGGTAATTTCTCATAAAGAAATTAAAAAATTATTCTAAGATGAATGTAAATACAACTTTACCTGCTTGAATTTCTGGTCCGGTGGCTAAGGCATTTAATTTGCAACCCAATACGGCATTTTCGCATTTATACCAAAGAGAAGCATTAGAAATGGTAGTACCTCTACCGCCTGCTTTAGCCGTTCTAATGTTTCCATTTTTATCTACGGTAATGTCGACGGTAATTCTACCAGCCGTTTGTCCGTCGTCTTGAATTTTTGGTTTTGTAATAAATGCACGACCTGCTAAATTTAAAGAAACACCGCCGCCGCCATTGCCGCCATTGCCAGTGTAATTAGTGCTTTGGGTACTGCCGTCGGGTCTGCCTTGGTTGCCTGGCGTGTTACCGTTGCCATCGCCGGCTCCGGTGCCATTATTTTTTTTGCCTTTGAATAAAGCACGGCTATCTACACTTGGAGTAGGTGCAACAGGTGTTACAGAAGGCGTCGTATTTGTGCTATTGCTTGTGTTTGTTGCAGAATTTACCACCGGTGCATCTTCTAAATCTTGCGTAAGCACTTGTTGATCTGAAGTGGAAACACTCGCCGTTGTGCTATTGGGTCTGTTAGGATCTTCGACCGGCTCGTTGTTAATGGTTTCTCCAATGGCAGGTTCGTCGGTGCTGGTATAATCGTTTCCCATGCCTTCATCGGAGGTGCCATAATTAATCACAATGCCACCTTGCTCAATGGTTTCGGTTGGAATTTGACCAGCAATAAAAAAGAAATAACAAGCACCCAATAAAATGGTATGTAATACCAGGGTACTTATAATTGCTTTACTATTTTGTGATTCTTCTTGCATATCGAAATTATTTTAGCCTAAAATCATTTAGGATCGGTGGCTAAAACGAGTTTAACTTTTAACTTATTAGAAATGTCCATTACATTCACAATGTCTTGTATCGCTACTGTTTGGTCTACATAGAGTATCACGGTTAATTCA
>CAJBBN010000048.1 GCA_903951325.1 uncultured bacterium
ATTAAATATTCCTATGGTGTCTGTCGCTGGCACTTTGCCTCTGCGAACCATTAAACCGCCAATCATTTTAAAATACTTGTGCATATAGGGTTTGAGCTCGGCATCGGGTAAAAAGGATGCTTTAAATCTTTTAGGCTTGGGAACAATGCTTGCTAAAAAAATGCTTTCCCCTAAATTTAATTCGCTTGGAAATTTATCAAAATAAAAACGGGCAGCATCGGTAACGCCATATACATTTGGCCCCCATTCAATAATGTTTAAGTACACTTCGAACATGCGTTGCTTGTCTATAAGCCTACCATTTTCTATCATCCAAACAATGAGTACTTCTTCTAATTTTCTCGCTATTGTTTTGTTTCTAGTTAAAAATAAATTTTTAACTAATTGCATGGAGATAGTGCTTCCCCCACGTTTAAATCGCCCAGCAACAAAATTAGTGGCAATAGATTGCCTAAATGCTTCTTCGTAAAATCCACGATGAGAAAAGAACAATGGATCTTCTGAAGTCAATAAGGCGTTCTTTAAATAATCGGTGATTTGCGTATAAGGTGTAAAGCCAAAGCTCTCTGGTCCAACAATCATGGACTTTACCGCCCGACCGCCTTCAAATGCAGTATAAATAAAACTACCGTTCACTTTTTGAAAATTCACATTTCCAAACTGAATTATTTTAAAATTATCGCGTGCAAGTTTGGAATCAAACTTACAATGCCAAGGATCTTTACTATCCAAATAAAAATTTAAATGATAAGAAAGTTGGCCGGCTACTTTCATGCCTTCTATAGATTCGAATAAACCAACAGGAAAAGAATTGATAAATTGTTGCGCATCTGTTTTAACCGTATTGATTTTGAGCTCATAAATTTTTTGAGGCGCAATGGTATATTTAACAAATGGATGAATTTTTATGTTTCCTAATGTTGCGATTGAGCTACTGTCTATGGAAATAAAATTTTCGCCGATTAACATTTTACAATCAATAGCAGCTGTTGGTACAATCACTTCTTTCTGCGCCAATTTGGTATGCTTCAATAATAAATTATGAATGTGCCAATTGCCCGAAATGCTTAGGTTTCCAGACTGGTAATCGATTGCATCCATTCGCGTTGAAACGGTGTCGAAATTAATTTTCAATCCAAACTTTTGTTCTATATAGGGTAATTCTACTTTTTTATTTTCTGCATAAAACTGCATGTTTAATTTTTTCGATTCAGGATAAACATTTCCTTCTGCATGCCAAATGGATTCGTTCTTATTTAAAATAAAAGTGGAATAAAACCGATTATTTAAAATTTGAATTGCTTTTGCTGCAATATTAAATTGATTGCGATTATCAATTACTTTTAAATTACAATCTTGAATATCTAAACGAGCAGGTACCTTATATAATAAATCGTTGATTAAATTATCTGCAATATGCGCTAAATCAACATTGCTATTCACCAATTTGGTGGTGTCTTTTTTATTTTTTAATAAAAATTCGAAATTTCTTTTGCCCGATAAATTAACCAATTGCAAATTGGCCCCTTTTACAATGAGTTCCGCTATTTTAATGCGACCAATTAAAATAGGCAACAGATTTACCTTCACTTTAAAATGTGCCACCGACAATAAAGTGTCTAAGGAATCGGGCACTACCGTTATTTCATTTAAAGACACCGTGCCAAGGCCTTCGAATTTAGCCTGTTTAATGCTAATTGTTAGCTTATTACGCTCCTTTTGCGCTGCAACAACTTTAGCGATAACGGCTAACATGATGCGCTCTCTAAAGCCAATCGCTAAACCTACACCCAATAAGCATAAGCCCAAAAATACCAGTAATGTTATTTTGAGTTTTTTCATGAATAAAGGCTGAAAATAATAAATAATAAATGGAATAATGGTAATTTTGTTCATCAAATCTTACCCATGAAATATTTATTTTTTTTAATCCTCGGATGTAGCCTGTTACTATCTAGTTGCGAAGAGACTAATAATAATGACCCAGCGGTGGTGATTACTAAAATTTCTCCTTACAATCATCAAGTTTACGACTTCAACGATACTGCCTTTTTCAAAATTAATTTTTCTGATAATAGCCTAATTACATCAACTAGTTTGCGATTATATTTAGCAACAGGCAAAGACTTGCTTAATATGTCATTTAAACCAAATAATAAAATGGCTAGTATTGATACTTTTTTAATTATGAATGACAGCGCTTACACCTTTGTTAATTTTGATATTGTTGCCGAAGACGATGCTGGCAATTCGAGCAGCAAAAGCAGTCACATTCACATTCGGTTATAAAACAATTTTTAGGCCCGCATGTTCCTTATCTAATGAATAATTAATTAAATATAATGTATACCAAAGAACAAATTTTAAGTGCCTTAAGTAATGTGGAAGAACCCGATCTAAAAAAAGATTTGGTTACCTTAAATATGATAGAAGATGTGGAGATTAGTGGAAACGAAGTTCGCTTTTCTGTAATTTTAACTACCCCTGCATGCCCTTTAAAAGCAATGATTGAGAACGCATGCAACAATGCCATTCATCATTTTGTCGATAAAAATGCGGTTGTAAAAATAAACATGACCAGTAGGGTTACCAGTGCAGCAAAAGATCCAAGCTTTCCAAATATTAAAAATATAGTACTCGTAGCATCCGGTAAAGGTGGTGTTGGAAAATCGACTGTTGCCGTAAACTTGGCCATTAGTTTAAGTAAGCAAGGCGCAAAAGTTGGATTGATAGACGCAGATATTTATGGTCCGTCTATTCCAATGATGTTTAAGTTAGAAGGCTCTAGACCAGCAGCAGAAAAAAATGGAGATAAAGTAAGTTTGCTTCCAATAGAAAAATACGGAATCAAATTATTGTCTATTGGATTTTTTGTAGATCCTAACCAAGCTATTCCTTGGAGAGGCCCAATGGTTACAACTGCATTAAAACAATTATTTAACGATGCCAATTGGGGCGAACTAGATTATTTAATTGTAGATACGCCTCCAGGAACTGGAGATGTGCACATTACTTTAGGGCAACAATTTCCAATAACAGGCGCAGTAATTGTAACTACTCCACAAAATATTGCAGTGGCAGACGCAAGAAAAGGAATGGCGATGTTTAGAATGGACGGCATTAAAATTCCAGTATTAGGTGTGATCGAAAACATGTCTTATTTCAGCCCAGCAGAAATGCCCGACCAACAATATTTTATTTTTGGAAAAGATGGCGGTAAAAAATTAGCAGAACAATTTGAAGTGCCATTTTTAGGCGAAATTCCATTGGTGCAATCGGTAGGCGAATCTAGCGATTCGGGAGCACCTATTTCACTTCAAGAAAACCACCCTACGGCTATTGCAATGGCAAATATTGCCTCTAAAGTAGCACAACAAGTCGCTTTAATCAATGCAGGTTTGCATCAAAACAACCTAATTTAGTATTATTATAAATAACGTATCTTTGTCTAAAATTAATAAGAAATAATGAACACTAGCCCAGAATTAATAGAGCGCATTGAAAATGCACTAGACCAAATAAGACCTTATTTAGAAGCAGATGGTGGAAATGTGGCACTTCACGAAGTGACAGACGACATGGTTGTTAAATTAAAGCTATTGGGTGCATGTGGTACTTGCCCTATGAGTATTATGACTTTGAAAGCAGGTGTTGAGCAAGCACTTAAGCGTGCGATACCGGAAATAACTTCGGTTGAAGCGCTTAACATTACCGATGCCGACGACCCAAATGCAGTTCTTCCTGAACGATTAAGAAACTAAAAAATAAAGAGCGTTCATACTAGTTGAACGCTCTTTTCGTTTTAACGCTATTAGCCTATTTGCATTGAAAAAAATTACCCTACTTTTTTTTCTACTCTTGATAACTCTTGCTGTGCAAACTTTGCATGCGCAAGAAAAAAAGCTCGTGCAATTTTCTGGCGTTATCCTTCATGCAGATAGTTTAGCACCTCTCCCATTCGTCAATGTATTCAATGTTTCTAGGGGATATAAAGGAACCTATAGCGATTTTCGCGGTTTCTTCTCCCTAGTAGTTGGCGTTGGTGATACTATTCGAATTGCTAGTTTAGGATTTAAAAAACAAGAAATTATTATTCCAGATAATTTAATAAACAATTCTGTTTCAGCAATATTTAAATTAAAACCAGAAAGTTTTAATATTCCGATGGTTTATATTTTTCCATTTGCAACCCTCGAACAATTTAAGCAAGCTTTTTTAAAACTAAAATTAGCCGACGACGATTTAATGTTGGCGCAGAAAAATTTAGACGAGAAAGTAATGAATGCACTTAAAAATTCAATGGCTTGGGATGGCTCACAAAACAGCAAATACTTTTTCCAACAAAGTAGCGAAAAGCTATACTGGGCAGGCCAAAACAGGTATAACCCGCTTTTTGATATAGTAAAAATCAATCAGTTTATTCAATTATTAAACGAAGGAAAAATAAATTTGAAAAACGAGAAAAAAGAAGACTAACTTTTTTTCTTTTTCAATGCAGGGTATTTCATTTTATACTCCGGACGAATCAAGCCTTTGGTAATTGCATCTAGCTTTTTCAAAATCAATCTTTTTTTAATCGGAGCAATTTTATCGACAAACAATTTACCTTCAATGTGATCGTATTCGTGTTGAATAATTCTGGCAAGTATGCCATCGTAAGTTTCTTCTATCGTATTAAAGTTTTCGTCTTGATAACGAATTTTTATAACTGGTTTTCTGGCTACCTCTTCTCTAACTTCTGGAATACTTAAACAGCCTTCCGAAAAAGACCATTCTTCGCCAGACTCTTCTAAAATTTCGGCATTGATAAATACCTTTTTAAAGCTTAATTGCTTTGGTTTGTCTTCTTCGTCTTCATCAAATGGAGTTGAATCGATAATAAATAATCGAATAGCCAAGCCAACTTGTGGTGCAGCCAAACCCACACCATGCGCATGATACATGGTTTCAAACATATCTGTAATTAAGCCGGGCAATTGCGGATAATCGGCTGCAATGCTTACACCAACTTTTCTTAATACAGGATGACCAAAAGCAATAACAGGTAAAATCATTTTATTTAATTAATTTGATTCCATATAAGACTGCAATATAATTGTTGCGCTTACTAAATCAATATGTTCTTTTTTCTCTCTTTCTTTTTTAGATTTTCCGCTTTGGGCAATTACTTGTGATGCCATTTTAGAAGTAAATCTTTCATCAATTCTTTTTACGGGTATTGTAGGAAATGTCGCATTCAATTGCGCAACAAAATGTGTAATACTTTGCGCAGACATTGATGGCGTATTATCCATTTGCTTTGGTTCTCCTACCACAAAAATAGACACTTGCTCTGTCGAAATATATTTTTTGATAAATTCCAAAAGCGCTTCGCTCTCGATGGTAGCTAGGCCCGTTGCAATGATATTCAAAGGATCCGTTACGGCTATTCCCGTTCGTTTAGTGCCATAATCGAATGCCATCCATCTTCCCATGCTGCAAAGATAATCGCATTCCAACATTTTTAAAATTTTATTCCTATTATTTAACAACAAAGGGCTTTATAAATTACAGCATGTGGTTGGCTTATCGGGCTAAAATTCTTAAATTGCCGAATGCTTTTTAAAGATATTCCGGGGCAGCAAGCCGTAAAAAAAAGATTAATTAATTCTGTAAATGAAGCACGCATTAGTCATGCGCAATTATTTCTTGGACCAGAAGGAAGCGGAAGTTTGGCTTTAGCTTTAGCCTATGCGCAATATATTTCTTGTTTAGAAAAACTACCAGACGACAGTTGTGGCAAATGTTCGGCTTGTACTAAATACCAAAAACTCATTCATCCAGATTTACATTTTAGCTACCCTTTCATTACTAAAGCTTCGGCCGAAACTTCAGTAAATTATATTAAAGAATGGCGCAACGCCATTGCAGAAAACCCTTTCATGGGTATAGATCAATGGATGGAATACCTTGACGCCGATAACAAACAGCCAAATATTAATATTGCAGAATGCCATGCCATTATTCAAAAATTGGTATTGAAATCTTTTGAAGCAGAATATAAAATTATTTTAATTTGGTTACCAGAATACTTAGGGGCTGCCGGAAATTCTTTGTTAAAATTAATTGAAGAGCCTCCAGCTAAAACCCTATTTATTTTAATCGCGCAAAACTACGAGCAAATTTTAGCTACCATACTTTCGCGAACACAATTAATTAAAATTCCAAAATTAGCAGATGAAGAGCTCAAAGCTTATTTAATAGACAATGGTTGCCCACAAGAAAAAGCGGGAAGAATTGCCTATTTAGCAAATGGCAACATTGCTGCTGCACAGCAATTATTAGCCGAAGATGATGACGACTTAGAAAGCTTGTTTATTCAATGGTTTAGACTTTGCTATGGCAGAAAAGGCGTAGAAATAAACGATTGGATTGAACAGGTAGCCAATGCCCGTTTTGGCAGAGAAAATCAAAAAAGCTTATTAAGATTTGGTTTGCAAGTAGTCAGAGACTGTTTAATGGTTAATCTAGACCAAACGAGCATTGTGAAGTTTGAAAGTAAACATTTTGAACTCACAAAGCTGGCAAATACCATTAATTTTGAAAATGCGCCACTCATTATCAAAGGTTTTGAGCAGGCTATTTATCATATTGAACGCAATGCGAACCCAAAAATCATGTTTTTGGACCTCAGTATTCAGATGATGAGAAATTTACAATTGAAAAATGTAAATTCGCAGTTAACAATAAACGAATAAAACTATGGGATGTGGATCATGTTCGACCGGTGGCTGTGCGCCAGCTGGTTGTAAAAGCAATGGTTCCTGCATGACAGACGGAGGTTGCAGTAAATTAGATGTGTACGATTGGTTCGCCAATATCGATATGCCTTCTAATTTTCAAGCATTTAATATTGTCGAAGTGAGGTTTAAAGGCTCACGAAAAGAATTTTATCGCAATGTAGATCAACTATATCTTGAACTTGGAGAATTGGTGTGTGTAGAATCGGGAAGTGGTGGGTATGATGTTGGCCATGTAACCATGACTGGTGAAATGGTTCGCTTGCAGATGAAAAAAAGACATGTTACGCCGGAGTCATCAGAAATCAAAAAAATATATCGAAAGGCAAGTCCTTTAGATGTAGACAAATGGAAAGCGGCAAAAGAATTGGAGCATGAAAACATGCACAGAGCAAGAACGATTGCTTTGCAATTAAAGCTAAATATGAAATTAAGTGACGTGGATTATCAAGGCGATAAAACCAAAGCCACTTTTTATTATACAGCCGATGACCGTGTCGATTTTAGAGAGCTGATTAAAAAATTAGCAGAAGAATTTAAAGTACGCATTGAAATGCGCCAAATTGGAATGCGCCAAGAAGCAAGCAGACTAGGTGCTATAGGCTCTTGTGGTCGAGAACTTTGCTGTTCTACTTGGTTAACCGATTTTAAAACAGTGAGCACGGCAGCTGCTAGGTATCAGAATTTATCTTTGAATACTTTAAAGCTTGCTGGACAATGTGGTAAATTAAAATGCTGTTTAAATTTCGAATTAGACACTTATATGGATGCCCTAAAAGATATTCCAGATGATGTGAAAGAATTGAAAACCAAAATTGGCTCTGCTTACTTACAGAAGACAGACATCTTTAAAAAGATGATGTGGTTTAGCTACCGCGGATCTGACAACTGGGTTGCGTTGCCAGCTATTAGGGTGAAAGAAATTATTGCTTTAAATAAAAACGGAGAGTTTCCGGATGACTTATCGAACGTGACTGTTCAACCTATTTTGGTAGAACGTATTTTGGATTACGACAATGTGGTTGGCCAAGATAGTTTAACCCGTATGGACGAACGCAATAAGAAAAAGAAGAAGAGCAATAATAATAACAGAAATAAAAACCGTAATAAGCCTCAATCAGCTTCAGAAGGTAATGCAAGTAAACCAGCTGGCCAAACGGGCACACGGAATAGTAGTAATAGTAGGCCGCCGCATAGAGCAGCAAATAATAACAGGCCGCCTAATAATGCTGCTGATAATTCAACGAACGAAAAACCGAAAGAGTAAAATGAAAAGAGCGATTGTTCTACTTTCTATATTATTTATTTTTAATTCTTGTAATAGGTCGAAAATATTTGACGCCTATGTTGCATTTGAAAATAATACTTGGAGCGTAAACAATCGCCCTACATTCTACCTCGATGTACAAGACACCATTAACACCCACAGCATTTATTTTAATGTTCGAAATTCGGGCGATTATGGCTACGCCAATTTATTTATATTGCTTAGTATTCAAGGACCACAATCAAAAGCAGAAACACAACGCTTCGAATTTAAATTAGCAGAAGCAGACGGAAAGTGGCTAGGCTCGGGGCTTGGAGACATTTATAGCAATCAAATGAAAATGATGCAATCTTTGAAATTCCCCAAAAAAGGAGTTTATTCTTTTACCATTGAACAAAACATGCGCGATAATCCTTTAATAGGAATTGAAGATGTTGGTGTAAAAATTGTTCGAAATTAAATTGCAAAACCAAGCATCTTTTTTTGAAAATATATTTAAAGTACACCACCAGAAAGTGTATCAGATTGCTATATCAATGCTTAAAAACGCAGAAGATGCAGAAGATATCACGCAAGAAGTTTTCATCAATATCTTTCATGCTATTCATCAATTTAAAGAAGAAGCGCAAATTACTACTTGGATTTATAGAATTACGGTTAACAAATGTTTAGACCATATTAAATCTAAGAAAAGAAAAAAGCGATTGGCATTTATCACTTCACTTTTTGATCCTACTACTGGCAAACAAATACACGATGCCCAACATTTACAGCATCCTGGCGCCATACTAGAACAAAAAGAAACGCAAGAAATTTTAATGGAAGGACTGGCGCAACTAAAATTAAGGCAGCAAACTGCATTTGTTTTAAGCCAGATAGAGAAACTGAGTCAGAAAGAAATTGCGGCTATCATGGATATTTCGGAAAAAGCGGTAGAATCATTGATTCAACGGGCTAAAGAAAAGCTGCGAATTATTTTAGGAAATTATTATCGAAATCGAAGGTTATAAAAAAAAGTATCGTCCAACTATATATGAACAACAAAGAACAATGGATAGCAAATGTGCTTGATTCGGTTAATCAAATAGCAGAAAGAAAGCCTAGTCCGTTTTTATTTCAAAAAATTAAAAATAAAATTGACTTGCAGGCGCAATTGCCTAGGCCTGCAAATAATCAATTTAATTACAAATGGGCTTTTGCCTTTGTTGCAATTATTGCCTTAAATACATTCGCACTTTATCTAAATAGTAATAAGTCTGCTCGACAAAAAGCAATCAACAGTATTGAATTAAACAATCAAACCGTTTATAACTATTAAAATGGAAAGCTCAAAACTATCTTTTTGGAAAATTTTTGCCATCATTTTGCTTATTAGCAATACGGCAATTCTTGCTTTTGTCTTTTTCGAAAAACCAACAAGAGCCGACAATAAAGGGCCCGCAAATTTTATCATCAAAGAATTAAATTTAAATGCAGCGCAAATCGAAAACTTTAATCAATTAAAATTTGCACACCAAGACAGCGTTCAACGTCTTAAAAATACTGGTCGCGAATTAAGAGAAAATTATTTTAAACTATTACGCAACGACACGACCGATAATATATTAGCCGATCAACTTTTAATACAAATTGCAAATAATCAAAAGACCATTGAACAAGTTACTTTTTCGCACTTTCAAAGTGTAAAAAATATTTGCGACAGTGTGCAAAAAGAAAAATTTGATAGCATTATTTTAGAAGTTATCCATAGGATGAAAGACAACAGGCCTAAACCAAACAGGTTAGGACCAAACCGCTAATTACAATAATGGCAACAGGCTTTCTAGTTTCATTCCCCTAGAACCCTTTATTAATATGGTATGTGCGCTAATACTATTTTCTGATAAATAATCTGAGGCGCTAGCAGTGCTTTCAAAAAAATGAAAATTTAACATTTTATTTGCGCTTGCTGCTTGGTAAAAATCCTTACCTACAAAAATTACTTTTTCGAATGCTAATTTAGCAACTAGCGATACAATTGCTTGGTGTTCTGCAATACTCTCTTCGCCTAGTTCAAACATATCACCCAATATTAAATATTTATTTGGCGCTGTTAATTGCTGAAAATTATTGACTGCTGCAAACATGCTACTAGGATTCGCATTGTATGCATCCATAATTAATTCGTTATTGGCCGTCTGCATTATTTGTGAGCGATTATTAGTAGGCGTATAGCCTGCAATAGCGGCAATAATTTCTTGTTCGGGCACCTTAAAATATTCGCCGATACATGCTGCGGCTAAAATATTTGCCAAATTATAATCGCCCACTAATTGCGTTTGTACAATATGTGTTTGTGCCGACTTTTTAAAAGTGATGGCTACACACAGCATTGGCGCAAGGGATTCGATACTTCCACTTAATAGACTTTCGGAATTGTTTCCAAAATAAATTTTATTACTTAAAGCGGCTGAAAGCGCTGTAGTAATAGCATCGTCGGCGTTTACAAATACGGTTCCACTAGTCGATTCGATGTAATCGTATAATTCTTTTTTCGTTTTTTTAACGCCTTCAAAACCGCCCATACCTTCGAGGTGTGCTTTGCCTATGTTGCAAATTAACCCGTAAGTAGGCGCTGCGATTTCGCACAATTCGGCAATTTCTTTTTGATGATTTGCCCCCATCTCAATAATGGCGAATTGATGAGAAGCATGGATACTAAGTAAAGTTAATGGAACGCCAATGTGGTTATTTAAATTTCCAAATGTTGCCAGCGTTTGGAATTTTTTAGCAAGCACTGCATTGATTAATTCTTTTGATGTTGTTTTGCCATTGCTCCCAGTAATTCCTAAAAATGGAATACGCAATTGTTTGCGATGATGATTGGCTAAGGCTTGTAAGGCTTTTAAAACATCATCGACTAATAAATATTGTTCGTTAATTGCAAATTCGATTTGATCAACTACTGCATAGGCGGCGCCAGAAGCTAAAGCTTGTGCGGCAAACTCGTTACCATTAAAGTTGGCTCCTTTTAATGCAAAAAAAATCGAATTGGCTTTTACCGTTCGCGTGTCGGTTACCACCGTCGGAAATTGGAGATACTTTTCGTAAATTAATTCAATGGTTGCTTTCATTTTACAATATTGCGCAAGCCTTCGAGTTACAAAGGGATGCGGCTGCAAATCAAACTTAATAAAAAAAGCGATACAGCCATAGCCGTATCGCTTAAAATTTATATTCGGAATAAATTAATTTCCGCTTTTCTTTTTAGCGTTGGTGCGCTCTTGTTCTGTTAAGTATATTTTACGCAAACGCATAGAGACTGGTGTAATCTCTACATATTCGTCCCATTGAATATATTCCATTGCTTCCTCTAAAGAAAACTTGGTTGCTGGGGCAATGCGTGTTGCATCATCTTTACTGGTAGTTCGGAAGTTTGTTAATTGCTTTCCTTCGGTAATATTTACCGTCATGTCAGAATCACGGCTATTTTCTCCGATAATCATTCCTTGGTAAACTTCTTCTCCAGAATTTACGAAAAATCTTCCGCGATCTTGTAATTTATCGATACGGTAAGCCGTTGCCGAACCTTTATCCATGGAAATTAATACGCCAGAAGATCTAGAAGGAATATCTCCCTTCCATGGCTCATAAGCCTTGAAACGATGCGCCATGATTGCTTCACCTGCTGTTGCAGTTAAAACATTATTTCTTAATCCAATAATTCCTCTTGCAGGAATATCAAATTCTAAATGTTGTAAATCGCCTTTAGGCTCCATTACTAATAAATCGCCTTTTCTTTGCGTAACCAATTCAATTACTTTACCAGAAACTTCGGCAGGTACATCTACTATTAAGGTTTCGATAGGCTCACATTTCTTACCATCAATTTCTTTGATAATTACTTGTGGCTGTCCAACTTGTAATTCATAGCCTTCGCGTCGCATGGTTTCGATTAAAACCGATAAATGCAAAATACCACGTCCATAAACTAATAATGAATCTGGAGAGGCTGTTTCTTCTACTCTTAAGGCTAAGTTTTTTTCCATCTCCTTCATCAATCGATCACGAAGGTGACGAGAGGTTACAAACTTTCCTTCTTTACCAAAAAATGGGGAGTTGTTAATCGTGAACAACATGTTCATAGTTGGCTCATCAATTTTAATAACTGCCAATGCCTCTGGATTTTCAAAATCTGAAATGGTATCACCAATTTCAAATCCTTCAATACCAACTACTGCGCAGATATCACCATTGTGTACTTCTTCCACCTTCACTTTACCCAATCCAACGAATGTATATAGTTCTTTAATTCTCGACTTGACAATTTTACCATCTTTCTTCATTAAAGAAACTGGCATGTTTTCTTTGATAGTTCCACGAGCAACACGACCAATAGCAATCCTTCCAACAAAAGAAGAATAGTCTAATGAGGTAATTTGCATTTGCAATGTACCTGGATTATCTGGTGGCTCTGGAATAAACTCTAATACCGCATCTAATAAAGGCGTAATATCTTCCGTTATTTGCTTGTAATCTGTGCTCATCCAACCTTGCTTAGAAGATCCGTATAGCGTTGGAAAATCCAATTGCTCTTCGGTAGCTTCTAGGTTAAAGAATAATTCAAATATAGATTCCTGCACTTCCTCGGGGCGGCAGTTTTCTTTGTCTACTTTATTAATAATTACAATTGGCTTTAAGCCTAAAGACAAAGCTTTTTGCGTCACAAATCTAGTTTGTGGCATGGCGCCTTCAAATGCATCGACTAAAAGCAGTACACCATCTGCCATTTTCAATACACGCTCTACTTCTCCGCCAAAGTCGGCGTGACCTGGAGTGTCAATAATGTTAATTTTATAGTCTTTGTATTGAACAGAGACGTTTTTAGATACGATGGTAATCCCTCTTTCACGCTCCAAATCGTTATTATCTAGAATAAGATCTCCCGTTTCTTGGTTATCTCTAAATAAATTGGTCTGATGTAAAATTTTATCTACCAGTGTTGTTTTCCCGTGATCGACATGGGCAATAATAGCGATATTTCTAACTTTTTGCATTATAATACTAGTTTTTAAGCCCGCAAAGGTACATTTAAAAAACTGAAATCTTTGGTATAAATTGATTTTGTGCCAAATTTAATACGGCAAGAATAAGGCTATTTAGGCTTTAATTGCATTGGCAAGAAAGGCGCGCAAAGGGGCAATTGCTTTATTCGCAGCTACAATTTCTTTAATTGCCTGCCCCGAACACAAGAGTTCGTCGGATAAAGGCTTAATGCCAATAAAGCTTTTTAATTTCAAGAGCTCAATGGCTATGTGGTCTTTTGGATATTCTCTAGGAGCTGTTTTAAGTTTGTCTTCGATACTCAGTGAGCCAAATTGCTTTTTAAAAGCACTAGCCTGAATGATAGCCTCAAATTCGGCTAAATTATAATCAATCTCTTGTCTTATTTTCTTTAAATCTTCGGATGAAGGTAAATAGTAACCGCCCGCAACAAAAGAGGCCCCTGGTTGAATATGAATAAAACAACCGGTTCCTCCAACTAATTTCCCTTCGCTTGAATATGCAATGCCGAAATTTGTTTTGTAAGGTGCTTTGTTTTTTGAGAATCGAACATCTCGATAAATACGCATGACGCATTTAGGCGCAAGGAGGTTTTTATAATTAGGGTCGAATGCGGCTGATGCTTGAAATATTTTTTCAGCGAATGCAATTACATCTAATTTTGCGATTTCGTAGGTAGGCTTATGCAAAGCAAACCACTCGCGATTATTGTTTTTTGCTAAAGCTTTTAAAAACTGGAATGTACTATTTTGTAGCATCTTGTTTGTTGGTCGCTGAATTGATATTTTCGATAAATATTTTATCAAATTTAGGCGCAAACATATGAAGTAGCAAAATTCTTGCGTACCTAAAATTAAGTCGGTAAGTTAAAATGATTCCTAAAATTATAGTAGACATATAAACCCACACATCTGGGTTGTGACCAAAAAGATAAACAGCGATTCCTAAGTTTACACTCAATGCAACATTAAAAGCATAACCTACATACATGGCTCCCCAAAAAAAACCTATTTCTAATTCGAATCGCAAACCACAAACAGGGCAATACTCATTCATTTTATTGTAATTATTCCAACTAGTTGCAGGGTCTGTAAATACCTTACCAGTTCGACAGGTTGGACATTTGCATTTTAGAATGGAAGAGAGTTTAGTCGGAATGACTTTTTTGTCCATGAAGATTATTGGTAGATTTGTTCGTCGTCTTGACTAGCTACTTTTGCACGGTATTTTTTAAACCATAAAAAGCCTAAGGTGCCCACAAATAAATATGGCGCCGCTAGTAAATACAAAATACCATCATTCAAACCTTTTCCAACATTGTTTTGTCCACTTTTAATCGAAGACTCCACTGCCGATTTACACATTGGGCACTGAGCAGTAGCAAAATCTGCAGCAAACAAAAAGGTAAATACGCACAAAACAAAAAATAATTTTTTCATTTTAGAAAGTATAATAAGGTGAAATCATCAGGTAAACAATTACCCCGGTAATGGTTACATACAACCAAATTGGGAATGTAAATCTTACTAATTTTCTGTGTTTTGGAACATCCGTTTTTAATCCAGCATTGAAACTAAATAAGATTAGCGGCAATACAATAGAAGCCAAAAATATATGGCTAATGAGTATAACATAGTAAACATACTTCATTGCGCCTGTTCCGCCGTAGCTGGTTTCTTTTACAAAATAGTGAAATAAGATATAAGACACTAGAAATAAAGAAGACAAGCAGAAGGTTGCTATGTTAATTTTTTTGTGCAATTCAATGTTTTTGCGTTTGATTTGATATAAAGAAACAATTAATAAAAGACTGCAAAGTCCATTGATCATAGCATTTAGTGCAGGTAAAAAATATACAAAACTAGGTGTTTCAATTGTTACAGGTATAAATTTTCTATTTAAAATTACTACCACAATAAAAACAAATACAGAAATTCCGTATACCAGTCTGGTTATTAGTTTATCGTTCATTTTTTATTTTCTTTTTTTCGGTAAAATTTCTTCTTTCACTAACACTTTTATATCATCTATTAAAGAGTCCACTGTTTTAGCAGAGGTGCCATCGTAATATCCTCTAATTCTATTTTGATGATCCACTAAAACAAACATTTCGGTATGTATAAAATCATCAGGCCCACCATCTCCTTGAAGCGCAGTAACTAAATATCCGCGTCTGGCAAGGTCATAAATTTCTTTTTTGGGCCCAGTTAAAAAATGCCATTTGCTATTGATTGCATGATGTGCTGCTGCATAAGTAGCTAAAGCAGCAACGTTATCTATTTCGGGATTTACAGTAAAAGACAGCATTTGAATTTCGTCGATTGTTTGCACTCTTTTTTGCACGCGTTCCATTTGCGTTGACATTTTAGGGCAAATTGTTTTACAAGTAGTAAAGAAAAAATTAACGATTTTAATTTTGCCAGCTAAAACGCTATCGTTTATTGTTTGGTTTTGTTGATCCTGAAAATTAATACCTGTTACTCGGTGATAAATGGTGTCTACTCGCTCTTTGTTATTAACGATTGTTTTTTCGGTATACTTTTCGCCAAATATTGGCAATGCCTTATAATGATTTGTTCCGGTTTTGAGCAAAAAATACCCAACAACCGGAACAAATAATACGATGAATAAAATAAGTGTTTGTTTGGCTCCTCTGCTATTCATATTACAATCTAATATGCATCCAGAAATTTCCTTCGTATAACATCCATATAATAAAGAAAATGATGAAAACTAATGGTACGATGATAGCATAAATTAAGCCTAGTTTTTCAAATTTCAAATGCATGAAATATGCTACAATATAAAATGCTTTTAATAACGTTAGTCCGATATAAATAACATTAGCAAAGTTTTGTCCAAAAACGCCACGAGGAATTAACACCAAGGCAATAAAAAACTCAATTGCAGTTATTCCAAGTAAAACCCAAAATACTCCCCAAATTTTCTTTTTTGTCATTGAACCATGTTCGTCATGGTGTGCAATATGTTGTTGATCTGCTGACATATGAATATGTATAAAAGATTAAAATTAAACCAAGTAAAAGAAGGTAAACACAAATACCCACACTAAATCTACAAAGTGCCAGTATAGTCCAACCTTTTCAATCATATCGTAATGTCCTCGGCGCTCGTAAGTTCCACCTAATACATTAATCCATATAATAATATTTAAAACCACTCCAGAGAAAACATGGAATCCATGAAAACCAGTTATGGTGAAAAATAAATTAGTAAAATTAGTAGATGCTACCGTACCGTCTTCGTTTAAGAAAGGATTTGCTCCCCACCATGCACCTTCGTGGTGTAAATGTGTCCATTCCCAAGCTTGACAACCTAAAAATGCTAAGCCGCCAATGATTGTCCAGATCATCCATTTAGAAACTTCTGATTTTGCTTTACGATGACCTGCTTCAACAGCTAATACCATGGTTACAGAACTCATGATTAATATGAAGGTCATGATACCAACGAAGACCAATGGTGCGCCTCCATGAATGCCTGGAGCAGACTGGAAAACTTCGTCTGGATTTGGCCACGATACACTACTGAAACGCAAAGCGCCATAAGCAATTAGTAAACCTGAAAAAGTAAAGGCATCTGAGAGGAGGAAAAACCACATCATCATTTTACCATACTCCACATTAAAAGGAGATCTTCCACCATTCCATGGTGTTGATTTAATCTCGTCGATTTCTGAAGTGTTTGTTGTCATTGGTATTTAAAAACTATCTATTTATTAATAAAAACACAAACAAATATATCCACAAAATGTCAATAAAGTGCCAAAAAATGGTGCTTATTTCCATTCGGAATATATTTTTTGTTTGATTGATTTTGCTGAAAATGCCAGTTAATGCAAATAATAAAAGCAAGAGGCCGGCTATAATATGAAATGCGTGAAATCCAGAGATGACATATAAAAAAGATTCTGCAGGGTTACCAGCAAAATAAATACCATTTGCTACTAATTGTTTCCAAGCAAAATATTGACCAAGTAAAAATCCAAGCCCTAAAATGATCGTAATAACTAAATAGTTTTTTTGTTTAGTTAACGCTCCTTTTTTTGCACTCCTTAATGACAAATGCAAAGTGATGCTGCTTAATAAAATAAGCACGGTTGTATAATAAAATGCTTCTGGTAAATCAAAAATCTTCCAGTTGCCTTCTGCTTTTCTTACAATGTATGCACTAGTTAAGCCAGCAAAACACATTAAAGAACTGAGCACAAATAACCAGGTGACAAACTTTTTTGGTTGGCTGTTAAATGCTGCGTTAGGAGTTGTATTTTCTGCTATCATTGCTTATAATTTATCGATCAATAAAATAATTTGCACTACAGGTAAATAAATAAATGAACCAAACATTAATTCACGTGCAGCTTTTACCGAACACTCTTTGTATAATTTCACCGATTGCATAAAAAATGCGAGTCCGGCTAAAACGGAAATAATACCAAGCGTTGTGCCCGCCATTCCAAATTTAATAGGCAATAAACTAACAGGAATTAATACAAGTGTGAATAACATAATTTGCAATGCACTGCTTTTTCCTCTGCCTTCTTTTGATGGTAATAAAAATATATTTGCTCTTCTATAATCTTCGTCTAATACCCAAGCAATTGCCCAGAAATGTGGAAATTGCCAGATAAATTGTATGGCGAACATAATGCCTGGTTCAAAACCAAATTGATTGGTATAGGCTACATAGCCCAATAGCGGTGGCATTGCACCGGCAATGGCGCCTACAAAAACTGCAAAAGTTGATTTAAGTTTTAAAGGCGTATAAATAAAAGCATAAGAAATAATAGAAAATAAGCCTAATATTCCGGTGATTAAATTAAAGTAATAAGTTAAAATAAATATACCTGCTACGCCTATGCTTATTGCAAATGTGAGCGCTTCGGCTGTACTTAATTTATAAGTTGGCATCGGTCTATTTTGCGTGCGATGCATTAATTTATCAGTATCTTTTTCGATAATTTGATTAAGGCTATTCGCAGAACCAGTTGTTAATATTCCACCCAATATCATCAATAATAATTCCGACCATTTCAATTGCCCTTTTGCAGCATAGGCAAAAGTAATAGCAGCAGAAAACACAACGAGCAAAGTAAGTCTCAATTTAAGTAATTGAACATAGCTGCCAATTCTAGCTTTCATTTGTAAGGGTTCGATATTGATTTCTTTTGTGATCATTTAAATTATTATAGCCATAGAAATACTTTTTCTATAGTTTGCTAATAGTGCTAATTGTAATACCCACGCGCCTATCAATAAACTTGCAAAAAATAAATGCAAGGTTTGCATAGCAGGGGGTAAATTAAAATAAGCTAGCACAATGCCTGTAATTATTTGTAAAGCCATAATAATTATAACAACCATTACATAGCTTATTAATCTTTTAATTTCTTTA
Organism: uncultured bacterium; assembly: GCA_903951325.1. Lineage (GTDB taxonomy): Bacteria > Bacteroidota > Bacteroidia > Sphingobacteriales > Sphingobacteriaceae > CAIKLP01. The sequence goes on from CAJBBN010000048.1 coordinate 18,505, forward strand.
AAATGTTCGAGGATATAACCCGAACAAATTATTGTTGCTAAAGTGAGCAATAAGGAAAAGCCTTTATGAATATTAAAAACCTCTGCACTTAATGCTACCCAAGAGCCTCTGTTGGTTTGATTCCAAAATGCAGCTTGTTGGTCTACACTTTCTCTCAACTCTGTACCAAATATTATTTGAACTGTAGACAAGGCTAAACATAACCAAGTAAACATTTCCGCATTTCTTAATTTCTTTGCAGATAATTTTAAATCTGGCAAATTTTTATACTTCACGTTTTGGTAAGCCAGTATGACGAGTCCAATGATGACTAATGCTAACAACATATGAACAGTGATTACCCAACTGGTTAAATTTGTCGACACTACCCAAGAACCAATCCATGCTTGCAAGACAACTAATATTAAAGAAACCACACACATGGCAAATACGCTGCGGTTGTGTTTCCTTATGGCAAATGCAGCTAGGGTCATTGCGAGCATAAACAAGCCAGTAATGGCGCCTATCAAACGATTCACATATTCTGTATAAGTATTCCAAACATTAAATTGTTCAGACTTTAAAACAGATTGGTCTTTTAAAATTCGATCAGCTTGTGCAGTAAATCCAATTTTATTTAACAGGTTAGCAAAACGATTATTTTTTTCAATCCTTTTATTGACGTATGCTTGCTCGTAGTTTGCAGGAAGTTGCGAAACGCTTGTTGGTGGCACCAATTGGTCAAAGCATTTTGGCCAATCTGGGCAACCCATTCCTGAGCCCGTACTTCTTACTACTCCACCAGCAAGAATCAAAAGAAACAAAGAACAAATTGTATAAAAGGTAATCTTTAAAAACCTTTTTTCTTTTGATGAATACTCCGAAATATTTGCGGCCTTATCCATGCTTTTTTTTAATTATTAGTGACTCTCTTTTGAACCGTGATGTGTTCCATAATCACCTGGCAAGTTCGACGACATTGTTTGTGATAAGGGTACATTTTGCGGAATAAAATCTTCATCATGTCCGGGCTTGCTATAATCATATGGCCAACGGTAAACCCAAGGAATTTCTCCTGGCCAATTGCCATGCATATGTTCTACCGGCGCTGTCCATTCTAATGTATTTGAATTCCAAGGATTTTGTGGCGCTTTCTTTCCTTTAAAAATACTTCTGAAGAAGTTATATAAGAAAATAAATTGTGCAAGTGATCCTAAGATAGCGGCAATACTGATAAATCTATTAACTGCTAACCATTCTTTCATGAAATCGAAACTAGTGAAAGAATAATATCTTCTAGGTACACCATCTAATCCCATAAAGTGCATTGGAAAAAACACACAATAAACCGCAATAAAAGTTAACCAAAAATGGAAATAACCTAAACGGTCATCCATCATTTTTCCAAACAAACGAGGATACCAATGATAAACTCCTGCAAACATGCCAAACATAGCAGCACTACCCATTACAATATGGAAATGGGCAACTACAAAGTAAGTGTCGTGTAAGTTAATATCTAAAGAAGCGTTTCCTAAAAATATACCAGTTAATCCTCCGGTAATAAATAAAGAAACCAAACCAATAGCAAATAACATGGCTGGTGTAAATTGAATATTACCTCTCCAAAGTGTAGCTAAATAATTAAAAGTTTTTACTGCCGATGGTACCGCAATGATTAAGGTGGTAAACATGAAAACCGAACCTAAGAAAGGATTCATTCCGGTAATAAACATGTGGTGACCCCAAACAATGAAAGATAAAAAGGCAATACCAATTAAAGAAATAATCATGGCACGGTATCCAAAGATTGGTTTTCTTGCATTCGTTGCAATAATCTCTGAACTGATACCCAATGCTGGCATAATAATAATGTATACCTCTGGGTGACCTAAGAACCAAAATAAATGTTGGAATAAAACAGGACTTCCACCATGATTAGGCAATGCCTCGCCACCAATGAAAATATCTGACAAGTAAAAACTTGTTCCAAATCCCCTATCAAAAATTAATAAAATAACTCCTGCAAATAAAACTGGGAAAGACAATACGCCTAATATAGCCGTTAATAAAAACGCCCAAATTGTTAAAGGCATTTTAGTCATCGACATACCTTTAGTACGCATATTTAAAACCGTACTGATATAATTAATACCTCCCATTAAAGCAGATGCCACAAATATAGCCATCGAAATTAACCATAGTGTCATACCTAAGCCTGAGCCTGGCATTGCTTTTGGTATCGCCGACAAAGGAGGGTAAATTGTCCACCCACCAGAAGCAGGACCACTTTCGATTAATAATGACCAAGTCATGATTACACTTGACAAGAAGAAAAACCAATAAGAAAGCATATTGATAAATGGCGATGCCATATCTCTTGCACCTATTTGCAATGGAATTAATAAATTACTAAATGTTCCACTTAAACCTGCCGTTAATACAAAGAAAACCATAATGGTTCCATGAATGGTTACCATTGACATGTAGAATGCTGGATCAATTCTTCCGCCTTGTGCCCATTTACCTAATAATTTTTCTAAGAAAGGAAAAGATTCATCTGGCCATCCTAATTGAATTCTAAATAATATAGAAAGCACCATTCCAATCACTGCCATAATAATACCCGTAATTAGGTATTGCTTAGCAATCATTTTATGGTCCATACTGAACACATATTTTGAAATAAATGTTTCTTTGTGATGCTCCTCGTGATGTGTTGTGTGATCTGACATAAAAAATCTATCTAATTTTTTTATTCGTGAGTATTTAACGCTAATTTTTCTTCTTTTGCTTTGGCAACACTTGCTGCAGCTTCTTGAATTTGTTTAGCCATTTCTTCTGTATAAAAAGGCTTTTTAGTAGCCAACCAAGTTGCATATTCGGTATCATTCACTACCACTATTTTTACTTGCATGTTATAATGTGCACTACCACAAACTTTCGCACATAATAATAGGTAATCAAATTTAGGGTCGTTTGTTTTTAAACGCATTTGCTCGGTTGTGATAGTTGGCTTAAACCAAAATGTAGTAGGCATGCCCGGCACACAGTTCATTTGCGCTCTAAAGTGTGGCATATACGCAGAGTGAATTACATCTCTTGCATTGAAATTAAATTTAACCGGTCTGTTAACTGGTAAATAAATTTCGTTTACTAATAAATCGTCTTTTGCATTTTTATCATTAAAATCTACACCCGTTTCGTTAACATCATTTACTAATTTAAATGCTTTTGAACCTAATGTGTTGTCGTTACCTGGATAACGCACAATCCAAGCAAACTGTTTTCCGGTTACATCGAGTGTCAATGCTTCTTTTGGTGCTGGTGCAGTAATATTTGTCCAAGCTTTCCATCCAGATAAAACCATTACCGCTAAAACAATAGCTGGAATAATGGTCCAGTATAACTCTAACTTATCGTTGTGCGAATAAAAGAACGCTTTTCTTGTTTCTTTCCCTTTGTATTTGAATGAAAAATAAAACAACAAAATATGGGTGATGATAAATACAATTCCTGTGATGATTGCGGTAATGTTAAATAAGTTATCTGTGATTGCACCGTGCTCCGAAGCCGACTCCGGCAATCCCATTCTACCAAGTGTATTAAATTGGTCATACACATAGGCTAAGAATAAAAGTAAGAAAACAATAAAGAAGATACCATTTACATTGTTGTAGGTATTTTTGATTTTCTTACCATTTAATTCTTGTGTTAATTCTAATACTTTTAAGGTTTTATTGACAACCGCAAAAGCAAAAACAGCAGCGATTAATAATAAAACATAAAACCAAAAAGTGATTCCAAGTTCTTGACTTGCAACATCGGTTGCTGCAGGCATGGTAGCTTGTGCAAAAGATGCTGTTGAAGAAATCGTCAATAAAACTAACCCTAAGATTGCTTTAGTTGATGATTTTAATTGCTGTGCTATAGACATATTCATATGATTGATATTCAATTTGAATCGTTAATAAATTAAATTTCGTGATGTAAACTTTCGTTTAAGAAAGGGTGATTTTTTGGAACTAATGGTACTCTGCTCAATGAACTTAACATCAAATAAGCAAATGTGCCGATAAAACCAACGGTTGTGCCAATTTCAATAATACCGAAACCACTTTTCTCTCCCATTGTACCTGGCATAATCATCATATAATAATCTAACCAGTGACCACATAAAATGATAATGGTAACAATCTTCATCATTTTGAAATTTCTTTTTGCATCGCGAGACATTAAAATTAAAACGGGCGCAACAAAATTAATGAGTATGTTTAAACAGAACCATATAAAGTAATGATCGGTCCATCTTTCTACAAAGTAAACAGCCTCTTCTGGAAGATTGGCATAGTAAATCAACAAGAATTGAGAGAACCAAACATAAGTCCAGAAAATTGAAAATGCGAAAATAAATTTTCCTAAATCGTGCATTTGGCTTTCGTTCACCCATCCAAAATATCCTTTTTCTTTCAATAGAATAATGGTTAATGCCATGGTAGATAAACCACATACCCATAGCGCTGCAAAGTTATACCATGCAAACATAGTCGAGAACCATTTTGCTTCTAAAGACATGATCACATCAAATGCGAAAATGGCAGAAGTAAAACCAAATACCACTAAAAAAATGGCAGAAATTTTTATGCTCTTATTGTAGTTTACTAAACCGCCTACTAAGTCTTCGTTTAAAGTATACTTTCTTAGTACACGCATAAATAATGACCACACTAATAAAAAGCCAACAACACGAATCATAAAGAAAGGCGTATTTAAATAGCCAGATTTACCACTAATTAATTCAGAAAACTCCGGGCTATTATGATCTGTTAAAGCTGGGTTTGCCCAGTTTTGGTACAAATGCCCAGTTGCTAAACCAGATGCAACTACTGCAACTAAAATTAATCCTGCCCAAGGCAACACGGTACTAAAAGCAGAAGGCACTCTAATTAAAGAGGTAGACCAACCTGCATTCGCAACAAATTGCACAGCAATAAAAAACAAACCAGCCACACAAATGCCAGTCATATAATAGCTATTCAACAAAAGATTTGCGAATGTACGGTCTGCTTCACCAGACATGAAACCAAATGCAACTGTTGCAATGCCTAATAAAATCATGATGATCGCCCAGCGTTTAGTGCTAGAAGAAAATTCATATTTCTGAGTTAAATCGAAACTTGCCATCAGTATATATTATTGTAATTTTTGTAACTCGTGAACGTATAAAACAATTTTCCATCTTTCTGCTGGACTTATTTGTGAAGCATGCGCACCCATTAAGTTCACGCCGTAAGTGATGGTATGGAATATTTTTCCATCGGTTAAATCTTTCATGGCTCCGCCTCTAGAAGAAATTCCAGTTGCGTATGCTGGTGGTGCTGGAAATTTGCCTGAAAGCACAATTGCACCATCTGCTTTTCCTTGCATGCCATGGCATTGTGTACAGAAATTTGTATACAAATTTTTGCCTTCTGTTAA
>CAJBBN010000049.1 GCA_903951325.1 uncultured bacterium
GCTTTTCTTTAAAGTTCTCTATCCTGGCAATGAAAAACAGCGCTAATATAAAGAATATGATCAAAGCCAAAACAGAGGAGCGCATATTTTCGGTGTAATTGTTAATAAATCCGAAAGCAAAGGTACCAAACACTGTGGCCATTTTCTCACAAACATCATAAAAACTAAAATAGGAAGCATGGTCCTTGGTTCCATCTGGTATTAATTTAGCAAAGGTTGATCTGCTCATAGATTGAATACCACCCATTACCGTGCCTACTACAGCGGCAAGTAAATAAAATTGGTACTCGTTTGCCACAAAATAGGCAGCGGTGGTAATTCCAATCCAAACCACCAACATAATTAACAAGGTATAAATATTTCCTATGAGCCCAGATATTTTTGCGAAACCCCAAGCACCTAAAATGGCAATAAGTTGAATAATTAAAACCGTAGCTATAAGTTTCCCAAGCTCCATATGCAGTTCTTGTTTACCAAACATACTGGCAACGTACATAACAGTTTGAACGCCCATTGCACTGAAGAAATAACCAACAAGGTACCTTTTGATGGTTTGATTCTTAGGTAAATTAATTTCCTTCCAAACCTTTTTTAATTCTTGATTCACGCTCAATAACTGGTTCGTATAAATTAATCCAGTTTTTAAAATCATGCTCCGCAAGGTATTTTCGCCACTCCCCTTCGTGGGCCGCTTCGTTATTAACCGTTATTATTTTTACCCCATATTTATACCACGAAGCTTTGTAAATACTATCTACTCTAGGCAATTCTTTCTGACATACATCGCATGTAGGATCCCAAAAAACAATAAAGGAATAATTTGCTACTATCGAATAAAGTGATTGGGGATTTCCATTCATATCAATTAAATCAAAATTAGCAGCCTTAACGCCTAATTGATTGGCGATTAATTTATTTGCTGTTTGAATGATTGTTTTTTTATCTTTTGCATTTAACAAAATGGTGTCGCCTTTCAAATAATAATTTTGATATAAATGAACAAACACTTTGTCCTGCCCTAAATAGGCCGGGTTCATAAACTTATTACTAAACTTAGATAATAAATAAAAATACATGTCGGCATTTGGCTTTGCATCTGCAAGCATATGATCAACAATTGGAATAATAGAATCTACAGTTGGTGATACATAATATTTAAAAAATTCTTCTAATTTGGGTTCAAAAAAAGGCGTTTTAATAAAGGCTGGATTCGCAAAGTTGATACCATCCCAATAATGCATCTTAAAATAGGCTAATTGAGCAGGCTGGCTTAAAAGCGCTTTGGGTAATGGACTTGGGAGTTTAGGCCTTTCCATGGCAATAAAAAATTGCGCCAATAAACTGCTTGGTTGTTCTTTTATTAAGTTAATTCTGTATTGATCGATGGATTGTGTTTTAGCTTGAATTTTACTTTGAATTTTTATAGAATCTGCTTTTGATTTTGCAGATAATAATTCTGCTCTGTATTGATTAATTTCCGGCACGGCTTTTCTTACAAATTCGTTATAAGCACTGTAAAGTAAATTTTCATTGCCGCCTTGAACTTTATAACTAGCCGTTTGGTAATTAATTTCTTCAATAACAATTTGCTGATCATCGTTAGCCACAATAAAATCTAATAATTGTATTTTACGATGGTCTTGAAGAAAATAAATACCTGAACTTAATTTAGTATTTGCCTTGAAAATAGCATTTCCATTGGTGTCTAATACAACACTATCGACATACTGATTAAACTTACCGTAGAAGTTTCCTAAATAAACGCGCTTAGATTTGCTTTCTTTAGATTGGACAGTAATTTGATAGCCCTCTTGTTTTGTTTGTACAATGGAGGGTAAATTAATTGCAGCTACGATTCGAATATTAAATACTAAAAATATTAACCAGGTAAATGCAAATTTAATTTTCATCTTAATTTTAATTAAATGTCTTAATATTATATTTAAAAA
>CAJBBN010000050.1 GCA_903951325.1 uncultured bacterium
AACCAATGCCAACATCTGCTTTGGGTTCTTGTTTATTGCCATCTTTCATATTCATTTCTAAAACAGAAGATAATCTGCCACCAAATCTTGCCGGAAATCCACCTTTATATAAATCAATGCTTTTTAAAGCATCACCATTAAAAAGCGAGAAAAATCCAAATAAATGAAAGGCATTATATACCGGCGCATCATCTAAAATTATTAAATTTTGATCGGGGCCACCACCTCGCACATATAAGCCTGCATTGCCTTCCGAACCTTTTTGCACACCTGGCATTAGTTGAATTGCTTTTAATACATCTTTTTCGCCGAACAACATTGGAATTTGTTTGATCTGTTCAATTGGAATTCGAATGACGCTCATTTGTGGGTCGTCGGCAATTTTATCAATGCGATCGTCTGTTACTATAATTTCTTGAATAGCAGCACCAGAAATCAAGTCCACATTAAGGGTAATATCTTTTTTTAAGGCAATTCTAAAAACTTGTTTTTTGTAACCCACCATACTAAAAATTACATCGAGCGTATCGCTAGGAATATTGATGGCATAATACCCGTAATTATTGGTGGTAATTCCATTTTTGAGTTGAGGAATGTAAATTCCTGCGCCAATCAATAATTCGCCCGAACTTTCTTCCTTTACATAACCACTCAGGGTATAACTTTGTGCCAGGGATTGTATAGTTGTGCAGGCAAATAAGAGCATTATCAAAATCAAACTGTGTTTTTTCATATTCATTTTTACAGATGGAAATTCTTTAAATTTCGCTAAAATGCAGCTATTATTAATTAACTTTGGGTTAAAAATAACAATATTTTAGATGTCTATTCAAATTCAACTCATCACTACTTCCGATATGCTGCAACAAGCATTTAACATCAGACGCGAAGTATTTGTAATCGAGCAAATGGTTTCTGAAACAGAAGAATACGATCAGGAGGATATTTCGACCCATTTTATTGCATTATACGATGGGTTACCAGTTGGTACGGCCAGATACAGAACTACTCCAAATGGTATAAAATTAGAACGATTTGCTATTTTAAAAACTTTCCGAAGTATGGGTGTAGGCTCGGCTATTTTGCAACATATGTTACAAGAGCTATCGGCTTTTGAAGGATTAATCTATTTGCATGCGCAGTTAACGGCCATGGGTTTATATAGTAAATTTGGTTTCGAAGCCATAGGAGAACAATTTGATGAAGCCGGAATTCAACATTATAAAATGACCTACCAAAAGGCCTAAATGAACTTCAAAAAATATCTTTTCGTGTTATTGCTTTTTCCGATTTTCTTTTTCGGATCAAAAGTTTATGCGCAAGATATTTATATTAAAGGAAGGGTTACCGATGCCAATACCAACGAAGCCATTCCATTTGCAAACATTAAATTAAGTCGAAATTTTTCTGGAATTAGCACCGATTTTGAGGGGTATTATAGCATTAAAACCAATGTCAGTATTGATTCTATCAATGCCAGTAGTTTAGGCTATCGTAGCAAAAGCAAACGATTAAAAAATAAAACCAATCAAACCATTGATTTTCAATTAAGCGCAAATACTTTAGGCATTAAAGAAGTAGTTGTATTTGCAGGCATTAACCCTGCCATTGCGATTATTAAAAATGCGCAAAATCAAAGGTCACTTCATAATAAGAATAATCTAAAGGAGTTTGAATACAGCAGTTATACCAAAATCCAAGTGGATGTAGATAATGTTTCGCAGAGATTACGCAAACTAAAAATACTAAGACCTATTACTTCTTTATTTGATAGTTTAGAAATATCCGCTGGTGAAGACGGAGATTTACATATGCCTGTTTTTTATACAGAAAATCTATCTGATGTGTATTTTGAAAACAGTCCAATTAAAAGAAAAAAAGAAATCGTCAAAGCCTCAAAGATTAATGCAGTCGGTATTCGTAATGGAATGGCCACCTCGCAATTAACAGGTAATACGCTTCAAGATTATAATTTTAACGATAATAGGATTGGGTTTTTTGGTAAAGATTTTTTGTCACCTATTGCAGATAATGCTTTTATTTTTTATCAATTTTATTTAGTGGATAGCGTAAATGTTAACGGTTCTAAATGTTATTTAATCAAAGTAAAACCTAAAAACAGTTTAGATTTATTATTTACTGGAAATATTTGGATTGAGAGTAAAACCTTTGCCATTTTACAATTGGATTTATCCATCCCTAAAACAGCTAATATCAATTTTATTGAGCGCATTCAAATTCAACAAGAAATCACTATGATGCCATCTGGTGCTTGCATTCCAAGCAAAACAAGGTTGGTATTTGACTTTGCTGATTTGTCTAAAAACTTTGTAGGATTAATTGCCCGTATTTACAATGCTAGTTATCAAATGAAAGAAGATCAATCACATGATACCACTTTTTTTGATAGGCCAGTAGTTTTGATGGAAGACGCTTTAGTCAAATCGGATACTTTTTGGCAAGCCAATCGTCCAGAACAGTTAAATAATACCGATCGATATGTATATAATATGATAGATAGTATTAAGGCTATTCCTATCGTTCAGTTTGGGGTAAGTTCATTCTACACTGTATTTACAGGACATTACACCATCGGAAAAATTGATTATGGAAATGTATTAAATGTACTTTCTTACAATAATATTGAAGGCTATAAATATAGAATTGGTGCC
>CAJBBN010000051.1 GCA_903951325.1 uncultured bacterium
AAAAGTTTTTCAAATTCCAAAAGATGCAAAGTATTTTCATTGTACCTCTAATAATACTATTTACGGAACGCAAATGCAATCGTTCCCTAAATCTCCGGTGAGTATGATCTGTGATATGTCTTCTGATATTTTAAGTAGGGAAATTAATATAGCAGATTTTGATTTAATATATGCTGGAGCACAGAAAAACATTGGGCCTGCAGGAAATACAGTTGTCATTTTAAAGTCAGAAATTTTAGGAAAAGTTAACAGAAAAATAACATCGATGCTCGATTATCGCATTCATATTGAAGGTGGATCGATGTACAATACGCCTCCAGTATTTGCCATTTATGTGGCCATGTTAAATTTACGTTGGTTAAAAAAACAAGGTGGCGTAAAAGAAATGGAAAGAAGAAATGTGGAGAAGGCCAATTTACTTTATGCCGAGATTGATCGTAACGCTATGTTTAAAGGTACTTGCGCAATAGAAGATCGTTCTAAAATGAATATTTGTTTTGTCATGAATGATGCCTCTTTCGAAAAAGAATTTTTACAAATGGCTGAAGCGGTTGGATGTGTTGGTTTAAAAGGACACCGAAGTGTGGGAGGATTTAGGGCATCTATGTATAATGCATTGCCATTAGCTAGCGTTCAAGTTTTAGTAGATACCATGAAAAATTTTGAAGCTTTAAAAAAATAAGAAGATGAAAATATTAGCGAATGATGGGATTGATCCAATTGGCAAAAAAATGCTCGAAGATGCTGGTTTTACAGTAGATACAGAGACAATTCCACAAGATCAATTGCTTTCAAAATTAAATCAATACGATGCCATTACGGTTCGTTCGGCAACCAAAATTCGCAAAGAATTAATAGATGCTTGTCCTAATTTAAAATTGATTGGTAGAGGTGGAGTAGGGATGGATAATATAGATGTAGACTACGCAAAATCTGTTGGAAAAACAGTCATTAATACACCAGCTGCATCTTCAATTTCTGTTGCAGAATTAGTTTTTGCCCATTTATTTTCTGGTGTTCGTTTTTTAGCGCAAGCCAACAGGGCTATGCCTTTGCATGGAGATTCGCAATTCAATGATTTGAAAAAACAATATGCAAAAGGCCTTGAATTAAAAGGTAAAACCATTGGCATTTTAGGTTTTGGTCGCATAGGAAGAGAAGTGGCTAAAATTGCATTTGGTTTAGGTATGGATGTGCTTGCCTACGATTTATTTGAATTTAATCCTACCGTAGAAATGCGTTTTTCTGGTGACATTACTTTACCATTAACTGTTCAAGTGGCTAGTAAGTCCTTATTGCTTCAAAGAGCCGATTTTATTACCTTACATGTGCCAGCAATAGATGGTAAGCCTGTAATAGGTGCCGCAGAATTTGCCATGATGAAAAAAGGCGCAGCTATTGTGAATTGTGCAAGGGGTGGGGTGATTGATGAAACAGCTTTATTAGCTGCCTTAGATAATCAACAAATAGCATTTGCCGGATTAGATGTTTTTGATAACGAACCAACACCCTCTACTGCCATTTTACATCATCCTAAAATTTCTTTAACACCACATATTGGCGCTGCAACCAACGAAGCGCAAGAGCGTATTGGTGTGGAGTTAGCGAGTTTGATTATTGATTTCTTTAACAAATAACAATGGCAAATATAAAAGCTTTCAAAGGTATTAGACCCCGAAAAGATTTAGTGGAACAAGTGGTTGCTAAACCTTTTGATACTTTTTATACGCTAGCAGCCAAACAAATTTTAGAAAATAATCCTATTTCATTTTTACATACCATAGAACCTTTAATTGCTAATCCTTTTCAACAAGGTTCGAGAGAAGAAATTGTATTCAAAAAAGCAAAAGAGTTTTTTGATGAATTTATGGAAGATGGGGTTTTGCAAAGCGATCCATCGGAAAGTATTTATGCTTATCGCACATTCAATAGGGGCCAATGGCAACAAGGCATTTGGTGTTTAACCTCTATAGACGACTACTTAAATAATTCCTTAAAAAAACACGAGCTTACCCGTACCGAAAGAGAAAAAGATTTAATTGAATATTTAGATAATACGGGCATCGATGCCAATCCAGTTTTGGTGACTTACCAAGGAAGTTCAAAAATTAAAGAAATATTGAATCAGGTAATGGCTGCATCACCAGATTTTGATTACCATGCCAACGATCAGCAACATCAATTATGGCACATCGATTCGGCGCAAATGATTCAAGAACTTATTGCCGAATTTAAAAAGTTTGAGGCCACTTATATTGCCGATGGTCACCATCGTGCGGCTGCTGCTGCTCTTGCAGGCACACAAAAACGAAAAAATAATTTCAAACACCATGGTCGAGAAGAATACAATTTCTTTAGTACCATTTATTTTAGTTTTGAAGAGTTACAAATTTTCGAATTTCAGCGTGTCTTAAAAGATTTAAATGGCTTAAGCAATAGCGAATTTCTTGCAAAACTTGCTGAAAATTTTGAGGTAATTTTAAGTGATTCGGCAAAGCCGATGCACGCTCGTGACTTTAAATTATACCTCGATCATACTTGGTATAAAATTAGCCCAAAGCAAGTAGATACTACCCTTACAGAGCCTATCGATTTATTAGATGTGAGTATATTGCAAACGCAAATATTACATCCCATTTTGGGAATAACAAATCCTAGAAGAGATCCACGGATTTCTTTTGTGGGCGGCATTGTGCCCATTTTAGAAATTACTAAAAGTATAGATGCCGGAGAAAGTGTTGCTGCTTTTATTTTATTTCCAACCTCTATTGAAGAGTTGGTGGCTGTTTCGGATGCAGGATCTGTAATGCCACCTAAATCCACTTGGTTTGAACCCAAATTGCCTTGTGGCTTAGTGGTTCATCAGTTATAATCTATTTCTTTAATTTGATGTAAAGCGCTTCTACTTTGGCTCTTGCCCAAGGTGTTTTACGCAAAAAGGTTAAAGATGATTTTATGCTTGGGTCGTGTTTAAAACAATTGACACGAATGGCTTCGTCGAGGTATTCCCAACCATAATTTGCCACTAAAAATTCGAGTATTTGTGCGAGTGTAATGCCGTGTAATGGATTGTTAGCTTGGCTTTCCATTATTCTTCTTCTTCAAAAAATTCTTCCAATGATGCAAAGTAAATATCATTCCAACCATCAATCATATCTTCAAATGCTTCGTCTGGAATATTAGTTTGACTGAGTTCAATAGAGGTGGAGTCGGGTCTTTTGCCTGGGTGTAATTTAAAAGTCACGATAGATTCTTCGGGTTCGCCCTCGAAATACCAATTTTGTACGATTTTTTTGTTTTCTTCAAATTCCAAGTTCTTACCACAAATATCTCCATCAAAAAGCGAGAATTCGCTGCCTACTTCGGTATTCATTTGCGCTTCTGCACCAGACCACAACTGAATGGTAATAGGGTTGGTAAGGGCTAAATACACTTGATCTGGATTGGTTGGTAATTCGAAATATTTTTTAAAAGTTTTCATGAGCTTGTTTATAAAATAAATTGCTTTCCTTTTTGCGGAATGCAAACTTGGTATTCTTTTTCATTTAATACAGCGGCTAATTGCTGCATCGATGATTTTTCGCCATGCACCAAAAATACTTTTTTTAATTTACTTGGCGGCGTGGCCATGATAAAATTTAATAAGCCATCTTGATCGGCATGGGCGCTAAGAGGTCGGTTTGTTTGATACTCGCAAATACATAGAGTTCTCGGCCATATATTTTAACCATAGGAATGCCATCGAGTAATTTCCTGCCTAAAGTACCTTTGGAACAATAGCCAATAAATAAAATGGTGCAATAATAGTTTTGTAAATTAAAATAAAGATGATCTTGAATTCGACCGCCTTCTAACATACCTGCAGAAGAAATAATGATACAAGGTTCGAAATAATCCGATATTTGCTTGCTTTCTTTTAAAGTTTCTATATAATCTAAAGAATCAAAAGTAAATTGATCGCCATTACTTTGGTAAAAGGCTTTTGCGCTATCATTCAATAAATGATGGTGTTTGCGGTAGATGTCTGTTCCAGCCATTCCTAGTGGACTATCGACAAAAACTTTAATTGGAGGAAGTTTTTTAGCAGCAAATATTTTATTGATACTATAAACCAATGCCTGTGTTCTGCCAATACTAAAAGCAGGAATAATTAAGCGACCTGGTGTATCAATGCAACTGTGTTTGATATTTTCTATTAATACTTCTTCTACTGTTTTATCTTTTGAGTGTAATCTGCCGCCATAAGTGGATTCACAAATTAAATAATCTACATCGGGTATGGTTTCTGGATCGGCTAAAATAGGATAGTTGTAACGGCCTATATCTCCCGAAAACACTACTCTTTTTAGACTATCTTCTTCTTGTATTTCTAATAAAATAGCCGCTGCGCCTAATAAATGACCGGCTGGTATTAAGGTGATACTTAAGTTTGCGCGTGCTTCAAATTTTTTATGAAATGGCACACAAAAAAAACGATCCATTGTATCCATTACATGTTTATGCAAATAGAGTGGGGCGTGTTTGAATTCATTTTTACCTCGACGGTTTTTTTTGTTGTCTTTGTTTTTAGCTAAAAAAACATTCACCGAGTCGGTTAATAAAATCTGACAAAGGTCTGCAGTTGCCGATGTACAAAGGATTTGACCATTGTATCCGTTTTTTACCAGCGTAGGTAAATTACCCGAATGATCAATATGAGCATGTGTTAAAATAACTAAATCGATGCTACTGGGTTCAAATGGAAACAATTCGTTTTCTACACTCGACCTATCTTTTTCATAATCTAAACCGCAATCTATGAGCACGCGGTAGCCATCTTGCAATTCGATTAAATGCATGCTACCGGTAACTTGTTCTGCGGCACCCCAACTGGTAAAATTCATTTATTGTTTTTCTGTTTGAAGTTGACTTAAGTATTTATACAAACCGCCTTCCGACTGCATAAGCGCTTCGTGGCTGCCATTCTCTATTACCTTACCGTTATCTATTACAACTATTCTATCGGCCTCTCTAATGGTCGATAAACGATGGGCAATGATAATCGAAGTTCTGCCCTTCATGAGCTCTTCTAAAGCTTCCTGTACTAATCTTTCTGATTCGGAATCGAGCGAACTAGTTGCTTCATCTAAAATTAAGATCGCAGGATTTTTTAGTAATGCTCTAGCAATGGCTATTCGTTGTCTTTGACCACCCGATAATTTAACCCCGCGTTCGCCTACAATGGTTTGGTAGCCTTCTGGAAATCCTTGAATAAATTGATCTGCATTGGCTCTTTGCGCGGCTAAAATAATTTCTGCTTTACTTGCATTTATTTTTCCGTAAGCAATATTTTCTTCGATGCTTCCACCAAATAATAAAACATCTTGCGGAACAATGGCCACTTGATTTCGAATATCTGTTAAAGAGTAAGAGCTAGCTGGCTGATTGTCGAATAATAAAACACCAGCATCGGGTTCGTAGAATCTTAGGATCATAGAGGCTATGGTAGATTTTCCTGCACCGCTAGGCCCAACAATAGCAACCCTTTCGCCTATTTTAGCTTCAAAAGAAATTTCATCTAATACTTTAATTTCTTTTCTAGAAGGATAATTAAAACTTAGTTTTTCGAATTTAAGCGAACCGACAATTTTTTTATCAATTTGATGAGCATCTTTTACCAAAGGTAAATCTTCGTTCGCTTCATTCAGTAATTCGACCACTCTTTCACTGGCACCTACAATTTTTTGTAGTTGCGCATAAAGCTCTGCAAAACTGCCCATGGCAGCACCTACAAAAGTTGAATACAAAATAAAGGAAGTAAGTTGGCCAACGGTAATTTCGCCAATTTGCACTAAGGTAGCACCATACCAAACAACGGCTACTATAGATCCAAACAAACAAAAAATTATAAAAGATGCAAAGGCGCCTCTATATTTTGCTCCTTTTAAAGCCAATAAAACAACCTGGTCTACCGAATTGGCATAGCGATTGGTTTCATAACTTTCGTTGACAAATGCTTTCACATTGGCAATGCCTTGAAGGGTTTCTTCCACTACCACATTAGATTCTGCTAATTTATCTTGTGCTTTTCTGGATAAGGTTCTAATGAATTTTCCAAATACAACCGCAACAATTACCAATACTGGAAATACACTAAGCATCATTAAAGTTAATTTACCCGATACCAAACTGAGGGCAATAATCCCGCCAATAAATACAATGATTTGCCTTAACAGTTCGGCGATGGTGCCGGTAATACTATCTTGTATTTGCGCTAAATCTGCCGAGATTCTGGAATTCAGTTCGCCCACTCTTCTTTGAGAGAAGAATGTCATGGGTAGGGTAACCAATTTAAAATAGGTGTCTTTTCTTAAATCAGCCAAAGACCTTTCGGATACTTCGACAAACCAGATTACCCTAAAAAAGGAAAAGGTAGCCTGAATTAATAATACACTCATCAGTATTAGCGCGATTTCGTTAATGTTGCCAATACCTTTAGTTGCGCCATCGATGAGCATTCCCATGGCTTTTGGAAAGGCCAAAGAGGCAACACTCGATAAAATGAGGAAGAAAATACCAATCAAAAACTTCTTGCGATGTGGGTAAAGGTATTTTAATAAAACTTTCACGCTTTTCAACGATTCTTTGTTGATTTTTGCTTTTGGAAGCTCCTCTTCTGGTGTATTACTACTGTTTAATCTTGCCCTAGCCATGTTTTGTATTAAAAACTAAAAATATTCATAATTAAATGAACCAAATGGAGCTTTTTTTGTTTTTTATTCACATCAATATAAATACGCTTAAAATAACCTCAAAACTATTTATTTTAACTTAAATTTGATAAAAATAGCATGTCATGAAACTTCAATTAGTATTCGTTTTATTGTTTTTGAGTTTGATGGGTTGTACTTGGGATAACCAAGATTCAACTGGTTCTTTAAAAGTAAATTTTGTGCATACTTTCCAAGATGCTACTTTACAGATTTTAGAAAGCAATCAATTAATTTATACTACCACCACAGGGAATAAATTTAATATCAAAAATTTAAAATACTATATTTCTAAATTAACACTTTACCAAAATAATGGAGCAAAGTATGATGTGAATATGGTTAAATTAATTAACCCTATGGAACAAAATACTAATTATCAAAATTATACTTTAGCAAATATTCCAAACGGAAAGTACACTAAAATGTCTTTTATTTTTGGTGTCGATTCTGCTAGAAATACTTTTCCTTTTGGTTTGCCCAATAATTCTGAAAACAATGCTATGGAATGGCCCTATACATTAGGTGGTGGCTATCATTTTATGATGATGGAAGGCGTTTTTCAAAATACGAAAAGCGATACCGTAGGTTATGCTATCCACTTAGGCGTTACGCCTAATCAATTTTACAACGAATTTCCATTAGATTTAACTGTTAATGATAACGACCAAAGCATAACTATGCAAGTGAACATGGAGCAATGGTTTAACGGCATCAATAAAATTAATTTGAACGACGGTTATGGTTATATGATGGAAGACCAAAAAAAGCAATTGTTGTTTAAACAAAACGGGGTAGGTGTTTTTACACTTAAATAAGGATGAAAAAGTTTGCGGTAATTGGAATATTGTTATTATCGGCTATGCTAATTATGCAGGCATGTGAAGAGCATACTACTGCTCCAGACGATACATACAATTTTCAAACGCCTCCTTATTTTCCGCA
Source organism: uncultured bacterium (assembly GCA_903951325.1). GTDB lineage: Bacteria > Bacteroidota > Bacteroidia > Sphingobacteriales > Sphingobacteriaceae > CAIKLP01. The sequence goes on from CAJBBN010000051.1 coordinate 7,695, forward strand.
ATTAATATCGCCAACCAATAATCCTTTGACAAAGTCTGGCGTAAACTTGGGGAGAATGTTGTTTTACGATCCAATTTTGTCAAGTGATAGTACCATTAGTTGTGCAAGTTGTCATAACATTACAAGTTCATTTGCTGAAAATAAAAAATACAGCGTAGGGGTTGCTGGCGCTACTGGTGATGTCAATGCAATGGCATTAATTAACCTAGCTTGGCAAAGAAAATTCTTTTGGAATGGTCGTGCCGGAAGCTTGGAGGAGCAAGCTTTAGGGCCTATAAATAACCCATTAGAAATGCACGAAACAAGTGAAAATGTGGCTGCAAAATTAACCCATTCTAAAACCTATGCACCTTTATTTAAAAAAGCATTTGGCAGCGCAAATGTAACGCCAGAGATGATTGGCAAAGCCATTTCGCAATTCGAAAGAATTATAGTTTCGAATCAATCTACTTACGATAAGTTTTACGAAATACAAGAACAAGCATTTACCGCAGAAGAATATGCTGGCTTTAGAATTTTCTTTACCGAAAGAGGCCAATGTTTTCATTGTCATGGAGCAAATGGCACTTTGCTTGCCCATAATTTAGATACTATTTTTAGAAATAATGGTTTGCTTACTGATCAAGAAATGATTGGAAAAGGACTATCATTTGTAACCAAAAAAGCAACAGACGATGGAAAGTTTAAAGTGCCAACATTACGAAATATTGAGTTAACAGGGCCTTACATGCACGATGGTCGATTTGCGACTCTAGCCGATGTGATGGATTTTTACAGTTCAGGAATTAAGCAAAATGCCAATTTGGATATTAATTTTACTAAATCGCCCGAAAGGCTTGAGCAGTATGGTGGTTTGGGGTTAACAAGCACCGAAAAACAACAAGTTATTGCTTTCCTAAAAACTTTGACGGATACTGCTTTTACGCACAATCCTGCCTATCAAAATCCTTTCAAAAAATAATTTACTGCTTAATTATTTTTTCAAATTGAATTCCATTGGCTGTCGTAATTTTTAAAATATAAACGCCATTAGGAATTGAACTTACATTCAATTCGCCAGCAAACGCATCTATGTTTTGTTGGATGATTGATTGACCCAATTGATTCATCAAGGTACAAGCCTTTATTTTATTATTTGTTATACTTTGTAACTGCAGCAGATGGCTAGTAGGATTGGGGTAATATTTGACAGTCGATTGGCTAAGTTGAGTTTGTTTAATACCATCGGGAGTTATTTGATTTTTAAACAATACTAAACCACCCTGAGGATTGCCCGCCAATAGCTCTGGCTTGTTGTCACCGTCTATATCGGCCATGGTAATACCAAAACCTCCATTACTTAAAGTATATTGGCCTTGCATTAAATTAATAGAATCTATTACAGCAGGTCCAACCGACATCATTAATTTATCGATATGGTTGAAAATATAAACTTTACCATTGGCATTTGATACTACTAATCGCTCTTGGTCGCTATTAAATAATTTATGAATAACTGCTGTTGTTCTTCCACTTGGAAATCCTGAAACTGCTCTCATGTTAATTTTAATCAGGGAGTCGCTAATTAATTTAAATTTAGGTTCTGCCGTATTTGAAGTATCCTGCCAGTAATTAATATTGTCAAATCTTTCGCCCGAAATCATTGCTAGTCTTGAGTTTGGGCTCATGCTTAAGCTGGTATTTAAAAATGGGGTAGATAAATTACCTATGTCTAAACCCGTTAAATAATTGGATTTAAAATTAAATTGAAATGGATTATTTGCACCTGCTGTATTTTCAAAAAAATAAAAGGTACCATCGTTAGCACCAGTAATCATGTCTAAATCGTTGTCTAAATCTACATCTCCAAAAGTAGGAACCATATTTGAAATATTTAAACTAGACAAAGACCACATGTCTCTACTCACAAGCTCAAATGCAGGGCTATTAATAGTTCCAACATTTTTATAAGCAGTTAAACCAGCTTTATAAGTAGCATTACTTTGAAAATATCCGGTGGTACTGACTACTAAATCCATCAATCCGTTTTGGTCAAAATCTACAAAAACAGGGTGGGAGCCTTCTCCAACTTCTATCATTTCTTCTTCTAAAAATGCTTGAGTCGTCAACTCAAAATCAGGAGCAGCATCAGTTCCTTGATTTAGATATAATTTAATGTTTTCAAAGTTATCGGCATTACCAGTCGTATTTGGAACAGCAATTAAATCTCTTTTATTGTCATTGTTAACATCTATGAAAAATGCGGCAGGAAAATTTTCTACGAGTATTGGGTCTGTTGCTGGGTAATACCTAAAGAACTGCGTGAATATTGGGTTTGAATTACTTTCGTTATTTACCAATAAGTACATATTATTGCAACCAATATCACCAATCAGTAAATCATTTTTACCATCTCCATTTGAATCAAATACCAATAAGGTTGAACCGGAATGTTGTCCGCCATTTAATTTATTGCTAACCAAAGTTTCGAATTCTGCTTTGGAGAATTCTGGGATATATCGATTACCAGTAGCACAAGGTCCACTTTGGTATTGTAAAGACACATTACAGTTTTGATAGGATTCTCTAAACCTTCCCCAGCATCTTTTGTGTACTATAAAATTATTAACGGAATCCTTTACACCATAGGTTTCCATCGACATGTTTTTGTACATGTAAATTCCATCGCCTGCTGTATCTATTCCTAGCTCCATGCTTAAGATATCTACATCGCCATCATCATCTACATCTAAAATAGCTGGGATGTCTGCAGGGCCGCTGTAAAGCCTTGTCACAAAAGAACCAAAGTCGGCTTGTACATCTCCGTTAACTAATTCGAAAGAAATTCCATTCTGAATCGATGAAGTATTCTTATAAATTTTAACTCCACCTGGAATGGCTGCAAATATATCTTCTTTTCCATCTCCATTATAATCGACCAAAAGCACCCATTCTGTGAGTTTTTTAGGAAATTTTAAAGCATATTGAGGTGCATATTCATAAGCAATTTGCCCAGCAATACCTTTATTTAAAAAGCAACTAATCTTTCCACCTTCTCTGTCAAATACCACTAAATCTTTTTTACCATCAAAATCTAAATCGCATGCCGAAAACTGCGGTACATCAAAGCCTCCAGCAAAAGGCATACTAATATTTTTATTATTTTGATTTACTGGAATCGTATTTGGGTAGGGAATAAAACCTCCTGAAAAATTTTGTGCAAATGTTGTGTTAACTAAAAAATAACAAACAATGAATAATATTTTTTTCATTTATTTTTTGATAAACTTGGAACTGTAATGTTGTTGATTTATTTGTATAGCTACTACATAAAAACCAGGTACTAAGCTACTAATTTCTAGTTTAATTTGATTGTTTAGTAGGCTAAAAGGGATATCTTTTTTAATGCCCATGAGGTCTGTCACATTCAAAGAATTTAATTTTTCATTTAATGGAATATCAATATAAAATATTGATTCACAAGGATTTGGGTAAGATATTAAGGTGTTGTTTTTAATTTGATTTATTCCTACTGGCGCCGAACTAGCATTCCAATAAATGGCCACACCACCCCTTGGAGTACCAGTAATTAATTCCGCTTTTCCATCTTCATCTATATCCGCTAAATCGATTTTAAAACCGCCATTTGCATAAGAATAAACACCTTGCATCAGATCTACCAAATTTGTAATTTTTACATTTGATTGATTGGGATTGGTATATAAACTATCTAAACAGTAAACATAACCATTGGCATCGCTAAAAATAAATCGATCACGGTCATTTGTAAATAACTTTTTGATTGCAACCGAAGCTCTACCGCTTGGATATAAAAATAGGTTACCTAAATTAATTTTATAAAGCGAATCCGTAGCTAAAACATAAGCAGGTAGGCTATTCGACTGCCCTTTAAGGAAATTAATATTGTAAAAATTTTCACCCGAAATTAAATCTTGTATGCCATCTTTATCGAGGTCGTAAGCAGTAGGGCTGGAGTTATTTCCAATATCTAAATTGCTAAAGGTATTTGGAATGAAATTTAAATTGAATGGTTGACCAACACCCGCGCTATTATTAAAATAATAAAAATTACCATCGCTACTACCTGTAATCATATCGATGTCGCCATCTGCGTCTGCATCAAAAAATACTGGCGAAAACTTTTGAATGCCAATGCTCGAAAATCCAGCATAATCGCGGGTTTGTAGCTCATATTTTGGTATTGTTTTAGTGCCAATATTTTGATATAAAGTAAGGCCACTTTTATAGCTTCCGTTGCTTTGGTAATAGCCAGTGCTACCGATCATGATATCTATTAAACCATCTTGGTTATAATCAACAAAACTTGGACAAGCACCTTCCCCAATGTCAATTTGTTCTTCTGCTAAAAAGCGTGCATTATCGAAAACAAAATAGGGTACCGTTGCATTTCCTCGATTCAAATACAAGTATACATTTTGAAAGTTCTCGCTAGCATTAGGCGTATTAGGACAAGCAATTAGATCTTTTAAGCCATCGTTATTTACATCCATTAAAAATGCAGCAGGAAAGGTGGCAAAGTTAATGGGTAAGCTACTCGGGAAGTTTGTAACAACTTGATTCATGATGGCATTGGTATTATCGCTACCATTAATGGCTAAATACATTTGGTTGCAGCCAGCATCGCCAATTAATATATCATTTTTACCATCGCCTGTAAAGTCAAAAACTAAACAGGTAGAACCCGCATGTCTATTGCTTTTATTCGCTAAATTTAAATTAGCTTGGTATTCAGAAAGGCTCAATTGCACTTCTACTTTATTGCCTGTGCTACAAGGCGTGCCGGCATAATTTAGCAGAATGGTACAACCATTATTGTCTTCAATAAATCTACCCCAACATCTTTTCCAAATCACAAATGTATCAATACCTGCCACACCTGTTTTTTCAACCGTTAAATTTTTAAACCATTCAATCGGTTCACCTGGTGTAATAGTTGCAGCGCCAAATCTTAAAATGTCTAAGTCACCATCTCCGTCAACATCTGCAATACTTGGTATGTCGTTAGATGGTACGCCTATGGCTATGGTAAATTGCGTAGTACTAAATAAAATTTGATCTATAATTAATTTAAATTTTAAACCTAAAGAATCGGTGGAAATATTTTGGTAACATGCAATGCCACCATTTCTATCACAAAATAAATCTTCTTTACCGTCACCATCATAATCCATCATTAACATCCATTCGCCAATTACAGGAAATCGATTATTGTAACGAATATCGTATTGATAATTTATTTCGTTTGCTCCTCCAATATTGAGAAAACATGAAAGTTTGGAACCCTCTCGATCATGCACAACGATATCTTTTTTACCATCTAAATTGATATCGCAACTAGCAAATTGAGCAGCGTCAATTCCGCCCGCAAAAGGAGCTTTAAGCGTTTTACCGTTCTCTATTATTACGATGGCTGCTTTTTGGGTATCATAAGGCTTAAAATCTAAAATATCCTGAGTATAGCCCGAAAAGGCAAGATTTAAAAGGATGAGGCAAAATCCCAATATTTTTTTCATTTTTGTCAAATCAATCCATATAAATATGCGTATTATTTTATTATTTCTGATCACTTTTTGTATAACAATTCAGTTGCAAGCGCAACAAACCGTTTATTTTAACTTATCAGAATTATTTCCAATTCAAGATTTTAGTTTAACTAGATTAACTCATAATGGTGAAACGCAATTAAAAATTGTTGCAGAATTAAAAGATGCCAATATTGATAAAAGCATTGAGGGTAAATATGAGTTTGTGATAAATGGTTTTGTAGAAAAAATTGATTTTAAAAATGGTACTGCTGCTTTACCAGAAGATATGAAAAGCAATGTCTTATTTATTAAACACGAAACAGCAAACACAGCCAATTATCATTTATATTATATTCTAGCAGGTTTTGTAATTCCAATTCCTTTATGGTTACTCATCGTTATTCCCATTGCTATTGTGGTCATTGCTTTAATTATAAAAAGAATATTGATGATTTTATTGATACTCTTTTTTGTGTTATTTTTTGTGACACAGGGAATCGATTTTTCGGCCTTCATTAATTTAATGAGCTCGGCCTATCATTCCATATTTTAAAGCATTTTAGAAAGGATAACCAATTCCAAAATTAAAATTAAAGAAGTTATAATTGTTAGCTTCTTTCCATATATTATTATTGAATTGTTCGATCACCCATCTATCGGCATTTTCGAATCGAGGGTCTCTTAATTTTAAACCAAGGTCGAATCGGAATAATAAGAAGCGGTAGTCTAGTCTTAATCCAACTCCTGTGCCAATGGCCAATTCTTTATAAAATGTACTCGTTTTAAATCCTTCTAATTCGTTGGCGTTTTTTTGAATATCCCAAACATTACCAAAGTCTATAAAACTAGCGCCTTTTAATTTTGCGCCAATAAATCTTTCTAAAATATCGAATCGGTATTCTATATTTCCTTCGATTTTAAAATTTCCTGTTTGGTCTAAATTTAAAGAAGACAGGTCAATGTTTCTGTAGCCTCCAGGCCCAACAGACCTAGCTCTAAATGCCCTAATACTGTTTGCGCCACCAGTAAAAAACTGTCTTTCAAAAGGTAATACTTTTGAATTCCAATAAGCAAAACCTATACCTGTATTAAATCGATAAACGATTTGGCTTCTAGTGCTAAAATTGCTAAAATACCTGGCGTCAATTTCTGGTCGCGTAAAATTATAATAGGGGAGATTGAAAAATTCATATTGGTTTAAATTATTTTTTTGATTACTTAGCAATTTGCTTGCAGCATATAAACCCGTACCCATTACCTCTAGGTTGAATTTAATATAGTAATAATTTTTTTTGAATTGATTGAGTTGCTGGTTGCTGACGACCAATGAATAGCGCATACCTAGCGTAATATGCGGTTCAAAGCTTTCTCTTAAATAAATATTATTTAGGCTATCTAATAAGTTGTTAGCTTCTGTAGATAAAAAGGAGTTGACAAAATTAATAGTCATTGGTGCAAATGAATGACTGACATAGTTGTTTTGTTTCCACTCGTAACTAAAGCTGCTGTTTAAAGTTCTTCTACTGTATTCTGGTCTGTTTTCGCTAATGTAGTTTAAGCCAATGCGTGATTTTGGGTTTGAAAAAAGAACATAAGTTGGTTTGTCTCGAAAGAAAATAAATCCAGGAAAAGTTAAACTTGCTGAGGTATTTGTTTCGCGGCTATTGAATACTGGAATGCTCGATTGGTTTGCATCTACAAAGGCTTGGGTTTCTAAACCGGCTCTTATTTTAAATTCAAATACTTCGGCACCTTTAAAAATATTTCGATTACTGTAAATAAAATTGGCCGAGGTACCCACATTCTCGGAAGCGACATATCCTTCTAATTCGGTATTGGTACTTTGTTTTTTAGCTAAGCTTAATTGGACGTTCGCATTTAGTTGCGTGCTATCGATGCTGTCTTTTTCAAAATCAATATTAATATATTTGAAAATTCCTAAATCTCCTAAACGGTTATAAGAAAGTACCAAATCGTCTTCCTTGAATTTTTTTCCTTGTTCTAAAAACAACATTCTGCGCAAAATTTTCGCTTGAATTTTATTTTTAGTATGAATAAAATTAATATTATTTAATACAATAGTATCGGTTAATAAACTGTCTTTTAAATTATCTGAAATAATGGTTGTTTCAATATTTTTTAGCTTAAAAGACTGATGTTTATTGGTTTTTTCAGGGTTTTCAATAATTACATTAATATCTAATTGATGCGATTTTAATGAGGTATCAATATCGAAATGAATGTATTCTCTGTTGAAAAAATAATAACCAAAGTTTCTTAAATCTTTCGTTATTCTATCTCTTTCGTTGGCTAATGCCGCTTGATCGAATTGCATTCCGATTTTTAAATTCGATTCGTTTAATTTGTAAAAATAAATTGATTTTACAATGCTATCCTTAATGGTATATTGAATATTTCTAACGTGATATGCCTGATTTGGTTCAATGGTATAAATTACATTGGTTTTTTTATGCCGAGTAGTATCTTCGTATTTTACTTTAGCTAAAAAGTAACCATTGTTCAATAATAATTGTTGAATTTGTATAACAGAAATGCGAGCCAGCGTACTGTCGTAAATTACAGGTGGCTCCCCTAAATTATTGATAATCCAATTACTAAGTTTTGTAGGTTTTTTGCGGTCAAAAAGTTGGTGGAGGTGTAAACTTACTTTACTGATACCAAATAGCTTTTTATTTGGTTTTTGGCGTATAAATGGGGTGATTTTCTCTTTTAAGGTAGCGTCTACCCCTTTAATTTGGTAATTCTTTAATAAGCTTTGTCCATCCGTAAAATTACGCGTACTGCTGCAGCTACTTGCTAACAAAACAATAGAAATGAGTATTATTGTATTTCGAAAAGTAATTTTATTCAATGATTTCAAAAGCACAAATCAGTTTTATAAAGTCTATCCATCAAAAAAAATATCGACAAGAATACCAGTTATTCTTAGTCGAAGGAGATAAATTGGTAGCCGAAATCATCGATTCTGCATTTATTATAGACCAAATTTACTGCACCGAAAATAAAGTGCAATGGTTATCTTCTTTGCTTTCAAAGGTATCGAAAAATATAGAAATAGGCTTAGTTTCTGAGTCAGAAATGGAGCGAATATCTATGCTCAAATCGGCATCGGATGTTTTGGCTATTGTTAAAATGCCAAAAAATAAACCCGAAAACCTTGATATGATTGATTTTGACAATCAAATGACTTTGGTTTTAGACGATATCAAAGACCCTGGAAATTTAGGTACAATCATTAGAATTGCAGATTGGTTTGGCTTTAAAAACATTGTTTGCTCCGAAAATTGTGTTGAAATCTTTAATCCAAAGGTGGTACAAGCAACCATGGGTTCCATTGCAAGGGTTGCTGTTAGCATCCAACATTTACCCGATTTTTTTGCAAAACACAGCCATTTGCCGGTTTATGGCGCTTTATTAAAAGGAGAAAATATATTTCAGCAGCAATGGCAAAAAGGAGGCTTTATATTAATGGGCAGTGAGTCTCAGGGCATTTCTACTGATTTGATACCCTATATTTCCAATCCAATCACCATTCCGGCATTTGGAGGGGCAGAAAGCCTGAATGTTGCCATAGCAACTGCGGTAATTTGCTCAGAGTATAAAAGAACTATTGTTTAATAGCTGATTAGCTTAAAAAACCGATAAATTCTTGTGTTCAAATATAATTTTACTACATTTGCAGACGCTAAAAAAAGGTCGAGTGGCCGAGTGGCTAGGCAGAGGTCTGCAAAACCTTCTACAGCGGTTCGAATCC
>CAJBBN010000052.1 GCA_903951325.1 uncultured bacterium
GGATGATGGGGCTCGAACCCACGACCCTCGGTACCACAAACCGATGCTCTAACCAACTGAGCTACAACCACCATTTCTAATTATTGCTAATTGGAGCACAAATGTAGCATTCTCTGCCTATTTTCGCAATAATTAATGAAAAAATCTGTTCTGTTACAAATGAATTGATATTTTTGAGGATGTTCGAAATTTTCAATACCAAATTCAAGCAGTATTCGGCAAGTATTTTTGCAAATCAGCTAGGCTGGAAAATGCTCATTGGCCTTTCTATTTTAGCAAGAATGATCCTTTTTCTAACAGATGGCCATAACAGCGATTTTGATTTTTTCGAAAATTGGGCCGACAGAATTGTACAATTTGGCTTTAATAATATTTATTCTATTCAAGTAGACCGATTTGAATGTGATTACCCTCCTCTTTATTTATATGTGGTTGGCGCCATTGGTCACTTATTTAATTTCTTTCAATGGCCTATTCATACCCACTTTTTTGATAGCTTTTTAAAAAGTTTTAATTTAATAGTAGAGCTTGTTTTCTTACACAAGTTTTATAAAATCAGTAAGCAAAAAATATTCTTACTATTGATGCTAATTTCTCCTGTAACGCTATTAAATGCTTATGGTTGGGGGCAAATTGATATCATTTATGCCATCCTTATTTTTTGTAGTTTGTATGCTTTGATTGATAAAAAAATTTATTGGTCGGCATTTTATTTAGGCCTATCGCTGAGTTTAAAATCTCAAACACTTTTATTTTTACCTCTTTTTGGATTGCTTTTAATTGTTGCGGAAAGCAAATGGATCGATAAATTCAAAGCGCTTTTATTATTTGCCATTGTATTCCTGCTTCCTAATTTACCATTTATACTATGGGCTCCAAACCCAATGGATTCAATCAATCCACACCTTACCGCAGCCGGTAGATATAATTTTATTTCGGTTAATGCCTTTAATATTTATTGGGCATTATGGGCCGATTTTCAATTGAAATTAAAATTATTATTTCCTCCAAACAATATTTTGGTGCTAGGATTGATTAGCAGAAAATGGCTAGCTTATGGTTTATTTACCATTATCTATACTTGGTTATTAAGCCTTTTATCAAAACATAAATCTCCAGAACAAATCTTTCGCATTTTTGCATTCTTTTGCTTTTCTTATTTTATGTTTTTACCAGAAATGCACGAAAGGTATTTATTCCCCTTTTTTATTTTTAGTGCTTATTTATGCAGCTTTAATTTCAAAGAATTTAAATACTTATTGATTGTATCTATATTGCATAGCCTTAATTTATTATGGGGTTGGGGCGAACAAAAATACATTAAAACCCAAATCCCTTTTGAATTAAGCAGATTGGTGGCATTCATAACCTTTACTGTTTGGTGTGCCTATGCCATTCCATTTTATCGTTTCTTTTACCCTTCTAAAGCACAAAAGTAAAATGAGTATTTATTTGTACACAGATGGTGCAGCAAAAGGAAACCCCGGAAATGGTGGTTATGGCGTGGTATTAAAATCGGGGCAACATTATAAAGAAATGGCTGGAGGTTTTAGACTGACTACTAATAATCGCATGGAATTATTAGCCGTAATTATTGGATTAGAAGAAATAAAAAAAGAAAAAGCCATTATACATGTCTATTCGGATTCAAAATATGTTGTAGAAGCAATCGAAAAAGGTTGGGTATTTAATTGGGTCAAGAAAGATTTTAAAGACAAGAAAAATAAAGATTTGTGGTTACGCTTTTTGAAAATATACGACAAACATCAAGTTAAGTTTCATTGGATAAAAGGGCATGCCGGACACCCCGAAAACGAACGCTGCGACCAATTAGCGGTCGCAGCTGCCGAACAAAAAGATTTACCCGCAGATAGCGGCTATGAATCTAGTTTGGTTTAAACAATAGGTGTTACTGGCGAAAATTCTGCCATAAAACCTTCTGCTTGTTCAACCATGGCTTTAGAGCCAATAAATATAGGTGAGCGTTGATGTAAGGAAGTAACTGGTAAATCTAATATTCTATTTAAACCATCGCTTGCTTTCCCTCCTGCTTGTTCGATTAAATAAGCCATTGGATTACACTCATAAATCAATCTTAATTTACCATTTTCGGCGCCATAAGTTGATGGATATATAAAGACACCACCTTTCAATAAATTACGGTGAAAATCGGCAACCATTGATCCTATATATCTAGATGAATAAGGCCTGTTGGTTGCGTCATCAATTTCTTGACAATATTTTAAATATTTTTTTACGCCATCTGGAAAATGAATATAATTTCCTTCGTTGATAGAATATAATTTACCTGTTTCAGGAATGCGCATTTCAGGATGTGATAAACAAAACTCTCCAATACTTGGATCGAGTGTAAATCCGTTTACGCCTTTACCAGTTGAATAAACAAACATGGTCGAAGAACCATAAATAATATATCCAGCAGCTACCATTTCTCTACCACTTTGTAATGCCTCATCTTCAGTAGAAACGCCACTTTCGTGAATTCTGCGATAAATTGCAAAAATAGTTCCTACAGAAACATTGACATCGATATTAGAAGAGCCATCTAGTGGATCTATACATACCACATATTTTGCATCCTTAGAAATTTCAGAATTATTAATTGGAATCACATGATCGTTTTCTTCGGATACAATTAAACAACATTCTCCACCTGCTTTTAAGGCAGCTATAAATTGTTCGTTTGCAAATACATCTAGTTTTTTTACTTGCTCTCCTTGAATATTGGTATCTCCAGTTTCGCCAAGTATATTCACCAATCCGGCTTTATTTACTTCTCTGTTTACAATTTTAGCTGCTATGGCTAAATCTCTAATTAATCTAGAAAATCCACCTTTAGCAAATGGAAAATCCGTTTGCTTTTCGATGATGAATTGACCAAGTGTGATCATTTGTGGCATAGGTATATGTTGTTTTTATAGGTTCGTTTTTTTACCGATTTCTATGACTTCTACTTCCGAAATTTTCCCTTCGTGAATAGCAAATCGGATCAATGTTCGCATAATATGTAAGCCTTGCTTGCCAGCAGCACCGGGATTCATATGTAGCAAATTTAATTTTTTATCTTGAATAACTTTTAAAATATGTGAATGTCCTGAAATAAATAGCTGAACGTTTTCTTTTTCTAAAAATGCTTTCACATTTGGAGCATATTTGCCTGGGTAACCGCCGATATGTGTCATCATTACTTTGATGCCTTCGCAATCAAATAACTGAACAAATGGATGAACGATGCGAATGTTTTGGCCATCGATATTTCCGTAGACTCCTCTTAATGGTTTGAATTCGCTAAGCTTATCGGAAACATGCAAATCTCCAAAATCTCCTGCATGCCATATTTCGTCTACTTCTTTAAAGTATTGGTATACTTCTTCTGGGAAATAACTATGGGTATCCGATAATAAACCAATCCTTTTCAAGCAATAAAAATAAACAAAAAAGTCTCCTCTTTTTCAAGAGAAGACTTCTTTTTTGGTAATAATAAACTATACCTTTTTTACATTGATAGCGTTTAATCCTTTTTTACCATCCTCTTCTTCATACTCGACTTGATCTTCTTTGTCGATTTTGTCGATGAGACCTGAAACGTGCACGAAAATTTCTTTTCCTGATTCGTTGTCTTTAATAAATCCATAACCTTTAGACTCATTAAAGAATTTTACTGTACCTAAACTCATAAAAAAATAATTAATTGATTATTCTAAGATAATTAAAAAAAAATCTAAAAAACGAAAATATTTTTTTTTAATCCCTCATTAAAAGATAGTTAAGTATGGTTTCAAATGTTCAATATAGGCCTCAGA
>CAJBBN010000053.1 GCA_903951325.1 uncultured bacterium
CCACAATATTTTTTCCAATATCGTGTACATCGCCTTTTACGGTTGCTAATAATACCTTGCCTTGCGAAGAACTTTGAGACAAAGATGGATTAGCTAATTTTTCTTCTTCGATAAATGGCAATAAATAGGCAACTGCTTTTTTCATTACCCTTGCGCTTTTAACAACCTGTGGTAAAAACATTTTTCCTGCCCCAAATAAATCGCCAACCACATTCATGCCATCCATTAAAGGACCTTCGATTACTTGTATGGGTCTTTCAAAAATTTGTCGAGCTTCTTCTACATCTTCATCTAAAAACTCGATGATACCTTTAACTAATGAATGTGTTAAACGCTCTTGTACTGTGCCTTTGCGCCACTGCTGTTCTTCTTTAGTAACTTCTTTGCTCTTTCCTTTTAGTTGTTCTGCAAAGTTAACTAAGCGTTCGGTTGCATCTGGATTTCTATTCAACAAAACATCTTCAACTAACACAAGTAACTCTTTTGGAATTTCTTCGTACACTTCGAGCATGCCTGCATTCACAATACCCATATCGAGTCCTGCTTGAATGGCATGGTATAAAAATGCCGAGTGCATGGCTTCTCTTACAATATTGTTTCCTCTAAAGGAGAAAGAAATATTACTTACGCCGCCGCTTACTTTTGCCAATGGCAAGTTTTGTTTAATCCATTTAGTTGCGTTGATAAAATCTACCGCATAATTGTTATGCTCTTCTAAACCTGTTGCAACTGTTAAAATATTTGGATCGAAAATAATATCCTGCGCAGCGAAGCCCACAATATTAGTTAAGATATCGTATGACCTTTTACAGATTTCAATTCTTCTTTCGTAAGAATCTGCTTGTCCTTTTTCATCGAAAGCCATTACAACCATGGCCGCGCCATAGCTTTTTACTTTATTTGCATAAGCAATAAAATTTTCTTCTCCTTCTTTTAACGAAATAGAATTAACAATTGCTTTTCCTTGTACGCATTTTAATCCTGCTTCAATAACCGACCATTTAGAGGAATCAATCATGATAGGCAATTTGGCAATATCGGGTTCGGACGCAATTAAATTTAAAAATTTTACCATGGCTGCTTCGGAGTCGAGCATGCCTTCGTCCATATTTACATCTATGATTTGCGCGCCACCTTCTACTTGTTGTCTAGCAACAGCCAGAGCAGCGTCGAAATCGCCCGCTAAAATTAATTTCGCAAATTTAGGGGAGCCTGTTACATTGGTTCTTTCGCCTATGTTTACAAAATTGGTTATCGGCGTTAACACCAAAGGCTCCAATCCACTTAATCTTGTGTAAGGTTCTTGTTTTTTTATTTCGCGAGGTTTTGCTTTTGCTGCTTCAATAGCAATGGCACGAATATGATCTGGTGTTGTTCCGCAACAACCTCCTACAATATTTAAAAATCCGCTTTCCACAAAATCTTGAATGTGTACACACATTTTTTCTGGACTTTCATCGTATTCTCCAAACTCATTGGGTAAGCCTGCATTTGGATAAGCACTCACAAACACTTCTGCTTTGTTAGCTAACTCTTCGATATAAGGACGCATTTCTTTTGCCCCTAAAGCGCAGTTTAATCCAATACTTAATAAATCAATATGCGTAACAGAATTTAAAAAAGCTTCGGTTGTTTGTCCAGATAAAATTCTACCGCTGGCATCGGTAATGGTTCCCGAAATCATCACAGGAATTTTTTTGCCGCTTGTTTTTGCATAGGCATCTATGGCAAACAAACACGCTTTGGCATTTAAAGTATCGGTGATGGTTTCAATTAAAATAACATCAGACCCACCATCCATTAAACCTTTAATTTGTTCTGCATAAGTTTCCGCTAACTCGTCGAAATGCATCGCTCTAAAACCAGGATCATTTACATCTGGAGATAAAGATAACGTGCGCGTAGTTGGACCAATTGCACCGGCTACAAATCTTGGTTTGCTTGGATCTAGTTTTGTAAATTCGTCTGCTGCTGCTCTGGCAATTTTAGCCCCTTCGAAATTAAGTTCATAAACCAATTCGGGCATTTGATAATCTTCTAATGAAATCGAATTACAGCTAAAAGTATTGGTTTCGATAATATCGGCACCAGCTGCTAAATATTCTTTATGAATAGCCAAAATAATATCTGGCCTGATTAAATTTAATAAATCATTATTTCCCTTTAAATCACAAGGGTGATTGGCAAATCTAACACCTCTAAAATCTTTTTCTTCTAGTTTATAGCGTTGAATCATGGTGCCCATGGCGC
>CAJBBN010000054.1 GCA_903951325.1 uncultured bacterium
ACATTTAGTTGGTAGTTTCTTGCAGCAGTATTTTCTACTAGCTCCATATTCAATGTTTGGTTTCCTAAACCAGTATATGGAATTCTTAAAATAACAGTTCCGTTTACGGGTGCCTGAGAAAATGCAAGACCAATTTTATACATATTAGCTTGTTTGTTGAAGGCTGAAAGTGCGTTAGTGCTGTGCACATATGTTGGTGCACCTAAATCAGACAAGTGGTCTAAGAAAGTTATATTTAATCCGCCCATATCTTCAAATGAACGAACTACTATTTCGTTGTTTTCTAAATTAACTGTTACATAACCTGGTGCA
Organism: uncultured bacterium; assembly: GCA_903951325.1. Taxonomy (GTDB): domain Bacteria; phylum Bacteroidota; class Bacteroidia; order Sphingobacteriales; family Sphingobacteriaceae; genus CAIKLP01. Next base: position 313 of record CAJBBN010000054.1, read on the forward strand.
GATGCCATTCCACGTTTGGGGAATTTAGTAATTAGTCCAACAGAATATTTAAGTATCAAAGAGGCGTCATTTGCGTCTACTGAGACTGCACTATCTACACTTGCAATTTTAATTCTCCAAGGCTCCCAAGGTAATGGGTCAACGGTTGGTAGTGGGTCTATTCCTATTGAATATTTTAATACTACTGATGCGTCGTATGATTGTATAATCTTATTCATATCTACATCGCCAAAATTAAATTTATTGATAACTGATTTTGAATAACGATTTTTTACCGTATCTGTATTAAAGATTGCATTTGAAATACTGACAGTTGTTTTACCTGAATCAATTGGTGTGAAGAAACAATTCAACAAAGGAAGTGTAGTTGATGAAATGCTACTGCTACTAGCCCAGCCAATAATTACTTGACCAACTGTTGAACTATTTACAATGACGCTTCCATTAGCACTTGCTGTATTGGTTTTAGTTACACTATCAAACTTTAATTTACTAGCATCGTAATTTAATTTAATATCATAAGCACTGATATTCTTTGAAGTGATATTGTTTGATTTTAAACTAAGTTTTACTTGAGAAGGAAAAGCAAGTGTGTCTGTCTGTTTATTTATTACCCATAATGAATCACTTGCAGCAGTTGTTGGGGTATTATACAGTGCGGTGATTTCTGATTGTGTTAAGGCGCGATTCCAAATGCCGATGTCGTCAAGTTTGCCAGTGAAATACTCACCTGAAAGATGAGTATCAATTGATTTGCCGATTTTAAAATTAGAATACGTTGTGTTATATGTTCTTGCCGATTGGAATGATATTACGCCATTAATATAAAATTTCATAGTCGTTCCATCATATGTAACTATAAAATTATTCCACTGATTTGATTGTACTGATGATGGATTAATGGTAGTAGTTCCTGAACAATTGGAACATGCATCGTTAGCCTGAGCAACAACTACAGGTTGTAAAGGCCATTGTAGTAGACAAAACCGATTATTAGTTGTATTTATACCATAATGAAATGCTGTTCTTCCCGATGTATTTGTAGTGTTGGTTGCGTTTGTCCATATTGAAATTGTTCTTGGAGAACTCCCTATTGGTATACTAGAAATTGTTGATTCAATCCAATCATTTCCATCAAAACTATACGCACTATTTAAACTTCCTATTTTATCAGTTGTTAAAGTTGCACCGTTAGCCGTTCCATTATTCCCATTCCCACTTGCATCATTCGCATTTCCATTGAAAGGATAATAAGCAACTAAACCAGCTGTTGGAATGTAACCAGGTAAAGATGGATTAATCGTGTATGGAGCATCTGTATCTAAACTGGCGCCATTCTGTAAGGTTAAGTTGTTGTTGTTTCCGCTTAGGTCTGGAACAATATTATTGTTTATGCTGTTAAAATTATATAATACCCTAGTATTGATATCTGATAAAATATTTTGTGGTGGTGTAAAATTTGAACTATATCGAGCTATATCTGACACCCTAAAATCGTCTAATTTACCTTTAAAATATTGTGTATTAGGAGAAGTCCAACCTTGAAATACAGCTCCTAATTTAGAATCGTTGTTTGGTAATGACCAAATTGGAGTGCCATGACTTGTTGTTGCATCCAAAACTCCGTTTTTGTATATTCTAAGTTGATTGGTGTTGGCTTCCCCTACAATGGCATAATGGTCCCAATGGTTGTATTGTAAACTAACGGTATCTGAATTAAAATACTGATTTCCTCCAACTGTTGTTGCATACGATAATGCAATTTTACCTGGTTGAAATAAATGAACATTCATCTCAGACCAATAACCAGTTTTACCCCAAATGCCAGGGTATTGTGACTGATTAGCGTCAGGTTTCATATAAAATTCAATAGTAAAATCTCTTTGATTAATATTTGTAAAAAACGAATTTGCTATCGAACCAAAATCGTTAATTCCATCTAATGCGAGAGAAAAGTTTGTAGGATTTGAGTTTGATGATGAACTATTAAATTTATAATATAAATTATCCAAATAACTAAACCCTACTGTCACATTTTCGTCGCCTGTCGGCGTTGCAATTACAGTGTGTAATTTGTAGCCTGAAGAGGTTGAGTCTGAAACTATATCTGATGTATTTGGAAGAAATACCAAATTATTTATTGAGCTTCCTGTTGTAGGGCTAATCTTTGGCCCAAAATAATTGCTATCAACATTATACCCTTTGATAAATAAATTTGGTGAACTATTAAGACCAGCTACAGGGTTTTTAGTGTCAGTCCAACTATAAAAAATCTTACTTCCGTCTTTTGTTCTAGATAATTGTATTTCGTTATCATGTGTTAAATTTACAAATGAAGCGCCATTTAACGAAGAGACTGTGTCTACTCTAACAGCTGTCCATACATTATTTACTTTGGTAATATCAAATATTGGATACTTAATTGTAGAAGGATTATTATAGCTATATGCAGTAGTTTTAGGAGCGACTACAAATACAAAATGGGGGTTGCCATTTTTATCAACTACTAAATCATTATCTTTTGTTGCAGTTGGTTTAGTACTATACACACTTGCAACCACATTTGATAAGTTTTTCAACCTTACAACTTGTGGACCTGTCCAAGTTTGACCACCATTAGTTGTACTCCAAAAAATTGGATATAGTGTTGAATCTACAACGCCTCCAGCTATTTCGCCATTTGTAGCAATCCATCCAATTTGTCCATTTGGTGAAAATGCTACCATTGGATTTAAATAATGAACATTACCATCTATTGTCCTATCAAAAAGAGTTATAGATTTTGTTAGTTTTAATGCGACTGTCCATTTTACGGAATCTCCAGCTAAAGAATAAACGCCTTTGTATATTGTTATTTTGCCATCAGTATTAGTATCACTCACCATCCAATATTCTCCTGGAATTCTTTCTACAAATGAATTAGGAATAGATGCAGAATCGGAAACTGTACTTTCTTTTTTACCTGTTGCAGAAAGTGTTACCATGCCTGATGTGATTCTTCCCCAAAAACCATTAACAGACGTAGCTTTTGGAGCTGCAGCCACTATTCTTGCATTTGTTAAGTTTGTATTGTTTGCAGGATTCATTATATAACCCTGTGGGTAGCGAACATGTGGGGCTGTTGGGCTTAAGTCTATTACAGGGCCGCTGTTACTTGTCCAAGTTGCTCCCCCATTTGTTGAAATATCATACATCGCCATATCTCCACTTGAACCAGCTATTGCTGGGTCTCCTCTGTGTATAAATAATACTGTGTTGATTCCAGGTGCATAGGAAACCCTTGTTCTATTTGAGCCAATCTGAGTATATGCATTCACTGCACTACCTAAAGTTTTAATCACAATTTGACCATGTATTTTTGTGTTTATACTGCTAAACAGCATAAGAACAATTAACATTGTCAAAAATGCGAAGTGATTTTTAATTAACTTTTTCATATTAAGAAATTTAAATGTCTGATTTTAAATTGTTAAATAAAGCTAAGTGTTTTTCAGTGCTTTTCCTATCCCACATCTGCCACCTATCTCCAAATACACCTAAGTTTCCGACAAAAACACTAATTCATTGCAGAGAAAGCAAGTTTTAATCAAAAAAGCCACGCCCTAAAAGGTGTGGCTTTTTTGATTAAACTATGAATGTTTTGTCTTAGATCTTCACAATCCTTTGTGCAACCTCTCCAATCTTAATCACATAAACTCCTTTGTTCAATTCCGATAAATCTATCGTTCCTTTTTCAGTTATAGTTTTTGTGATGACTAATTTTCCTTGTACATCAAAAATATGAATGGTGTTATTTTCGTTTTTATTTAGCCCTTCAATATTGATGATGTTATTGGTTGGGTTGGGGTATATTTTAATGTTTGAGTTATTTATATTTCCAACGCTTAGGTTGTTGTCTACAAAAAGTGTGGCGGTTTCAGATATTAATTCGTTAGGGCAAGAACTTGATGTTACGATACAACGGAATTTTTGATTATTATTTGTCATACTAAGGTTTGACACAATAAGTGTATTGTTCATTGCTCCTGTATATTGTCCTGCATTTGTTAAATATTGAAAACCTAATCCCATGTCGGTTTGCCATCTATAAGTCACATTAGGCTCTTGAGTAGTTACACTAAACATAGCATTTTGGTTGACAATAGCGGATTGATTTGTTGGCTGATTTGTAAATGTTCCACATACTTTTATGTTTAATTGTGAATTTGCGGAGCAACTGGTTTTGTTATAATATACTGTCCGTTTAACTTTCCCACTACCATAGTTACTCCATCTAACCTTAATAATATTTGTTCCCTGTCCTGAAAGAATAACTCCATTGATAACTTCCCAAACATATTGTGCACCTATCTGAAGTGTATCTGTATAAAATAGTTCAGAGTTAATATTAACTATAGCATCTCCGGAAATTTGATATGCCTTTGGTCGTTTGTAAACAACAATGTTTTGGGTAATAATGCTATCACACTTATTTGGATTGGGCTTGCGAACTTTTATTGTTGTGTTGTTATAATAATAATTACCATCTAAAGCTAATACTGATTCACAACCTTCAATATTTACTGTGTCTAGAAGCGATTTATTTACATTAATTATTTGCGTGTAAATCACATCACAACCTATAATCCCTTTTATTGTATCTACTCTGGTAGTGGATACAAAATGTATTCTTTGAAATAAATCAATTACACTATCACACCCGCTAAAAGTAGCATTTTCTGTACTATAACACTTTCCAAAAACAAATAGTTCGACCTCTAGTGTGTCTGCTAATGGACTGGGGCATGAATTGTCGTAGGAAATTACTTTAAATTTATAAGGAGTGCTTTTAATATCAGTTGAATCTATTTTCCAAATAAAATTTGTTTTCAAAGAATCTTTTCCACTAATAATTAAACCATTAATAGCGGTTCCTGAACTTATTATGTCTCCAACTTTCCCAAATTTAACATCAAAGAGTGCGCTATTAAATATGTTATTATATACCCCTTGTTCTGGTACAAGTTTCATAAACACACTGTCGCCTGTTTGCTCTTTTGATAGAAAACGATTAAAATATGTGGTTGTATCTTTTACATTGATTGTGTCACGAATTAAACTTGAAATACTATTAATATGAGTCAAAACCGGAGGTGTTTCTAGTGAATAAACATTTTCGATTTGAAATTCTCGAGTTATTTCACCAATCTTATATGCAGCAGTAGAGCCAGATACTCTTTTCCACTCTTCTACTCTAACGGCTATTAAATATCTGCCAATATTATTTGGTTTATAAGTTACAATTCCCGTTTGACTGTTAACATTAAAATCTGGCGCGCCATCTGCAATGTTAGAATCTAATTTATATCCCGGCGCAAAATCTATTTTTGCAAATGGTTTTGTTGAAACATAATAATTTCTTGATTGCGCCATTTTATAAACAAGAGAGTCGCCATTTGGGTCAACTACACCCCAATCTAGCGTATATAATTTACCAACACTAAAGTATGTTAATGGCGCTTTTCTAAATTCTGGGGAAGAATTAAATCGCGTAGGTGATGTAATATTTACACGAGGGAAATCCATAGTGAATGTATATCCTGCACCTCCTGAATTTAATACATTGGATATTCCAGAAGTTCTGCAACATTCACTTGACGATACATAATAACCATCTACAGCATTAAATGCAGACAAATTAATTGCTGCTGATTCAAAGGTCCATTTCTCCAATCTCAAGTCAGCACCTGCAGGGGGGCAGTCTTTTGGATTGTAGGTAATTAAAACTTGTGATATTTTATTAACTGTCATCGTTGCAGTAGGTGCTGCAGAATTATCAGAATTTTTATAAATATAAAATAGATAAGAGTTACTAAGACTAACTCCTGTTACATCTCGGTATCCTACTAATCTAAATTTATATTTATCATTTCCTAAGGAAATCATGGTCATGTCATAACCCTTTGCATGGTCAGCTTTGGCTGTCCCACTTAAAAGTAGAATGATTAAAGTAAATAAGTAAATTATATTTTTCATACTATATGTTTTTTTGTTTTAAATTACATCTTCACAATCCTCTGTGCAACCTCACCAATCTTTATCACATAAACACCTTTGTTCAATTCCGATAAATCTATCGTTCCTTTTTCGTTAATGGTTTTTGTGATGACTAATTTTCCTTGTACATCAAAAATTAGGATGGTGTTGTTTTCGTTTTTATTCAGGCCTTCAATATTGATGATGTTATTGGTTGGGTTTGGATAAATTTTAATGTTAGCGTTTTTGATGTCGTTGATTCCTGTTGGTCCAACATTAACGTTTAAGACAGCAGTATCAGTGCAATTGTCAGAATTAGTCAATATACACTTCAAACTGCCTTGTCCATTTGTAAACCATTGAACACTTAAAGAATTTGTACTTTGGCCAGATGCAATTACACCATTATCAACTATCCACTCATAATTATGATTTAGTTGTTGATTAACAATATAATTGTATGGAGTATTCAATAAAAGATTGGTTGCTTGTCCAACGACTTTCCCTGCACTTGGACTTTTGAGTATATTCACCGAAATTGATGCAGAATCTATACACCCATTATCAGTAATTGTTAAAAGTTTAATGGTATACTGTCCACTTTTGGTGTAAATTTTTATTGGGTTTTTTATGGTAGACTGTGTGCCATCACCAAAATTCCAAACTCTACTTACTATTGAGCCATTTGTTAATTTTGTACTGTCAACAAGTATAAAAGCATTACCTAATAAACATTGTGTTGTTTTATCAAATGAGATTTTGGTTGTTTGATTTTCAAAAACATTTACTTGTAATACAGAACTATCTGAACATAGATAGTTTGTGAATACTCTTAATTTCACATTATAAGTTCCGCTTTGACTATAAGTTTTAATTGGATTTTTATCTAATGAAGTTGTACCGTCTCCAAAATCCCAAATATTCTGCCCAATCGTTCCATTGCCAACAACTTTTGATGAATCAATAAATTCAAATTGATTAAACTTATAGCACTGACTTTTGGAATTTACTTTTATTACAGAAATTGGTTTTCAAATTACTTCAATTTTAATAGCATTAGATGTGTCTTTGATGGAACCATTTTGAATTACTCTTTTATACCAAGTTGATTCTGATAAATTGCTAGGCTGATAATCTTTAAGATTATTTATCCCAACAGCATTAGTATAAATTAAATTAGCATGTGCTTGAATCCATTTATAAGATGCACTTGAAATTACTTTATCACTTCCTGAAATATTATCGGGAATTGAATTGTAACATATTACTTGATTTTGAAGAATTTCATTATTATATATAGTTGAAATATTAGCTATAAAAATATCTTTATAAATAAAGGGTCCAATAGGAGTGTTTAATGGGTGATTATTTACGTTTGCGTTGTCAAATGATATTGTTGGTGAATTAAAATTGCCTGTAAGATTTGCATTTCCATTAATATCAACAGAAAAATCATTCAAAAAATCATCGTTAGTCCCGCCAATTTTTTTAGCCCAAAGAAAATTTCCATTATTATCCGTTTCTGAAAAGAAGATGTCTTTGCCTCCGATGTTTGTTAATTTATTTGTATCTAAATATAAATCAGAAGATGTAAATACGCCACCCATTAAAGTCTTTCCATTCGCATTTTTAGATAGTTTGGTTATAGTTTCATCTCCGATTCCTCCTGCTTTTTTAGATGAAACTACATTACCACTAGCATCATATTTAACAATTAAAATATCTATCCCTCCAGAATTTGATAAAACATTTGTACCAACTGTCAGAGAAGTAGTAGAAAAACCTCCTCCAATTAAAATATTTCCAGTAGCATCAACCATAATACTACGGGAGAATTCATCTCCAATTCCGCCTACTTTCTTTGCCCAAATCACGTTTCCATTGGCATCATATTTTCCTACAAGAATGTCTTTGCCTCCAGAATTAGACAATGCAGTTGAACCAAATGTTAATGATGTAGAATTATACCATCCTGTTACATAAATGTTATTGTTAATATCTGATGTAACACTATGATATATTTCATCTCCAGTACCTCCAGTTCTTTTTGCCCATAAGACATTGCCACTCGAAGAATATTTAACTATAAATGCATCTGTGCCACCAGAATTCACTAAAGTAGTGCTACCGAAAGTTATTGAAGAGGAACTAAACCTTCCAGATATAACAACATTCCCATTTAAATCCGTGGTCATACCAAAAACATAATCAAAATCATTTCCACCACCTTTTTTTGCCCAAAGTAAATTGCCATTATTATCATACTTTGCTAAGAAAAAATCTCCCAATCCTGAATTTGGAAGTTTTGTTGTTCCTAATAATAATGTATCCGATAAATAACTTCCAGTGACATATATGTTCCCATTAATATCTGATATAATATTTGCACCCGTTATTTGTGCCACTTGGTCATTTTCGGAAATGTAATTTTCTGAACCACTACCTCCAAAGGTTTTAACCCACGTTGCATTGCCTTTTTTGTCATATTTTGCTACAAATATATCAGTAGAATTTGGAGGTGAAACTTGAATTGAACCAAATGAAATAGGGGAAGAACCGTAGTACCCTGTTACATAAACATTTCCACTTGAATCATTACAAATTGCTAGTCCATCTTCATAAACTGTACCGCCAACGCCCTTTGCCCATTTAAAGTTTGGAGTTTTTGTAAAAGACGTGATTTGTTGTTGGCTATTATAATATGCAGTGATTTCTGATTGGGTTAGTGCACGATTCCATATTCCAAAATCATCAAGGTCTCCAATAAAATTATCTGAGCCAGAGTTAGTGATATTTGCTCCAATACTTTTGTTATTTCCATTAATATTCGGACTCATCATAAGCGAAGTTCCAGAAATATTACCATCTAAATATAACTGCATTAACCCTGAAGTATTAGTAACAAGAACAAAGTGCCATTGATTGTCTGTAATTACAACAGGTGATTCTGGGCCACCATTATAAGCAAGGTCAAAAGCAAGTTTATTGCTAGTATTGATAAATAAGTAAGTGCTAGAATTAGGAGAGTCTTGCCCCCAACAAATTATTCCTTTTCTCCCATTGGTATGATTAGTTCTTAACCATCCTGCAATTGTGAAATCTTGAGTTCCTGTCGTAGGTAAATTAAGTAATCCAATATTCCCATTCCCAGAAAAATTAAAAGCTTTATTAGTACTACCAAATCTATCAAAAGTTAATGTTACACCAGAACCTGGAGAACCGTTATTTCCATACCCACTTACATCATTTGCATTTCCATTAAACGGCCAATAACCAACTAATCCATTTGTTGGAACATAGCCTGGCACTTGTGCACTTGCGCTTATTGAAATCAAAAGCAAACAAGTATAAAATATTAACTTTTTCATAATTTGAAATTTAAATAACTGATTTTTAATAGTTAAGTAAAGTTAACTCATTTTCCAATCAATTTCCCATCCCACATCTGCCACCTACCTCCAAATAAACCCAAGTCGCACCATTAAAGCAAACTACTGCAAGGTTTAAGCAATACCCCAACAAAAAACTCCAAGAAAATAAAAGGTATTGATTGATTTTTAGAGATTGGCTCCGACCAGAAACGAAAAGTATCAAATGTTTAGGAAATGACTTTACCTCCCATTAAACAACTCATTCTGAAAAATAACTTCGTGACGAATTTTCATTCCTCTTCATTATTTTTCATTTTTCTTCTTAAAGTTTTTGCAATTTTTTTGCAAGAAAAAAGGGTTTACAAAGTATTAACTTCATAAACCCTTGATTTTGATGTGGGAGATACTGGGTTCGAACCAGTGACCCCCTGCTTGTAAGGCAGGTGCTCTGAACCAGCTGAGCTAATCTCCCTTTTCCCCTTTGCAAAGGACTGCAAATATAGTCTCCTGAGGCTGATTTCCAAAAATTATTTTAAAAAAGATTTTTTATATGTTTATAGCTAGCTATTTTGCGTTATTATAAAAATGAGGAAAGCAAAAAAAATACTTCTTTGGACATTGATAATCACTGCTTTAATAGTCGTTCAGGGCTTTATAGTGATGTTTGTATATCAAGATGAGATCAAAAATTTAGCGGTAAAAGAACTCAACAAACAATTAAACACCCCAATTAAAGTAGGAAAAATAGACTTTTCGCTATTCGAACATTTTCCTTTTGCGGCAATCTCATTTCCAGATGTGGAAATGAAAGAAAGTAATAATCAACACCAAAACAACCTAGTTCAAGCCAAAGATATTTCCTTGCTTTTCAATGTTTGGGATTTGGTGAATAAAAATTACCATATCAAAAAACTCTATTTAGCCGATGCGCATGTCAACATTGTGATTGATTCTTTAGGGAACCCCAATTATAGCATTTGGAAAGCGAGCCAAAGTAGCGACGAAGCCTTTCAATTCTCCATTGATAAAATACGACTCGAAAATACAAGCGTAAGCTTTAAAGATATTCAAAACAAAAAAATTATCAACCTGCTTATAAATGATGGCGAACTGAGTGGCGATTTTACAGAGAAAGAATTTGAATTGAAAGCTCAAGTAGCAACTGAAATTGAAAAGATTAATTTTAATGGAAATAATTATCTCCTAGATAAAAAAGCAGAAATAGCAACCGAAGTATTGGTTAATTTAAATCAAAGTATTTTTGAAATAAAAAAACTGCATGTGGAGTTGCCAGAAATTACTTTAGATAGTAAAGGGAAAATAACTTATTCTGAAAAAACACAAAACATTTTATTAAATGTAAAAGGCTCTGAGATGAGCATACAATCCTTTATAAGCCTATTGCCTAAGGTGCAACAAAATAAACTAAAAGATTACCAAAGCACAGGAGATTTTTATTTTGATGCTGATATTAAAGGTTCTATTGGTCCAAAAAAAGTACCGAGTATTAAAATTAAAGCCGGAATAAAAAATGGAAGCGTTACCATTGCCAACGAAAAAATAAAAAAACAAAAGATTGAGCAGGTAGAATTGAATGTGGAATTTACCAATGGAAAATCTACTAATTTAAATGCCGCCGTACTGCAAATCAATAAATTTAAAGGAACGCTAGATGGCAATCCAATTAGTGCGCAAGCCAGTATCCGTAATTTCAAAAACCCAAGTATATTCTTAACGCTTGCCACTTCTGCTAGTTTAAAAAAGTTAGCCGAACTGATGCCCGATGCACCAGTTAAATTTACCAATGGAAGCATGTCGATCAATGTAAACTTAAATGGTTTATGGAGCGATTTTTCTGCGGTAAATAATATTGAAAAAACAAATGCCAATGGTTCGATTGTTATTAAAGATGCTGCATTTCAATTACCTAATAGCAGCCTTGTATGCAAAAATGGCAATGGAAATTTTAGCTTCGAAAAAAATGACCTGAAGATAAACCAGTTAAATGCCCAATTAGGCAGTTCCGACTTGGCTTTGCAGGGTTATTTTAGAAATTTATTAGGCTTTGTTTTATTCCCCGATCAATCTTTACAAATTGATGCACAGCTAAAGGCCAATAAAATAAATTTAGCCGAATTGATTTCTTCTACACCAACAAACAATACACAAAGCGAATACCTGATTAAAATAAATCCAAAACTCAGCTGTAATTTAAAAGTTGACATTAACGAATTAACTTTTCAAAAATTTAAAGCAAACGATATTGGCGGAAATATTCAAATTGGAAATCAACAAATTAACACAGATTATTTATCGTTTAGGGCGCAAGACGGTTTGGTCTTTGCTAAAATAAAATTAGACGCTAGTTTAGGCAAACCATTAAGTATTGATGCCGATCTTAATTTAAAGAAAATTAATATTACTAAATTTTTCTACGAATTTGAGGAGTTTGGTTTAGAAATTATTCAATCTAAAAACTTAAAAGGATTGGCTACTGCTTCGATTAAAGTACACAGTATCTGGGATAAATATTTAGCGGCTAATACCGATGCCTTAACTGCCGAAGGGCCTATTCTTATTGAGAATGGGGAGTTAATTAATTTCGAACCTATGCTGGCTTTATCAAAATTTATTGATGTAAACGAATTGAAAAATTTAAAGTTTGCAAGTCTTGCCAACACGCTTTCTATTAAGAATCGCATTGTGACTATACCAGCAATGCAAATTCAAAGCAGTGCTTTAAATGTAGATTTTGCAGGTACACATAATTTTGATAATATTATTGATTATAGATTGAAAATTTTATTATCCGATTTGCTCAAAAAAAAATCAAAAAGATTAGGTGATGAACAATTTGGTGAATTAGAAGACGACGGCAGAGGAAAAACTGTTTTATATATTAAAATGTATGGCGATGCCGAAAACCCAAAATTTAATATTGATAAAATAGGTATCAAGAAGAAATTAGCCGACGATTTAAAAAAAGAAGGCAAGGCTGTAAAGCAAGTATTGAAAGAAGAATTTAATTCGTGGTTTGACAAAGAAGCGGAATTTAAAGAGCAGCAACAAAATAATGCGGCCGATTGGGAAAAAGACATACCTGGCTTAAAAAGCAGCCCACAAGGCAT
>CAJBBN010000055.1 GCA_903951325.1 uncultured bacterium
CTACTAAAAGAAACGGAGGCATGATGCAAAACGCACAAGACGGCAGCACTAAAATTCCTACAGACCAATTAGATCCTAATTTATTTTTTGCAATAGACAATTTGAAAGTGGGCGAAATTTCGCAGCCTACCTTATTTACCTTGCCGAGTGGCGAACAAGCGTATCGTGTGGTTCAGTTTATTTCTAAAACAGAACCTCATCGTGCAAATTTAAAAGATGATTATCAAAAAATTCAACAAGCTGCTTTGAGTAGTAAGCAAAATAAAACAATGGAAGATTGGTTCGATAAAAAAAGAGCCAGTACTTTTATAAAAATTTCAGAAGATTTTAATTATTGCACTGCATTAGATAAATGGTTTGCAGCAGCATCAAAAGGGAAAAAAGTCGATAAATAATATGTATAAGTCGGAAGTAGAAGCTGTAGCAGCATTAGCAGAAAGCTATCAAGAGATAAGCAAAGAAGTTGGGAAAGTAATTGTTGGCCAAGAGGAAGTTTTAAAAGCAGTCTTAATTTCTATTTTTAGTAATGGGCATTGTTTATTAGTGGGTGTTCCAGGTTTAGCAAAAACATTGTTGGTACAAACCATTGCACAAGTATTAGATTTAAGTTATAATAGGATTCAATTTACACCCGACTTAATGCCATCGGATATTACCGGTGCAGAAATTCTAGACGAAAACAGAACTTTTAAATTTATTAAAGGTCCTATTTTTTCTAATATTATTTTAGCAGACGAAATTAATAGAACACCGCCTAAAACGCAGGCTGCCTTATTAGAGTCTATGCAAGAACGCGCGGTAACTGCTGCAGGCGTTCACCATAGTTTACCTTCCCCATTTTTTGTTTTAGCCACACAAAATCCGATAGAACAGGAAGGAACTTATCCATTACCCGAAGCGCAGCTCGATCGATTCATGTTTAATGTTTGGTTAGATTATCCAAGTTTCGAACAAGAATTAAATATTGTGAAAAATACGACAAGCAACAAGGTTGTTGATTTGAAAAAAATTATCAATGTTGAGCAAATCTTGTATTTTCAACAATTAGTAAGAAGCATACCCGTTGCAGATAATGTAATTGCCTATGCAGTTTCCTTAGTAGCAAAAACAAGACCTGGAAGAGCTGGTGCTAGCCCAGAGGCAGACAAATACTTGTCTTGGGGTGCAGGCCCAAGAGCAAGTCAGTTTTTAGTTTTGGGAGCTAAATGTCATGCTGCTATTCATCAAAAATTTTCACCAGACATAGAAGATGTAAAAGCAGTAGCAACTGCCGTGCTACGTCATAGAATTGTGCGAAATTATAAAGCAGAGGCAGAAGGTATCAGTGTAGAAGCGATTATCGAAAAACTACTTTAATTATTTTCTTGTTTTCTTATTCTCCATTCTTTTGGGTAAGCATTATTAATCCTATTGCCCAATAATTTTGCCCAACCTAAAGCGTAATTTTTATATTTCATTAAATGCCAACCTTTCGCGTTTCCTTGCGATGGCATATCATTTTTTTGTAAATATAAAATGGCATCATCATAACTCAATTCAATACTTGGTAGCAAGTCGGAGCGATAATTGCTCATCGCCAATGCCTGCGAGGGAATCAGCTCTTCCCGAATTAATTGGCCAATTTCAGTCCCAAATTTTTTAATATGTAATTTCGTATTCAATACGCCTAGCATTTGTGCACTAATTTCTTTTGGAATAAAAAGTATTTGATCTTGGTGTACAATAAATTCTGGATCCGTAGCCGTAAGGAATTGTGCAGCAATGGCCTTTGATTTTTTATCTGCGAAATTAATTTTCTTGGAAAGTCTAGGCCAATTTCCTTCCGAAAAGCTATTCGATTTTCTAATTGCACTAACAAAAAAACCTTCGCCTTTATTTTGATGGGGTAAAAATTTATAGGCGTGTATATTGTTATGTTTACTAATGGTAATTTCTGGAAAAGCATTGCAATTCATTGCTAATGATTCCCAGTCGCCACTGCTAATCAGTGGTAAGATTTGCAATTCATCTTCTTCTTCCGAAAAAGTACAAGTACTATAAATCAGTATTCCTCCTGGCTTCACTAATTTTGTCGCTTCTTCTAGGATTCTTTGCTGTCTTGCGCTACAGAGTTTTACATTCCCTTCATTCCATTCTAATCTTGCAGTAGGGTCTTTTCTAAACATACCCTCGCCAGAACAAGGTGCGTCTATTACTACTACGTCAAAACAATTTTCGAAATCGGTAAAATGTGCTGGGTCGTTATTGCAAACAATCACATTTGCATTTCCCCAACGGGTACAATTTTCGGCTAATATATTTGCACGTTGCGCAATGGTTTCGTTAGCAATTAAAAAACTATCGTCAGAAATTAAAGATAAAATATGGGTACTTTTTCCGCCAGGCGCTGCACATAGGTCCAATACCCTTAGGGCGTTATTGGTATCAATATGTTGCTTAAATATTTCTGCAATAAACATAGAGCTTGCTTCTTGAACATAATATGCGCCCGCATGAAACAGCGGGTCGAAAGTAAAAGAAGGTCTTTCTGCCAAAAAGAAAGCCCTATCAGCCCAAGATATAGGACTAGTATTGTCAAAAGGGTTCGAAGTGGATTTACTCGGGTTGAGCCTAACAGAAGTGTAAGAAGCATCATCTAAAGCAGTGATGATTGCACTTGCTTGGTCGGGAAACTGTTGTTCGATTTTTTTAATAAAATCTGCTGGGAGCACGGTCATCTTGCTAATTTAAAAATAATTCGATTGTAACAGCAATTTTAGCACAAAGCTTATTTTTTCTTAAAATTACTTTAATTATTTTTTTAATTTGCAAGATGATCAATAAATCTATGAAGTTATTTAGCATTACCAGCGTGTTAGCTATTTTAAGCCTAACTGCATTTTCTTATTGCGCCCCAGATACCACTATTAAAGTCTTACATCCAGACGAGAAACAAATAGAAGTGAGCAGACAAGTAGCGAGTTTGATTGCAAATTATAATTATAAAAAAGTGCCGATTGGCGATTCTTTATCACGATTAATTTTTGATAATTATTTAAAATCTTTAGATGATAACCGAGTATATTTTTTCGAAAAAGAGGTAATTGAATTTAAAGAAAATAGAGATTTAATGGATGACCAAATGGTGATGGGCGATTTAGAACCCGCATACCATATGTTTAATGTTTACCTCGAAAGGTATGTGAATAGGATTCAATTTATGATTGCGCAATTGCCAACTATTCCTTTCGATTTTACCAAAAACGAATCTTTAGTGTACAATAGAGAAAAATTACCATTCATGCAAACCCAAGCAGAGATGGATGCCTATTGGTTACAAAGATTAAAATATGATTTATTGAATTTAAAATTAGCTGGCACAGACGAAGTAAAAAGTAAAGAGACTTTAAAAAAACGATACGAAAATTTGCTTTCGCAAATTGCTAAGATAGAGAGTTACGATGTCTTCCAATCTTTAATGACCGCCTATACCGAATCAATCGACCCACATACAAATTATTTCAATCCAAATAATGCCGCAAAATTTAATATTGATATGGCAAGATCTTTGGAAGGAATTGGTGCAACCTTAAAATTTGAAAACGATTTTGTAATGGTTGCTGCAGTTGTACCCGGAGGCCCTGCAGATAAATCTGGACAAATTGCAATAGATGATAAATTTGTAGCTGTTGCACAAGGGGACGGAGAGTTTGTAGATATTGTAGGCTGGAGATTAGATAACGCAATTCAATTAATTAGAGGAGCCAAAGGAACAACTGTTAGGTTAAAAATTGTTTCAAAAGGACAAGACATTGCCAGCCCAAAAATCATTTCTATTGTAAGAGAGAAAATTGTATTACAAGATCAATCTGTTAAAAAAGAAATTAAAACCATTCAATCAAATGGTAAAGAAATAAAAATTGGCATCATCGATATTCCTGCATTTTATGCCGACTTTAAAGCCTATCAAGCGGGCGATTTAAATTATAAAAGCACTACCCGAGATGTTAAATTGATTATTGATTCTTTAAAAGCAGCTAAAGTGGAGGCTATTGTTGTAGACCTAAGAAGCAATGGTGGTGGCTCTTTGATGGAAGCTATTGATTTAACCGGATTGTTTTTAAAGCAAGGTCCTGTTGTTCAAGTTCGAGATACCAAAAATAAAATTGAAGTTGGCGAAGACGATGATCCAAGTATTTTATGGGATGGTCCAATGGCAGTTTTAATCGATCGATTCAGCGCATCTGCATCCGAAATTTTTGCTGCTGCTATTCAAGATTATGGCAGAGGAATTATTATTGGCACACAAAGTTTTGGTAAAGGCACGGTACAAAATTCAATCGATTTAGATCAAATGATGGGCGAAGGAGCTTCTAAAGTAATTGGCAATACCAATAAATTCGGACAAATTAATTTAACAATTGCCAAGTTTTACCGCATCAATGGTAGTTCAACTCAGCATAAAGGCGTAAGCCCCGACATTGCATTTCCAATGGTTTTTGCTGCCGACAAATATGGCGAAAGTGCCGAACCTGCTGCTTTACCATGGGATGAGATTAAGCGAAGTAATTACAAAACTTTAGCAAACATTGCGCCTATTAAAAGAGTATTAATAGAAAAGCATGATAAAAGAATGAAAGGAAATAAAGATTTCGAACATTTATTAGCAGACATTAAAGAATTAAAACTACGTGATGCAGAAACATCTGCGACATTAAACGAAATGGTGGCCAAAAAAGAAAGAGATGAAAAAGAAGCGGAAAGTTTGGCTAGAGATAACGAAAAAAGAATTGCCAGAGGACTTGCCCCAATCAAGAAAGGCGATCCTAAGCCTAAAGCCGAGAAAGCTTTTGATTTTATGCTCGAAGAGTCTTGTATAATTGTTAGCGATTTTGTACAAGCAATTCAAAAATAAATTCTTAATAATTTAAAAGTGCAGAGAGTTTTTCTGCAATTCTTGATTTTGCTAAAAAATTATCTTCTAAGCCTTTATCCATCGGAATGGCGGTGTCTAGGCTTGCACAACGAATCACTGGGGCGTCTAAAAAGCTAAAGCAATGTTCTGCTATATGAGCCGCTAGTTCTGCGCCAAATCCATTCGTTAAAGTGTCTTCGTGTAAAATAAATGCACGACCCGTTTTTCGCACAGATTGTTCGACGGCATTTTTATCCCAAGGTTGCAAACTTCTTAGGTCAATTAAATCTGCATCGATGTTTGTATTTTCATTTAGATAGTCTAAAGCCCAATGCACGCCTAAGCCATAGGTAATGATCGAAACTTTATTTCCCGACTTAATTAATTTTGCTTCTCCAATGGGTGTAGTATAGTAATCGTCTAAAATTTCTTCCGAAATACCACGGTACAAAAATTTATGTTCAAAATACATGACCGGATTTGGATCTTCAATGGCGCTGGCAAGCAAACCTTTGGCATCGGATGGGAATGCAGGGTAAACAACTTTTAATCCTGGTGTTTTGGTAAACCAAGCTTCATTACTTTGTGAATGAAATGGCCCAGCACCAGTGCCTGCGCCTGTTGGCATACGAATTACCACATCAACTGATTGTCCCCATCTGTAATAAGTTTTAGCAAGGTTGTTGATTATTTGATTGAAGCCAACTGTAGCAAAATCTGCGAATTGCATTTCCATAATTGCTTTGTGGTGGTTAATGGCCAAACCCATTGCTGCGCCTACAATTGCGGATTCGCAAAGTGGGGTGTTGCGCACTCTTTCTTTTCCAAACTCTTCTACAAAGCCTTCCGTAATTTTAAATGCGCCACCATATTCTGCAACGTCTTGACCCATGATCACTAAATTCGAATGTTTGCGCATGGCTTGTTTCATGGCATCCGAAATAGCGTCTAAAAATCTTTTATTTGTTTTGTTATCTGATGTTGCAACAATTTGTTTTGCAGCAGGTGCATACATGTCCTGCAATTCAGTTTCTGTAGATATGGTTACCGATGGGTCGTTGAATGCTTGTATAACAGCTGCATCAATTTCTTCTTTATAGCTCAACTTTAAATTCGAAATAAATGCTTCGTCAATAATTTTTTCTGCTAAAAGAAATTGTTCATAGTTTTCCACTGGATCTTTTGCCGCCCAAAATTCCAATAAATCTTTAGGCACATATTTTATACCCGAAGCTTCTTCGTGGCCGCGCATCCTAAAGGTTTTACATTCAATTAATATGGGTCGCGGATCAATACTAATTTCATCTGCGTATTTTTTGATCGTATGGTAAACTTCTAAAATATTATTTCCATCTATTTGAATGGCTTCTATGCCATAACCTATACCTTTGTCGGCAAGATTTTCGCATTTATATTGTTCCGATACCGGAGTAGAAAGACCATAACCATTATTTTCAATCACAAAAATAACCGGCAAATTCCAAACCGCTGCCACGTTAAGTGCTTCATGAAAATCACCTTCACTTGTTGCACCGTCGCCAGTAAATACCAGTGTAGCTTTTGCCGTATTCGTTAATTTATCTGCAAGCGCAATACCATCTGCTAAGGCTAATTGAGGGCCCAAGTGCGAGATCATGCCTATAATTTTATAATCTTGTGTGCCAAAATGAAAAGAACGATCACGGCCTTTGGTAAAGCCTGTCGACTTCCCTTGAAACTGCGCAATTAATTTGGCAAGTGGAATATTTCTTGAGGTAAATACACCAAGGTTTCGGTGCATGGGTAAAATATAAGAAGAAGCATCTAAAGCCATAGTAGATCCAACAGATATAGCCTCTTGGCCAATACCCGAAAACCATTTGCCAATTTTACCTTGTCTAAGTAAAATCAACATTTTTTCTTCGATCATTCTTGGCTTTAAAATTTGCTGATAAAGCGCAATTAATAATTCATTGGAACAGTTGTTGCGTTCGAATTTCATGTTAAGCGTAATTTAATTTTATTTTTTCTTTGGATTTGTTTTAGCTCTCCAAAGTTGTGCAAATGATTGTTCTTCAAATATTGGCAATGCTCTTCTTTTACCCCAAGATTGCGCAAATAATTTACGCACAAAATAGCTTTTCCATTTACCAGTAAATAGGTCAATTAATTTTCGGTGTAGCATAGATTGCTTCCAAAAAAACCAAGCTATTTTTTCGCTTTTAGGATAAATATGTTGTGCCACTGCATCTCTTCTATTATACAATAACACTTTATGAATATCAATTTTTACTGGGCACACTTCGGAGCAATTACCACATAAAGTAGAGGCATAACTCAAATGCTTAAATTCTTCCATGCCTTTTAAATGAGGCGTGATGATACTGCCTATAGGGCCACTGTATGTTGTGTCGTAGCTGTGACCACCAATATTTTTATATACCGGACAAGCGTTTAAACATGCACCACAACGAATACAATACAAGGCTTGGCGCTGATCTTTTTGTGCTAATAAATTACTGCGACCATTGTCTAGTAGCACCACATACATTTCTTCTGGGCCATCACTTTCCCCTAATTTTTTTGGCCCATTTATAATCGAATTGTAAACGGTCATTTGTTGGCCTGTGCCTCGGGTACTTAACAGCGGCCAAAATAAATCTAAATCTTTTATAGAGGGAATAATTTTTTCTATACCCACAACCGCAATATGTACTTTTGGAAAAGTGGTACTGAGTCTGGCATTCCCTTCATTTTCAGTAATAGAAATACTGCCTGTGTCTGCTATTAAAAAATTAGCTCCGGTTATGCCGGCTGTTGCAGTGGTATATTTTGCGCGCAGCAATTCTCTTGCTTTGAGTGTAAGTGCTTCGGGGCTTGCATCTAAAGGAGTCCCGAATTTTTCGTGAAACAGTTTTGCAATATCTTCTTTAGATAAGTGCATGGCTGGAGTGACAATGTGGTAAGGCTTTTGGCCAAGTAGCTGTACAATATATTCGCCTAAGTCTGTTTCTATCGAATCTATTTTGTGTGTGGCTAGAAATTCGTTGATCTCAATTTCCTCGCAAGCCATCGACTTCGATTTCACTAACATTTTTGTTTCGTGTTTTTTAAGAATGGCAAGAATTTCTTTTTGCGCTTCCTCCACCGTGTTAGCCCAAATAACTTTTCCACCTTTTCTGATGAAATTACTTTCAAACTCTAATAGATAGCGATCGAGGTTTTCAATTGTCTTCCATTTAATAAGGTGTGCTTTTTTTCGAGCAGCTTCTAAGTTGGCAAATTGGGGAAGGCCTTTTGTAACGGCAACATCATATTTGCCAATATTGAATTTAATTTTTTGACGATGCGACGCATCAAAAGATTTCTCTTCTGTTTTTGATTGAAAATGTGATGCAGTCGTGCTCATTATAAATTTATGTAGCTTTTAACGGTTATTTTCAAAATCGTTTTTCTTATCTTTTCTTAAGGGTTCTGTGCGATTGGCAATCTCCCATGCGGTATAAAAAACAAGCTTAGTTCTATTGCTTAGCATCGGAAAATTTATTTTAGAAATTTCGTCCGTTGCTTTGTGATAGTCTTCGTGTACACCATTGAAATAAAAAATAATTGGAATATTGTATTTCGCAAAATTATAATGATCACTTCTGTAGTAAAACCTATTCGGATCGCTCGGACTATTGAATGTATAATCTAAATTCAAATGAGTATAAGCACCATTCATTTTTTCATTTATTTCATGTAAATCCGAACTAATTTTATCCGAACCAATTACATAAATATAATTAGAATCTTTTTTATGTGCATCGTCAACTCTGCCAATCATGTCGATGTTTAAATCGCAAACAGTATTATTTATTGGAAAGGTAGGGTTGCTGGTGTAAAATTGCGAGCCTAATAATCCTTTTTCCTCTCCGGCTACCGTCATAAATACGATGCTTCGTTTTGGTCCTTGACCTTGCGCTCTTGCTAAAGCAAAGGCTTCCGCAATTTCAATCACGCCAACAGTACCAGAGCCATCATCATCTGCACCGTTGTAAACTTCATTATCAATTACACCGATGTGGTCGTAGTGTGCAGTAATATAAATATATTCGTTTGGCCTTTCTGTTCCTGGAATATACCCAATTACATTTTCTGAATTGAATGATTCTTCTAGAAAAACAATATTTGCAGCAAGCGTACTTTTAAGCACGAATGGATCAATGCTTCTGCGCTTACTGTATTTATTTCTAAGTTTAGCTATGTTTTTATTGTTTGGCGCAAGTAATGCCGTTGCAATGCTGTCGTTGATCGTAATAACAGGACAAACATTCATCACTTTTTCTTTGCTTGCTACTTCTGGTTCTTTTTTTGGGTTTTCCGCCAATTGCATACTTGGCGTTTCCATTTGGTGTTTATAGTTTTTTGCAAACTTTGCATAGTCGGCATCGACAATTAAAATTGCTTTTGGTTTCAGTTTTTGAATAGCAGCAATCTTTTTGTTTTTATTAGACCATTCACTTTTTTCTTTACTATTACTCAGCAGGTAAAGACCTTTTTTATTTTTAGGCTCCCCAGCTAAAATCACGACCACTTTTCCTTCAACATAATAGTCTTTAAAGTCATTCCTTTTTTTATCTATAATCCCATATCCAGCAAAGATTATTACGTTGCTTTGAAAATTTACATTACTAATATTTTTTGCACAGAAAAAATCGTCGCCAAAATTAAATTGTTGCTGGTTAACTATGAATTTTCGAGCGGCTAATGTTTTTTTGACTAAGTTGAAGGTTTGAAAAAAACGATCATCGCCAGCAGGTGTTAATCTTAATCTGTCAAATTCATTTGCAATATAATTGGCTGCTGCTTTTTGTCCTTTTTGTCCGGTTTCTCTTCCTTGGTATTCGTCGGAAGCCAATACCGAAAGGTGTTTGTATAAATCTTTTGGATTAATACTTTCTCCAAAATCTGAAGCGTTAATTGGTTTCTGCGCAAATGCGATACTGCTAAGGCTAAAGGCAATGCCTAAGAAAATATTTTTTTTCATTTGATTAATTCGAATGGATTAGCAATTAATTTTATTTACTCTATTGGCATGTCTACCGCCTTCGAAAGCAGTATTTATAAATAACGCTGTAATTTCTTTTGCTTGTGCAATGCTTACAAAACGAGCTGGAATACATAGTATATTGGCATCGTTATGCGAACGCGCAAGACTCGCTAATGGGCTATCCCAGCAAATCGCAGCCCTAATATCTTTGTGTTTATTGGCGGTAATGGCAACTCCATTTGCACTACCGCAAATAAGAATTCCCATTTCAAATTCATTGTTGTTAATTGCATTTGCCACAGGATGCACAAAGTCTGGATAGTCTACAGAGTCTAGATTATAAGGACCAAAGTCTTTCACTTCGTGACCATCAGTTTTTAGCATTTCAATTAAAACTTCTTTGTATTCGAAACCAGCGTGGTCTCCTCCAATGGCTATTTTCATATTAGTTGTTTTGATAAAATAAATCTTCTGCTATTTTTTTTCTTTTTACTACGCGTGCTGATACAAAAATACTAATCTCGTATAATAAGTATAAAGGCGCTGCCACTAGCAACAAGGTAGGTGCATCTGGTGTTGGTGTAATAAAAGCTGCAATTAAAATAATTAAAAAGAAAGCAATTCTTCTGTTGCTGCGCATAAATTTTGGGGTCATGATACCAATCTTTGACAAGAAATAAATCACAATTGGCAATTCAAAAACCAAACCAGTTGCCATGGTAAGTATTGCCACCGTTGAGAGGTAGCTATCTAGGGTAATCTGGTTAATAATTTCTGAACTAATTTCGTAGCTCCCTAAAAAGTTAATAGACATTGGCGTAATAATAAAATAGCCAAATAAAATGCCTGTTAAAAATAAAAAAGAGCCATAAAAAATTAATCCTCTTGCATTCCCCCTTTCTTTTTTACTTAAGCCTGGTTTGATGAAATTCCAAAGTTCGAACAGCAAATAAGGGAAGCCCATAATAAAGCCTGCGTAAAATGCAGCGGTTAAATGTAAATTAAATTGTCCAGCCATCGTGTTGTTCATGATGGTGAAATTTATTTTATCGATGCACAATCCGGCGTCTAAATTATAGTAATTAGAAATTTCACATAATTTTCTGTAGGTCCAAAAATCAGTTTTCTTTGGTCCAAATATAATGACATCGAATAAAACATCTTTATACATAAAAGCAGTTAGCGCCAAAGTAATGATTACTGCCGAAGACCTTACTAAATGCCAGCGCAACGCTTCTAGATGATCTACGAAAGACATCTCTGCATTTGGATTAGTTGCGCTGCGTATTTTTTTAAAAAAGTCGGACATATTGAATATCAAATTTAGGAAAGTATTTCAGATGAGCTCAATTAATTATCAATAAAAAAAGCGAGCCTAAACTCGCTTTTTTTATTATTCTGAAAAGTCGAAACTCTCTAAGAACTTTGTAGTAAAGTTCCCCGCTCTAAATTCGGGGTCTTTTAATAATTTCAAGTGAAATGGAATGGTTGTTTTTACGCCTTCGATCACGAATTCGCTCAAGGCTCTTTCCATAGTAGAAATAGCTTCTTCTCTAGTTTGCGCAACAGTAATCAGTTTTGCAATCATAGAGTCGTAATTTGAAGGAATCATATAGCCAGCGTAAACATGGGTGTCTACGCGTACTCCGTGACCTCCTGGGCTATGAAAATTGGTAATCTTACCTGGTGAAGGTCTGAAATTATTCCATGGATCTTCTGCGTTAATTCTGCATTCAATCGCATGCATAGCTGGCTCGTAGTTTTTGCCTGAAATAGCAATACCTGCCGCTACTTTAATTTGTTCTTTAATTAAATCGAAATTAATTACCTCTTCGGTAACCGGATGCTCTACCTGAATACGGGTATTCATTTCCATGAAGTAGAAATTACGGTGTTTATCAACTAAAAATTCAACTGTACCAGCTCCTTCGTAATTTACTGCTTTAGCACCTTTGATAGCTGCTTCCCCCATTTTCTGACGCAATTCTGCGGTCATAAATGGCGATGGTGATTCTTCTACTAATTTTTGATGACGTCTTTGAATAGAACAATCTCTTTCTGATAAATGACAAACTTTTCCAAATTGGTCACCGATCACTTGAATCTCAATGTGTCTTGGGTCTTCAATAAATTTTTCTAAATAAATACCGTCGTTTCCAAATGCAGCGCCTGCTTCTTGTCTAGCCGAATCCCATGCACCTTCAAACTCTTCGTCTTTCCAAACAATTCGCATACCTCTTCCACCACCACCTGCAGTCGCTTTTAAAATAATTGGATAGCCAATTTCATTTGCTACTGTTATGCCTTGTTTTACATCTGTCAATAAACCTACAGAACCTGGTATAGTAGGCACGCCAGCTGCAATCATCGTATCTTTTGCAGATGCTTTGTCGCCCATTCCATTAATTTGTTCTGGAGTAGCGCCAATAAATTTAATACCATAATCACGGCAAATTTGAGAGAATTTCGCATTCTCAGAAAGAAAACCATAACCAGGATGAATGGCATCGGCATTGGTAATTTCGGCTGCAGAAATTAAATTTGGTATACTTAAATAAGAATCTTTGCTTGGCGCAGGGCCAATACAAACAGCTTCATCAGCAAATCGAACATGTAAACTTTCGCGGTCTGCAGTAGAATAAACAGCAACAGTTTTGATGCCCATTTCTTTACAGGTACGAATAATTCGCAAGGCAATTTCGCCTCTATTTGCAATTAATATTTTTTTAAACATGATAGCTTTTGAATTTTTAATAACGATTACTGTAAAATTTTCAATGTAAAAATTACATTGGCTCTACTAAGAATAATGGTTGATCGTATTCAATCGGAGAAGCATTGTCAATTAAAATTTTCACAATTTTACCCGACACTTCAGACTCGATTTCGTTAAATAATTTCATTGCTTCAATTACGCATAGCACATTTCCTGGTCCTATTTTATCACCAACATTTACAAACGATGGTTTGTCTGGAGATCCTGAACGATAAAATGTACCAATCATTGGAGATTTAATGGTAATTAAATTTGCGTTTTCGTTTGCTACTGGAGCCACTGGCGCAGGAGCTGCTGCCGCAACAGGAGCTGCAGCAATTGGCATAGGCGCTGCTTGCATGTTTACAACAGCAGGCGCATTTCCTTGTGCTTTAATTGTTATTTTAAAATCTTTTCTGTCAATAGACACTTCGCTTACACCAGATTTAGCTACAAATTTGATGAGCTCTTGTATTTCTTTAATATCCATATCGATTATTTTAAATTTATTTTTAAAAACTATTTAGTGTCGTAGGCCCATTTAATATAAACAGCACCCCAAGTAAATCCTCCGCCAAAAGCAGCCAAAATAATATTGTCTCCTTTTTTTAATTGACTTTCCCATTCCCATAAACACAATGGAATAGTGCCGTTCGTTGTATTTCCGTATTTATGAATATTGAGCATTACTTTCTCGCTTCCAATACCCATTCTGCTAGCAGTTGCATCAATGATTCTTTTATTTGCTTGATGCGGCACAAGCCATGCAATATCGTCGGCAACTAAATGGTTTTTCTCCATAATTTCTGCCGAAACTTCTGCCATGTTGGTAACCGCAAATTTATAAACAGATTGACCTTCTTGGTAAACATAATGTTCTTTAGCGTCTACTGTTTCGTGCGATGCGGGCTTTGCAGATCCCCCTGCTTTTTGATGTAAATGTATTCTGCCCGAACCGTCACTTTTTAAAATCGAATCAACTATTCCATTTTCATCTGTCGAAGGCTCTAATAAAACTGCACCAGCACCATCGCCAAAAATAATACAAGTAGTGCGGTCTTCATAATTAATAATCGACGACATTTTATCGCCACCTACTACTACTATTTTTTTATAACTACCCGCTTCAATAAATTTTGCAGCAGTGGTAAGTGCGTAAATAAAACCAGAACAAGCCGCATTAATATCAAAACCAAAAGCGTTTTTAGCGCCAATTTTATCGGTAATAATATTCGCAGTTGCTGGAAATTGCATATCGGGTGTGGTAGTCGCACAAATCAGTAAATCAATTTCAGATGCATCGATTCCTTTTTTTGCAAGTAGGCCTAGCACCGCTGCTGCACCCATATCTGAGGTGCCTTTGCCTTCCCCTTTTAAAATTCTTCTTTCTTGAATGCCAGTTCTAGTTTGAATCCACTCGTCGGTGGTATCTACCATTACTTCTAATTCTTTATTCGTTAGAACATAGTCTGGAACATATCCAAATACTCCGGTAATGGCTGCGCGAGTTTTATTCATTTAGTTTATTCCTTGAATGCCGCTTTAATTTTTTCTGTCAAATTTGTACTCACCATTTCTTTAGCAAGCAAAACCAAATTTTTAATTGCAATATCGTTTGATATACCATGACCAACTACAACAGGTGCGTTGACACCAAGTACAGGGCTACCACCATAATTCTCGTAATTTAAACGAGCAAAAAACGGGGCATCCATTCCTTTTCCAGCAGTCATATCATGAAACGTTTCTGATAGCTTTAATACAATGTTGCCGGTGAATCCGTCGCAAACAATTACATCTGCTTTGTCGTTGAATAAATCACGACCTTCGATATTTCCAATAAAATTAATATTTGCTGTTTCTTTTAAAAGCGGATAAGTAGCTTGTGTGAGTAGGTTTCCTTTTTCGGCTTCTTCGCCAATATTTAGCAAACCTACTTTTGGATTTTTGATGCCGAATAAAATTTCGGCAACTAAAGAACCTAAAATTGCAAATTGCACTAAGAGTTCTGGTTTGCAATCGGCATTAGCGCCAACATCTAAGATTACCCCAAAGCCACCATTTTCTTTTGGTAAATAAGAGCAAATGGCAGGCCTGTTCATTCCTGGAATTGTTTTGACGCTAAACATAGAACCTACTAGCATGGCGCCAGAATTTCCTGCACTTGCAAAGGCATCAATGCTGCCTTCTTTTAGCATTTGAAATCCAATACTTAAACTTGAATTTGGTTTTTGAGAAAGTGCGCGAGTGGGGTGTTCACCCATTTCGATTACTTGATCTGCATGAATAAAGTCGAACAAACTAGCGTCCACTCCGTTTTCGGCAAGAATGGATTTAGTCATTGGCTCATCGCCAATTAAGACAATTCTACAGTCGGATGGGACTTCATTTAAAGCTAAAATTGCTCCCAAGGTTGTAGCCTTAGGAGCAAAATCTCCACCCATAATATCAATTCCTATTCTCATTAGGAGAGTGATTAATGTTAGTTAGCAGCGTTTTCCACGATCATTTTGCCTCTGTAGTATAAGTTTCCTTCTACTTTATAGGCTCTATGAGGCATGTGTACTGTACCAGTAGTTTGACAAACTACCAATGCAGGTGCTTCTGCTTTGTAATGTGTTCTTCTTTTGTCTCTTCTCGATTTCGAGATTTTGCGTTTTGGATGTGGCATTTTGCTACAAATTTAAAGGGTAATAATTATTTTCCTGTTAGTTTCTTTAACGCCTCCCATCTAGGGTCTATGGCCTCATTTGGTTGGTCTGCTGATTTTTCGACAGACAATTTACTAAGTATGGCTAGTGTTTCTTTGTTGCATCCTGGATTGCCGTTTGGCAAATCTGCATGAATGTGAACAAATGGCACAGAAAGTATGATAAACTCATAAATGTAGTTCGCTACATTTATTTGATGTTCGTGAATGGCTAAAACCACTACCTCATCGGATTGCTCAAACTCCTCTTCTCCTAACTTAAAAATCAGTCTTTCTTCCGTTTCCATTGGGTAATCAAAATCGTCGGTACACCTATCGCAAGTTAAACTTACGGTACCTGTTATTTTGAAATCGAGCACAAATAGTGTCTCTTGTTTATTAAACGAGAGGTTTACCTTTAATGCTCCCAATTTTACTGGCGAATAATCAAACTCGTCAAAGAACGATTTATCTATATTATATTCGAAATCATGTTTCCCTAGTTTAAGGCTTGTGAAAACAATAGAAAAAGGTTTTAACTTGTTCAATTTCAAATTTTAATTAGCCCGCAAATGTATAAAAACTAATTGGATAATGAAAGCAGATTAGCGCCATTTTTCAATTATTCGCCCTTATCTTTCGTTAATCGGTGGATTTTTAACGGATTTTCGCTTATTTCTCCTTGAATTTTACGATTTCTCACAATATCAATCGCTAAGTAAAGCGCCTCTCTAAAAGAACTTTCGTCTGCTAGGTTTTTGCCTGCAATATCGTATCCGGTTCCGTGTGCTGGAGAGGTTCTTACAAATGGCAAGCCTGCCGTAAAATTGGTCCCATTATCAAATGAGAGGCTCTTAAAAGGAATCAATCCTTGATCGTGGTACATGGCTAATACCGCATCGAATTCTCTGTAGCTATGCTTTCCAAAAAAACCATCTGCTGGATAAGGACCAAAAACAGTTAAATGATGATTATTTGCTTTTTGAATAGCAGGAATAATAACAGTTTCTTCTTCTTTACCCAATGCGCCATTATCTCCCGCATGCGGATTAAGACCCAAAACCGCAATTTTTGGTTTTCTAATCCCAAAATCTGATTTTAAGCTATTGGCTAATAAAGTAATTTTATGGTGAAGTTTTTCGATATGTAAATGCGAAGACACGTCTTTTAATGGAATATGCCCTGTAGCAACACCAATTTTTAATTCTTGGCTCACCATTAACATCAGCGAATCTTTTTGTTCTGCTTTGTCTTGCAGATATTCTGTATGACCAGGAAATGCAAATCCTGCTTCTTGAATACTGTGTTTATTAATGGGCAATGTTACCAAAGCATCAATTTTACCAGCCTTTAAGTCTTCGGTTGCTTTTTCGAGTGCATCAAAAGCGTATTTACCAGCAATGGCAGTGCCGGTACCGATGTCAATTTTTCCTTCTTCGGCCCAAACATTAATTAAATTTGCTCTTTTAGCATTTGCTTGATGTGCTTCATTTATAATATTGAAACTAAAATCTTGGATGCCTAAGAGTTTACGATGAAAGGAAGTAGCCTTAGAAGAACCATAAACAATGGGCGTGCACAAGTCAAAAATCCGAGCATCTAAAAAGGTTTTAAGCATAACCTCTATGCCTATGCCATTAATATCACCAATACTTATACCTATTTTTATTTTATCTGAATCGTTCATAATCTATATTTTGAGGATGAATTTCGGAGCTCAATTTTAATTGATTTCCTAGTTCAGCGCAAATTAATTAAAATTGTCAGGATTAATAAAACCAATTTCATGCAAGTTAGGGCAAAAAAGTTTTTAGGACAGCATTTTTTA
>CAJBBN010000056.1 GCA_903951325.1 uncultured bacterium
AATGCACCCGCAAAGACCACCAATTCGCCAGAATTTGGAATGTACATGATGTTCAAATAATTGGCGAAGACAATATTACCCGATACATATGCGAGCACACCTAATGCCAAACCAATAATAGCTGAAGTGCCGGTGGCAAGTCCATCTATACCATCTGTAATATTTGCGCCATTAGAAACTGCCGTAATAATTAAAATCACAATGGGAATAAAAATCCAAAATGCATATTGCTCATAATCTGGACCAAAGTATTTTAATAATTTGGCGTAATCGAATTCGTTGTTTTTATAAAAAGGTACATTTGTTTTGGTAGACTTTTGAGCATGCGCAACATAATAGCTACTGGCTGTACGCTTAGTGTTTTCGGATGTTTTAACAGATGACAATTGTGATACAGGAATTTTTTCTTTCACTACAATGGATGGATGGAAAAACATAGTATAACCTATGATCAAACCCAATCCAACTTGTCCAACAATTTTAAATCTACCTGCTAAACCCTCTTTATTCTTTTTAAATACTTTAATGTAATCATCAATAAAACCAATGGTTCCCATCCACACTGTGGTAATTAACATGAGTATAATATATACGTTTGTTAATTTGGCAAATAATAAAGTAGGGATAATAATAGCCGATAAAATAATTAGGCCACCCATTGTTGGCGTACCTTTTTTCTCCGATTGTCCTTCTAAACCTAAGTCTCTAATGGTTTCTCCTACTTGTTTTTTATGCAAGAAAGCAATCAATCTTTTACCCATCAATAAAGAAATAATTAGCGATACGATGATCGCCAAAGTAGTTCTAAAGGTGATAAACTGAAACAATCCTGCCCCAGGTAAATCAAAGTGTTTGTCTAAATAAGTAAAAAGATAATACAGCATCTTGTTTTATTATTTTAATGATTCCATTATTTCTGAAAATATTTGTTTGTCATCGAAAGGAAATTTTACACCATTAATTTCTTGGTATTTTTCGTGACCTTTTCCGGCTAATAATATAATATCTCCACTCTTCGCTAAATGACAAGCCGTACGAATAGCTTCTTTTCTATCTTGAATGGTAATTGTTTTTTTCTTTAATGAAATGGGAACGCCTGCTTCCATTTCTTTTAAAATGGCTGCGGGATCTTCTGTTCTTGGATTATCTGAAGTTAAAATGACTTTATCACTCAGCTTACAAGCCACTTCAGCCATGATGGGTCTTTTTGTTTTATCGCGATCGCCACCACAACCCACAATAGCGATAACTGTTTCGTTGCCTTTTCTAATATTGGCAATGGTTTGCAATACATTTTTAATAGCATCTGGTGTATGCGCATAATCTACAATACCAATTACTCCATTGGGGGCAATGGTATAATCAAATCTTCCTTCGGCACCACTTAGCGTAGATAAAATAGTTAAGACCCTGGTTTTATCTTGATCTAATAACATAGCGGTAGCATAAACAGCCAATAAATTATAGGCATTAAAACTGCCGACCATTTTAAACCAAACTTCTTCTGCATCAATATTTAAAAACAAACCTGAAAATTGATTTTCAATTATTTTCGCTTTGAAAGTAGCCATCGACTGCAAGGCATATGTTTTAGCATGTGCCTTTGTATTCTGCAACATCACTGCGCCACGCTTATCATCCGAATTGGTTAATGCAAAAGCCGAAGCAGGTAATTGATCAAAAAAGTATTTTTTTGCTTTGATATATTCCTCAAATGTTTGATGGAAATCTAAATGATCGTGTGAGATGTTAGTGAATATAGCCCCTGTAAAACTTAAGCCAGCAATGCGTTCTTGTACGGTTGCATGCGAACTTACTTCCATAAAACAATAATCACAATTAGCGGCAATCATGTCTAATAAAAGTTCGTTAATGCTGATACTATCTGGTGTAGTATGAGTAGAAGGTATTACGGTATTATTTATTTTATTTTCGACTGTAGATAGCAAACCTACTTTATAACCTAATTCTTGAAATAAATTACTAAGCAAAGTAGCAACAGTTGTTTTGCCATTAGTACCCGTTACACCAACCAATTTTAATTTTTTAGAAGGATGTTGGTAATAGGCTGCCGCAATTAATCCCATGGCACGACTACTATTATCGACTACAACATAGGTAACTGTTGCATCTAATTTCTTAGGTAATTTTTCGCAGACAATTACGCTTGCTCCTTTTTCAATTGCGCTAGAAATAAATTGATGTCCATCTGCCACTGTTCCTACTGTAGCAATAAACATAGACGAAGCACTCACTTTTCTTGAATCAAAACAAATGCCCGTAATGTCTTGCTCGGTGTTGCCTACCAACTCCAAAATTTTACAAGAACTTAATAAGGCACTTAATTTCATTATCTTAAATCTAATACGATTCTACTTCCTTTATTTACTTTTGCTCCTGCGGTAATTGATTGATTGGTAATTTTTCCACTACCATTTACTACCGCAATCATTCCTTCATTTTCTATTAAGTACAATGCATCCTGCAAGCCCATTCCTACTACATTTGGGACCAAACCCGCTATTATTGCTTTAGGACTAAGACTCACTCCGTTTTCATTTTTATCGATAGCAACATAGGCCGCTTCGAAATTTGCAGGAGCTTTGATACCCATTTTTTGATAAGCCAAAACTGTTTTTGTTTTATCTCCAGATTTTGCATCTGGATAAGTAGGTGCAATAGCAACTGCTACTGCATTATCATTATGCATGGTTAAACTTGTAGCATAAACTTTATCTGCAATCTCTTTAAATATTGGACCCGCAACCACGTTTCCATAATAGCCCGACATAGATGGATCGGTAATTACTACGATCATCGAATACTTTGGAAAATCTGCCGGAAAGTAACCACAGAACGAAGCCAAATAACGCTTGTTTGCGTAACCTCCAGTACCACCAGCAATTACAGCGGTTCCGGTTTTACCTGCAATGGAATAAATAGTAGTACTTAAATTTTTTGCGGTTCCTTGTTTTACCACACCTTCCATTAATTTGCGCATTTTACCAATCGAAGCATCCGAAGCAATTTTCTTTCTGATAATAATTGGCTCGTATGCTTTAACCAATTGTCCACCACTTCTTAATTCTCGGACAAATTTTGGAGAAACCATAACACCATTGTTTGCAACTGCATTGTAAAGTGTTAAAGTTTTTAATGGAGTCATTAAAATAGCATAACCCATCGATAAAGTGGGCAAGGTTAAATTATTCCATGCATCGGTATTTGGATCTATAATTCTGGTTTTTGGTGAACCCGCGATTTCAATTGGCAAATCTTCGCCTATACCAAAAGCCTTTAATCTGTTAATAAATTTCGAAGGTGAATTTATATAGCCGTTATTAATTTGTTTAGATATAGCCACATTCGAAGAGAGCTCAAAAGCTTTACGCATAGGGATCATACCGTATCCGCCTTCGTGCGAATCTTTAATTTTATGCGTGCCAAAATAAGCTATGCCTCCAGTGGTATTCTCTACTGTTGAAGTATCAAACACGCCATCTTCTAAAGCTGCTAGATAAGAAGCCAATTTAAAAGTAGAGCCTGGTTCGGTTGCTTCTCCAACGGCATAATTATAAGTTTCTTTATAAATTCCTTTTTCGATGCGGGTAAGATTTGCGATTGCTTTAATTTCGCCAGTCGCTACTTCCATTAATACTACACAGCCATGGTGGGCATCATGTTTAATGAGTTGCTGATTCAATGCTTTTTGCGCAACATCTTGGTAGTTTACATCTAAGGTGCTAATAATATCGACACCATTTTTTGCGGCAATTTCGTCTTCCTCGTTTAATGGCATCCATACGCCACCCGAAATTCTTTGCATTAATCTTTTTCCGGGTTCGCCCCCAAGCTCTTTATCGAATGCACCTTCCAAGCCAACTGGTTGCACGCCATCAATTTTATAACCAATTAATCGAGGGGCTAAAGATTTAAATGGTTGAATTCTTTTATTCTTTTGAATAAAAAGTAATCCACCTTTATTTTTTCCTAATCTAAAAATGGGAAATGTTCTAATTTTCTTTAATTGTAAATAAGTTACATTTCTTTTCAATAAATAATAACGATCCTTATGATTACGAGCAGCAATCATTTTTCGTTCATAATCTGCAGCCGTTTTATCTTTAAATAAATCTGCTAAAGAATAAGCCAATGAATCTACTTTACTATTAAAAATTTCGTCAGTTACTTTTTCTGCCATTAAATCAAAACGCAATTCGTATTCTGGCAAAGAAGTGGCCAGTAAACTACCATCCGAAGAATAAATATTTCCTCTGATGGCTGCTACATTGACCAATTTAGTAGTTAAGCTATCGGATAATTTTCTCCACTTTTCTCCTTGAATGTTTTGCAACTGAAATACCCTTCCAATAATGCCTATAGCCACAATGGCAAGCAAGAAAAATGCTAGATAAACTCTTAAAATAATGTTTTTTCTGATGTTCATTATTCGTTTACTTCAAGCTTGGTTGGTGGAACAACTGATTCTTTTAAGCCAAAAACTTCGGTTAATTTGGCAACCTCTGTTTGTTTGCTTTGTGTCATTAAATTAGAACTGATATTGAGGTGTTCCCAATACAATTCTTTTAATTCTTTTTTTATTTTTTCTGAATTCCTTACACTCTTTTCGGCATAATGATGGTTTGCTATATATAACATGCCCAGCATGGTAAGAAAAAGAATAAAGGGTAATCCATTACTTACATTTTCTTTACTAAAAAATTCAGAAGAAAATAACGAGTCGATTGGCGAAACAGCTGGCTCCTGTTTTTTTAATTCAATAACAGGCTCCTCTTCCATTACCGAAGGCTCTTCTGCAATTGGATCATTTGTTCTTATTCTGTTTGGCCTTTTCATTTAGTTTTTTGCTGCTATTCTTAATTTTGCACTGCGTGCCCTATTGTTTATGCTTAACTCTGCTTCGCTAGCTATAATGGCTTTGCGGCTTACCATGCTAAATGGCACCGTGGTATTACCATATAAATCTTTTTCTAACAAACCCGAAAATTTTCCTTTTTGTATATAATTTTTTACCAATCTATCTTCTAAAGAATGATAAGACATGACCACCAATCTTCCCTCTGGTTTTAATACCTCTTCGGTTTGCATTAAAAAATCTTTTAATACATCGAGCTCTTGGTTTACTTCAATTCTTAATGCTTGAAATAGCTGCGCGAAATATTGATTTTCTTTTCCTCGTTTTGCAATTGGTTTTACAATCTCTTTTAATTGAGCAACCGTGTTAATCTCATTGATCTGACGCGATTTGACAATTAAATTGGCCAATGTTTTTGCATTGTGTAATTCGCCATACATGCCAAATATTTTATGCAAATCTGCCTCTGTATAAGTGGCAATAATTTTTTTTGCTGTTAAAGAACGGCTCTGATCCATACGCATATCTAAATCTGCGTCAAACCGAATAGAGAAGCCCCTTGCAGCATCATCAAACTGATGAGAGGAAACACCTAAATCGGCTAAAATGCCATCAACTTTTCCAATTTGATGTAAGCGTAAATTATTTTTTAAGAACTGAAAGTTTTGATCGATAAAAATAAATCGATCGTCGTCGATCACATTTTGCAAAGCATCTGGATCTTGATCGAATCCAATTAAAATTCCATTCGGGCCAAGCTTTGCTAAAATTGCACGGCTGTGTCCACCGCCGCCAAAAGTTACATCAACATAAATACCATCTGCTTTTATATTCATGCCGTCTAAACATTCCGACAACATGACTGGTTGATGATACTTACTCATGTAAGCCCTCCTTTGGCTTGCCCATTACCTCTTCGGCCAGTGATGCAAAATCTGCTGGCTCATCGGTTAATAGGTTATCGTAATTTGCTTTAGACCAAACTTCAATTCGGTTGGAATAAGCAAATAAGATTAAGTCTTTATCTATAGCGGCATATTCGGTTAAAGCTTTTGGCAATAACAATCTATTGGTGCCGTCTAACATTAATTCTGATGCGCCTCTAAAAAAGTACCTCGCAAAATCTCTGTTTTTCTTATTGTATAAGTTGAGCTTATTGACTTCGGCGCTGATGGTTTGCCATTCGTTCAATGGATATAAAACCAAACATTTCTCGAAACCTCGATTAATCACAAAGCGTCCTTCAGCTGCTGGCGACAGTTGCTTCTTTA
Organism: uncultured bacterium; assembly: GCA_903951325.1. Lineage (GTDB taxonomy): Bacteria > Bacteroidota > Bacteroidia > Sphingobacteriales > Sphingobacteriaceae > CAIKLP01. Next base: position 6,148 of record CAJBBN010000056.1, read on the forward strand.
GACCTACCGGAAGCATGATTCTTCCTTTGGGGTCTACTTTGCATTCAAATTCTCCTAAAAACTGACTCATAATGTGATTTTATCGCTGATTGATGTAGTAAAATTAAATATTCTTACCACTTTTTACCACATCTTACCACTAAAAAGTTTTCAACATGCCTATAGCGATAGTAAAAACGAATAAATGCCCAAAAACATGAAAAATGGACCAAATCGCATTGTCAGAAAAAAAATGGATCGAATGGAGGGAAAAATGGATCGAATTGCGAAAAAAAAGGAATCGTTGACGCGAAAAAAAAGACAAAAAAAATGCGATGGAAAAGCTTCCATCGCATTCAAAAAAAATCATTAAAAATTTTATTTTTTATAGGCTTTATTTAAACCTTTTAAAACATCTTGTGTAATGTCTAAACTATCATTTGCAAATAAAATACCAGTGCCTTTTGCATAGTTCATGACAATTTTATATTTTTTATCTTTACTAAATTCTTTGAGGTAAGCGGCAACTTTATCAAATAATGCTTCGTTAAATTTAGCTTGTTCTTCTTGTAAATTTGCACTTGCATTTTCGCTGTATTGCTTAAAGGCTTCTTGCTTTTTCATCAAAGATTCTTCGACACTAGCACGCTGCTCTGTACTCATGCCTGCAGCACTTTGCTGATAGGCACCAATTTCTTTTTCTAATACACCACGCTTAGCCATAATGATATTTTCTACCTGTTTGGTTTTGGCTTCAAAATCTTTTTTGGCATCAATAAAATAATCGTAATTATTCAATAAAGAATCACCATTTACATATACTGTTGTTGCTGCATTTGTCGAACTTAATGCAGGAGACATATTTTGATTAGATTGATCTTGCCATCTTAAAATATATAAAACAACAACTGCAATAATTAAAACAATGTTTAAGTAAATTGATAAATTTTTCATGTAGAAATTATTAGTAAATATTAAAAATTAATGTTGGTGACCATGTTCGCCATGCACATGTCCATGATCCATTTCTTCTGCTGTTGCTTCTCTTACATCATGAATCAAACCATCGAAAAACAAGTCACGACCTGCTAATGGGTGATTGAAATCCATTTTTATGGTTTCTTCGCCAACCTCTAACACTAGGCCTTGCATTTTATTGCCTTCGTTATCTGTCATTGGAATAAAATGTCCAGACACAATCATTTCATCGTCAAATTTACCATCTACGACAAAGATATCTTTTGGTAAATCTACAATAGCTGTTTCGTCAATTTCGCCATAGCCAGATTCTTCTTTGCTCAATTTAAAGCTAAACGCTTCTCCTATAGCAAGGTTGTCAATTGACTCCTCAAATTTAGGTGGCAAACCACCCATTCCATGTAAGTAAACAAACAGGGTTTCTGGGGTTACTTTTTCTACCATTAGCATCTCTGTGCCATCTTCAATTTTTAATTCATAGGTCAAAGACACTACTTTGTTTGCTGATACTTTCATTTATACTTTTTTTTTAAAATTTAGAAACAGGAAAAACCCTTTCAAATAGGGCATTTTAAAGGATTTTGAGTGATAAATCAAAACATCAAAATTTCCAGCGTCAAAGGTAATTAAATACTTCACAAAATGTTGAAAAAAAGTTCGATTTATCGACAAAATTCATTCCAATTTGCGGGCAAAAAAAGGTATCTTTGAAACTATTGAAAAAATGAAATTATGAGCGAAGAAAAAGAAGACAGATCAAATTATTCAGCAGATAATATTCAGGTATTAGAAGGCCTAGAAGCCGTTCGAAAAAGACCTGCCATGTATATTGGTGATATCGGAATTAAAGGCCTCCATCATCTTGTTTATGAAGTAGTAGACAACTCTATCGACGAAGCACTTGCTGGACATTGTTCAGACATTCAAGTAGCCATCCTAAAAGACAATTCTATTCGTGTAATTGACAATGGCCGTGGTATTCCTACAGACATGCACCATAAAGAGAAAAGATCTGCTTTAGAAGTGGTTATGACCGTACTGCATGCCGGTGGTAAATTCGATAAAGACACGTATAAAGTTTCTGGTGGTTTACATGGTGTGGGTGTAAGTTGCGTAAATGCCTTATCTATTGCCTTAAAAGCAGAAGTTCACAGAGATGGTAAACTCTTTGTACAAGAATATTCGCAAGGAAAACCATTATACCCAGTAAAAGAAGTGGGCGCCTCTAATTTAAGAGGAACCACCATTACCTTTAAACCAGATGCAGAGATTTTCAATATCTCTACAGAATACAAATTTGATACCCTTGCGGCTCGTTTAAGAGAATTAGCCTATTTAAATAAAGGCATCAAATTGTCACTTACAGACGAAAGAGAAACAAACGAAGACGGAACATTCCCGGTAGAACACTTTCACTCTGAAGGCGGTCTAAAAGAGTTTGTGAAGTATTTAGACGGTACAAGAGAACCCATCATTCCAGAGCCAATCTATTTAGATGGTACAAAAGGTGGTATTCCGGTAGAATTAGCCATGCAGTACAATAGCACCTATACCGAAAATGTGCATTCTTATGTAAACAACATTAATACCATTGAAGGTGGTACCCATGTTGCCGGTTTTAGAAGAGGCTTAACCAGAACTTTAAAAGCATATGCAGAAAAATCTGGCATGCTTAAAAATTTAAAAATGGAAATTAGTGGCGATGACTTTCGTGAAGGTTTAACTGCGGTTATTTCTGTAAAAGTTCAAGAACCACAATTCGAAGGTCAGACCAAAACCAAATTAGGAAACAACGAAGTAATTGGTGCAGTTGACCAAGCGGTTGGAGAAATTTTAAATAATTACTTAGAAGAAAATCCAAAAGAAGCCAGGTTAATTGTACAGAAAGTTATTTTAGCTGCAACTGCCAGACACGCTGCTAGAAAAGCAAGAGAGCTTGTACAAAGAAAAAATGTATTAACTGGAACAGGTCTTCCTGGAAAATTATCTGACTGCTCGGAAAGCGATCCTGCAGTTTGTGAATTATATTTAGTCGAGGGAGACTCTGCGGGTGGTACGGCCAAACAAGGCCGTAACCGTGCGTATCAGGCTATCTTACCTTTAAAAGGTAAAATCTTGAATGTCGAAAAAGCGATGGAATATAAAATCTACGAAAACGACGAGATCAAGAATATTTTCACTGCAATGGGTGTAAGTGTAGGTACGGTAGACGATAACAAAGCATTAAATGTAATTAAATTAAGATACCATAAAATCATCATCATGACGGATGCGGATATTGACGGTTCTCACATTACCACTTTGATTTTAACTTTCTTCTTCCGTTACATGAAAGAATTAATTGAAAGCGGATATATTTATATTGCTACTCCTCCACTTTACTTAGTGAAAAAAGGTAAAGAACAAGAATATGCATGGACCGAAGACCAACGCGATGCAGCAGTGCAAAGATTAAAAGGTGCAGGTAAAGAAGAAAGCGTAAACATACAGCGCTACAAAGGTTTGGGAGAAATGAACGCAGAACAATTATGGTCTACTACCATGAATCCGGAAACCAGAACTTTGCGTCAAGTTACTATTGAAAATGCGGCTGAATGTGATCATACTTTCTCTATGTTAATGGGCGACGAAGTGGCACCAAGAAGAGCATTTATCGAAAAGAATGCAAAGTATGCACGCATCGATGTATAATTAAAATATTTTTAATCAAAAAAAAATCAGCTAATAATTTAGCTGATTTTTTTTTGATTAATTTTTAAGAGAATGCAATTACACTAATTTCATTTCTACTAAAACTTGATTCATATTTCTTACGGCATCTGCACTTTTATTAAATGCCGCTTGTTCTGTTTCGTTTAATTTGTAGTCAATAATTTTTTCCCATCCGTTTTTACCAATCACTACTGGTACACCTAAACAAATATCTGATTGACCGTATTCGCCATCTAAGGCAACACAACAAGGGAACACTTTTTTCTCGTCGCGGATAATGCTTTCTACTAAAGCCGCACCTGCTGCACCTGGTGCGTACCAAGCCGAAGTGCCTAATAAACCAGTAAGCGTAGCGCCACCAACCATAGTATCTGCTGCAATTTTTTCTAATTCAGATTCACTTAATAAATTACTAATTGCCAATCCATTTAAAGTAGCTAAACGAGTTAAAGGAATCATAGTTGTATCTCCATGACCACCAACAACTACTCCGTGTAAATCATTCGAAGAGCAATTTAATTCTTTGCTTAAATAATATTTGAATCTTGCGCTGTCTAAAATTCCACCCATTCCAATAATTCTATTTTTAGGAATGCCGCTCGATTTTAAAGCAAGGTAAGTCATGGTATCCATTGGATTTGAAATAACCACAATGATGGCATTTGGAGAATGCTTTAAAATATTTTCGGTAACGCCTTTCACAATTCCTGCATTGATGCCGATTAATTCTTCGCGCGTCATACCTGGTTTTCTAGGAATACCAGAAGTAATAACGGCAACATCTGTTCCTGCCGTTTTTGAATAATCGTTGGTACAACCAATAATATTGGTATCGAAACCAAGCAATGCCGCAGTTTGCATCATATCCATGGCTTTACCTTCGGCAAATCCTTCTTTGATGTCTAATAAAACCAATTCTTTAGCTAATTCTTTACGAGCTATATTGTCTGCACAGGTTGCCCCTACTGCTCCAGCTCCAACTACCGTTATTTTCATATGAAGATTTTTATTTGTTCAGAAATTCTGATGCGAATATAGAGAAGATTCATAAGTTTATAAAACGAATTATTACTTTCGCATTATGATAAAAATTTTGGTAACCGGGAGTAACGGATTGTTGGGTCAAAAACTAAGTGACCAATTACGCCTGAACCCTGATATTCAATTAATTAATACTTCTAAAGGTGAAGATAGATACCCTAATCAATCGGTCTATACTTATTTCCCTATTGATATTTGCGACCGATCGGCTATCTTAACTTTATTGGCTAATACCAAACCTGATATAGTCATCCATACCGCGGCAATGACTAATGTCGATACCTGCGAATCGGATCGAACGGGCTGTTGGGATTTAAATGTAAATGCAGTGGCTCATTTAATAGAGGCCAGCCAAATCAATCCATTTCATTTAGTGCATTTGTCTACCGATTTTATTTATGATGGAGAAGATGGGCCCTACAACGAAACGGCTACTCCAAATCCATTGAGTTATTATGGCGAATCAAAACTAGCCGCAGAAAAATTGATTGAGAAAGCTGGT
>CAJBBN010000057.1 GCA_903951325.1 uncultured bacterium
CAGATCGCAAACCATATAGAGACGATAGTAAATCAGATTTCAAACGCGGCCCTAAAAAAGATTTCGAATCAACAGATCGCAAACCATACAGAGACGATAATAAATCAGATTTTAAGAAAAGCAATGCCTCGGCAAATTCATTTGAAAAAAGAAATGCGAACCCTGTTGAGAAAAAAGGCCGCTTAGATAATAAAGAATACAAAGCACGCAAACCAAAAACCGACGATCGCAGCAACGAAAGAATTAGCAGAACAGTTGGTAATACCGAAAGAAGATCAACCATTAAAAAAGAAATACCAAAAGAAAATACTTACGATCAAAAAAGAGCAGAACGCGCAGCTTCACAAGACAATCCAACAGAGATATATGAAAAAATAAATTTCAGTGGATGGGAAGAGGAAGTGAAGGAACCAAAAGAGCCTAGGGCTCCACGTCCTAAACGTGTGAAAGAAGAAACAGCAGATTTTGAAATTACGCCAATTAAAAAGCCGAGAAAATTAAAATCGGAAATGGGCGAATTGCCATACGAAAGAAAAGCACTTAAAAAAGCGGTAATACCTACCACTCCTCAAAAGAAAGTAAAAACTTTTGCAGATGATGGATTGACCCGATTGAATAAATACATTGCCAACGCGGGCGTTTGCTCTAGAAGAAAAGCCGATGAATTAATTGAGTCTGGTGCCGTAATGGTAAACGATGAATTAGTGAAAGAGTTAGGTTATAAAGTAAAAGATACCGACAAAATTACTTTTCAAGGTAAAGTATTGAAGCGCCAAAAGCTGACTTATATTTTATTAAACAAACCCAAAGATTACATTACTACACTCGACGATCCGATGGAACGAAGAACCGTAATGGAATTAATTAAAAGTACCACCAACGAACGTGTTTACCCAGTAGGCCGTTTAGACAGAAATACCACTGGTCTTTTATTAATGACCAATGATGGCGATTTAGCCGATGTACTTTCGCATCCAAGAAATAAAGTTAAAAAATTATACGAAGTAGAATTAGACAAATCTTTGAGCCCATCTGATTTTGATAAAATTAAAAAAGGAGTTGAATTAGAAGATGGCGAAGCAGAAGTAGATGAACTTTCTTATGTAGAAGGAAAGTCTAAAAAGCACATTGGCATTGGGATTCACATTGGTAGAAACAGAATTGTAAGAAGAATATTTGAATCTTTAGGTTATACTATTGTTCGTTTAGATCGTGTAATTTATGCAGGCTTAACAAAATTAGATTTATCGAGAGGGCGTTGTAGATTTTTAACGCAAGAAGAAATTATTCACTTAAAACACTTGAACAAATATTAATCAAATGCTGAAAAAAACTTACCGCTTCTTTAGGAAATTGATGCTGTATTTTTTTATCGGCAGTGTAGCCCTTACTATAATTTATCGGTTTGTGCCACCACCTTTCACCTATCTGATGATTCAAAGGTTGGTAGAACAAAAAATGGATGGCGAAGATTTAAAGCTGCGAAAAGATTGGGTGAGTATCGACGAAATGTCGCCATATTTAGTTCGCGCAGTAATTGCCTCCGAAGACCAACACTTTAATGAGCATTGGGGCTTTGATATAGAAGCTTTGCAAAAAGCTTACCAGCACAATCAAAAAAGTAAAAAAGTAAAGGGTGGTTCTACCATTTCACAACAAGTTGCCAAAAATGTTTTTCTGTGGCCGGGTCGTTCTTATTTTAGAAAAGGGCTCGAAGCATACTTTAATATTTTAATAGAAATAACTTGGTCGAAAAAAAGAATCATGGAAATCTATTTGAATGAAATAGAAATGGGTGATGGTATTTATGGCGCAGAAGCTGCAGCTAAAAAATATTTCCGAAAGCCTGCAAAAGATTTGAGCAAGCGTGAGTCGGCACTTGTAGCTGCGGTGTTACCGAATCCAATTAGGTGGACACCTGCAAATCCTAACGCCTATATTCAACGCAGACAATACAGAATATTAAGAGCCATGCGGTATGTTGGCAAACCTGAATATTTAAAATAAAAAAAAGCCTCAAGAAATCTTGAGGCTTTTTTAATTTTATTTTTTCAATTATTCTGCAACTACTTCAAAAGGTACTTGAATTTTTACCTCTTTGTGAAGATTTAAGTTAGCGATGTAAGAACCTACAAACTTTACATCTGTTTCAAATGTAATGCGCTTACGATCTACTTCGAATCCTAATTTCTTCAACTCTTCTGCAAATTGAATCGTATTTACTGCACCAAATATTTTACCAGACTCTCCAGCTTTAGCACCGATTTTAACAGTGATTGCTTTTAATCCTTCCGCCATATCAGTAGCAAGATTTTTAATTCTATCTTGTTTGAATTGCGTTTGTTTTAAATATTCCGTGTGCATTTTACGGTTTGGCTCATTCGCAATAACTGCAAATCCTTGTGGGATTAAAAAGTTACGACCATAACCATTTTTTACTTTAACGATATCGTCCTTGTATCCAAGGCTCTTAACATCTTGCTTTAAAATTACTTCCATGTCGTCTTCCTCCTTATTTTAATGAATCTGCTACATATGGTAAAATACCGATGTGACGCGCACGCTTTACAGCTTGTGCCACTTTACGTTGGTATTTTAAAGATGTACCTGTTAAACGACGAGGTAAAATTTTACCTTGATCATTGATGAACTTCAACAAGAAGTTTGCATCCTTGTAATCGATATACTTGATTCCGTTTTTCTTAAAACGACAGTATTTCTTGCGGTTATCCTCTACTTTGGCAGCGGTAACGTATGTTATTTTATCTCTAGCCATTATTTTGCCTCCTCTGCTTTAACTCTTTTGGGTAATGGAGCCAATTGACCATTACGCTTACGGTCATTGTATGACGCTGCGTGTTTGTCAAGTGCTACAGTCAAGAAACGCATGATGCGCTCATCTCTCTTGTACTCGATTTCCAATTTGTTGATTAATTCTCCATTAGCTTTGAATTCCGTAACCTTATAGAAGCCAGTTGTCTTCTTTTGGATCGGATAAGCTAGTTTTTTCAGACCCCAATTGTCTTCATGGACAATTTCGGCACCGTTATCTGTTAAGATTTTATTGAATTTGGCATGCACCTCTTTCAACAATTCTTCAGACAACAACGGGGTCACAACGATTAACGTTTCGTAATTTCTCATTGTGTTACTTTGCTTTTTGTTTAAAATTGTTAGTTATTTCCGCTTTTTGCGGGTTGCAAATATAGCCTTTTACTATAGAAAAAGCAAAATTATTTAGCGATAAATCTGAATATGGAGGGCTTATTTTTGCTTAGGGCTTATCAAGTAATAAACGCAAGTGGTAAGGAAATTACGCAAAAAAGGTATGTTTTGAATCAATTTTACCTGTTTTTTAGGTGATAAATTGAATTTATAGCGATAAATGGGGTTAATCAGGTAATGATCCTTAGCCACAATTTCGAATCCTGTTTTTTTACAAATTCGCTCAAATCGCTCGATAGAAATACCCGTTTCTTTGATTTCTAATAATTCTGTTATTACCGGTTCTGGCTCTCCAAAAGCCTTTAATAATGGCTTATACAACCAAACTGGCAATAAATGATAATATGGTAATTTGCTCAGCAATTTATGTTTGGCAATTTGCTGATGACCACCAAATGGCATATACCAAGGTGGAAATCCGAAAAAGATAACTCCGTCTTTTGCCACATATTTATGTAATTGGGCAATTATTTTTTCTTGCTCTGGAATATGTTCGATCGAGTCTTTTAATATGATGACATCGAAATACCCAGCAAAATCTTGCTGAAAATCAACGTCGTAAATATTTTTAGCGATAAATTTAGCCAAACCCGATTTGATTTCGGTTTCCATAAAGGCTTCGGCCATTTTTACACGAGCCGGGCTTAAATCTACCCCTACCACCTGGCAACCCAAATCGGTAAAGGCTTTTAAAACGCCGCCTTCGCCACAGCCTATTTCCATTACTTTAGTTGCTGGACCAATATTTTTATTGGCAGCAATAAAAGGCAATACAAAGTTTTTAGAGTTCTCGTATTGTTGCTTGAAATAAGTTACCCAATCGCTATGGAATTCGAATGCCATGGTTTTTACGTTTTTGCAATAATACGAATTCGCGGGCTGATTTTTAATTTTTGAATGGAAAGATTTTAATAGACTAATCTTCAAGTAAATATTTTTTTTACCCCTTCTTTTCCTGATTTGGGCTGCAAAATGCATTTCAAAATCAGAAAAAATACCTAATTTAGCGCCAATGGACAATTTTATTGTATCGGCTAGAAAATACAGACCAGCAACCTTTGACACGGTAGTTGGCCAAGCCCATATTACCAATACTTTAAAAAATGCCATTAAAAACAATCACCTGGCACAAGCATTTTTATTTTGCGGACCAAGAGGGGTTGGAAAAACTACTTGCGCTAGGATCCTAGCCAAAACAATTAATTGCTTAAGTCCAAAGCCAACCATGGAGGCTTGCGATGTATGTGAATCTTGCATCTCTTTTAAAAATGGCAACTCTTTAAATGTTCATGAATTAGATGCCGCATCTAATAACTCGGTAGATGACATTAGGAGTTTAGTAGAACAAGTTCGATTTGCACCGCCTTCTGGAAGATATAAAATTTATATTATTGATGAGGTTCACATGCTTTCGACGAGTGCCTTTAATGCATTCTTAAAAACATTAGAAGAACCACCTCCTTATGCTATTTTTATTTTAGCAACTACCGAAAAACATAAAATTATTCCAACCATTTTATCGCGTTGCCAAATTTTTGATTTCAATAGAATACAAGTAGAAGATATTGCCAGTCATTTAGCCTTTATTGCTAAAAGCGAAAACATTGCCGCCGAAGCAGAAGCCTTGCACATTATAGCACAGAAAGCAGATGGCGCGCTGCGCGATGCGCTCTCTATGTTTGATCAATTGGTTTCTTTTGCTGGAAATAATTTAAGCTACAAATCGGTAATCGATAATTTAAATATTTTAGATTACGATTATTATTTCAAGATTGCAGATGCGATTAGGTCGGAAGACATGCGCAGTATCTTATTAACTTTTGATGAAATTCTAAACAATGGTTTTGATGGAAATAATTTCATCATTGGTTTAAGCGAACACTTTAGAAATTTATTGGTTTGTAAAGATCCGCAAACTATTGTTTTGTTAAAAGTAACCGAAAGCATCAAACAAAAATACTTAAAACAAGCCAGCGATTGCAGCGCATCTATATTGTTAACCGCACTCAACATTGCCAATCAATGTGATATTCATTATAAACAAAGCAAAAACCAAAGACTCCATGTCGAATTAGCTTTGATGAAAATGTGCCACATCAATGCCGCAATTAATTTAAGTCAACTTCCTACAGCAACGTCGGAGGTAAAAAAAAAATAGCTGAGCAAAACGAAGTGCCAGCAGCAGCAATCGCCGAAACTATCGCCTCGCCTACAGCAGAACCAATTGTCGTTTCTGAAAATACAGCCGCAGCATTAAACACCGAGCCAGTTCCAAGTAAAAAAATAATTGGTCGTTCGGGATTTAAATTACCTACTATGGAAGAGGTGAGCTCGGGTAGTTATGTGCCGCCAGTAGTGATTAAAGAGAAAAAAGTTCTACCAACCGAAGCCTTTAAAGCATCTGATTTCAAAATTTATTGGAATGAATGTATTCAAAGGTTAAAAAACAGAAATCTTGTTTCGTTAAACTCTTTACTCGAAAACCTCGACCCTATTGCCATTGGCGATTTTCAATATGAAATTACAGTGAGCAATAAAATTCAATCCGATTTATTCTTAACTGAAAAAGGCGCCATCAACCAACACCTAAGAACTTCTTTAAACAACCATAACATCGATTTCAAAATCACGATCAATCAAGATTTAACGGCTAATAAACCTTATACCACCTCCGAAAAATTCAAAGCCATGGCCGATAAAAAGCCAATCTTATTATCCTTGAAGGATAAATTAGGTTTAGATTCGGAATATTAACAATTGCTTAACTCACAAGCATTTTGACACACAATTTTCTTGTTTACTCTTTTTAAAAATTGTAAATTTGCAGCTCAAATAATACAATTATGTCAAAGATAAAAGTTGCAAATCCGGTAGTAGAATTAGACGGTGATGAAATGACTAGAATTATCTGGGAATTCATTAAAAACAAATTAATCAATCCATATCTTGAATTAGATATTAAATATTTTGACTTGGGCATGGAGCACAGAGATGCAACTAACGACCAAGTAACCGTTGATGCTGCAGAAGCCATCAAAAAATATAATGTGGGCATTAAATGTGCAACCATTACGCCAGACGAAGCTAGAGTACAAGAGTTTTCTTTAAAGCAAATGTGGAAGTCGCCTAATGGAACCATCCGAAATATTTTAGACGGAACTGTTTTTCGCGAGCCAATTGTAATGAAAAATATTCCGCGTTTAGTTCCCAATTGGACTGCACCGATTTGTATTGGCCGTCATGCTTTTGGCGATCAATACCGTGCTACAGATTTTGTAACTAAAGGTAAAGGTAAATTAACCATCAAGTTTGAAGGCGAAGACGGAACTGTTATTGAACACGAAGTGTATCAATTTAAAGGAGACGGTGTGGCTTTGTCTATGTACAACACAGACGAATCTATTGAAGGATTTGCAAGAGCATGTTTTAACCAAGCACTCAGTAAAAAATGGCCTTTATATTTATCAACTAAAAACACCATTTTGAAAAAATACGATGGTCGTTTCAAAGATATTTTTGAAGACATTTACCAAAAAGAATTTAAAACTAAAATGGAAACTGCTGGTATTACTTACGAGCATCGTTTAATTGACGATATGGTTGCCAGTGCTTTAAAATGGAATGGTAATTTTGTATGGGCTTGTAAAAATTATGATGGGGATGTGCAATCGGATACCGTTGCGCAAGGCTTTGGATCTTTAGGTTTAATGACTTCTGTTTTAATTACACCAGATGGCGGAACCATGGAAGCAGAAGCGGCACACGGAACAGTTACGCGTCACTTCAGAGATCATCAAAATGGTAAACCAACTTCTACTAACCCCATCGCTTCTATTTTTGCATGGACCAGAGGTCTTGCCTTTAGAGGTAAACTAGATAATAACCAAGCGCTCATTAACTTTTGCGAAACACTTGAAAAAGTATGTATCGAAACTGTTGAGTCTGGTAAAATGACGAAAGATTTGGCTGTTTGTGTTCATGGAAATAAAGTAAGCCATGGCGAACATTATTTATATACCGAAGAGTTTTTATCAGCCATTGATGAAAACTTAAAAGCAGCAATAGGCAACTAATTGCGCTAATCGAATTGCTAAAAGGCTCAAAACCCAAAGTTTTGAGCCTTTTTTTATATGGAACAAAAAAGAGTATATTTAAACTTCCTAAAATATTTAATGATGAGAAAATTTTACCTATTGTTGTTTTTTGTTGCAATTGTTTTTCAAAATGCCAATGCACAAAAATACCTAAG
>CAJBBN010000058.1 GCA_903951325.1 uncultured bacterium
AGTGCACGAAAGCACACAGGCATTAGATCAAGCGGTGTTACAATTAGCGAATAAATTAGCCGCCAGTAATCCCGAAGCTATGCAATTATTAAAGCAAGTAGCTTGGGCTGGAACCGAACATTGGGACGAATTATTAATTGAACGCGCGGCTATGAGTGGCCAATTGGTGCTTTCAGATTTTACTGTTAATGCAATTAATCAATTTAAGGCGAAATAGTTTTCTATTTAACTATCTGAATATCAGTAATTTTAACAAATTGCTTTGTTTTACTTCCATGCCTTATTTATTGGACAAAAAGTTTAAATTTGTTGGTTAATAACCCGATTTTATTCCATGTCTAATTCCAAAAAACTTTCCTCGCTTGTTTCAGAAAAAGTACTCTTAAAAGCTTGGTCTTTGCTATGCACTGCAAAAGCCATGACCGAACTATATGAAGCAAACAAAGAAGTTACGGCTAAGTATGTACATGCAACTTCTCGCGGTCACGAAGCCATACAGTTAGCTTTAGGAATTCAATTAAAACCACAAGATTATTTATCGGCCTATTACCGCGACGATGCCATTTTATTAGGCATTGGCTTGCAACCTTATGAATTAATGTTGCAACTATTAGCTAAAAAAGATGATCCTTTTTCGGGTGGTAGAACTTATTATTGTCATCCAAGTTTGAAGCGAGATGACATGCCTAAAATTCCGCATCAATCATCTGCAACAGGAATGCAAGCCATACCAACTACTGGCTTAGCTATGGGTATTCAATACAAAGAAAAAACAGGTTTAGCGAATAATCAAATAACAGAAAAACCTGTGGTATTTTGTTCTTTAGGAGATGCATGCATTACCGAAGGAGAAGTGGCAGAAGCCTTTCAAATGGCAGCTTTGAAGCAATTACCTATTTTATATTTAGTCCAAGATAACGAATGGGATATTTCTGCAAATGCAAAAGAAATTCGTGCAATGGATGCCGCAGAATATGCCAAAGGATTTAAAGGAATTGAAACAAGAAGTATAGACGGCACCGATTTTCTTGCATCGTTTGAAACGATTCAAGAAGTAATGGATATTATCAGAAAAGAACGTCGTCCTTTTTTAATTCATGCAAAAGTGCCGCTTTTAAATCACCATACTTCTGGTGTTAGAAAAGAATGGTATCGTGATGATTTAATAGAAGCTGCTTCAAGAGATCCATATCCTAAATTAAAAGCAAATTTATTGGCTAGTGGAATTTCTGAAAAAGAAATTTCAGCTATTGAATTAAAAGCCACTGAACAAGTAGCAAGCGATTACGCCAAAGCATTATTAGCAGAAGATCCTAGCCCCGAAGATTTATTTACTCACGATTTTGCACCCACGCCAATAACCGAAGAAAAAGGTGCGCGCGAAGGTGCGGGAAAAGAACTCACGCTCATGGTCGATGCCGCATTATTTGCGGTAAAAGAATTAATGCAAAAGCATCCAGAATGTTTATTGTATGGTCAAGATGTAGGCGCAAGATTAGGCGGTGTGTTTAGAGAAGCGGCAACATTGGCGCAAAAATTTGGTGATGATCGGGTATTTAATACCGCCATTCAAGAAGCATTTATTATAGGAAGTACGGTGGGCATGTCGGCCGTTGGATTAAAACCAATTGTAGAAGTGCAATTCGCAGATTATATATGGCCAGGTTTAAATCAATTATTTACAGAGGTTGCCAGGTCTTGTTATTTATCAAATGGTAAATGGCCAGTATCGGCTATCATCCGCGTTCCTATTGGCGCTTATGGCAGTGGTGGACCCTATCATTCTAGTTCGGTAGAATCTGTATTAGCTAATATCAGAGGGATTAAAATTTGTTATCCATCTACTGCAGCAGATTTAAAAGGTTTAATGAAAGCCGCTTACTACGATCCCAATCCAGTGATTATGTTAGAACATAAAGGATTGTATTGGTCAAAAATAAAAGGAACCGAAGAAGCTAAAACCATTGAGCCCGACGAAGATTATATTATTCCTTTAGGCAAAGCTAGAATAGTACAAAGCGCTGCACCAAATAAAGAAATTAAAACCCTTACGATCATCACCTATGGAATGGGCGTGTATTGGGCATCTGCAGCTGCTAAGGCATTTGCAGGTCAAGTAGAAATCATCGATTTAAGAACTATTCATCCAATAGATTTCGAAACTATTCAAGCATCTGTTCAAAAACATGGAAGGTGTTTGGTTTTAACAGAAGAACCAATTAATAATTCTTTTGCGCAGGCATTGGCGGGAAGAATTTCTTCTACTTGTTTTGAATATTTAGATGCAGCGGTTGCTGTATTAGGTTCCGAATCTTTACCTGCCATTCCTTTAAATGCACAATTAGAATTTACCATGATGCCCAATGCGGCTAAAGTGAAATCGCTTATTCAAAATATATTGGCTTATTAATGAAAGCGATACTCAGTTATTTTATTTTATATTTTTTACTTCTCACGCAGGTTGTTGCGCAGGTGCCTAATTCGCAACGAAAAAAACCTGTTAAAAAAGTGAAAGCTAAAGTGGAAGTACCTGCTCCTGTTATAGTAGCGCCTGTTAAGGAACCCAGTAAAGAAGAAACGCAAGCTTGGATTATTGAAAAAATACTCAAGTTTAAACCCATCATTTATATAACCGGAAATCTAGCCAATAAAAATAATTGCGAATACCCTGTTGTCGATGTTGCTTTTACTACAGAGGATCTTTTGGTATTAACACTAAAATCTGATCCTCGAGATGGCTGTTACCTAGACAATCTCAAACAAGTGACCATTGACATTACCAAAATTGATTTTAAGAGAACAAATTCGGTAGAAAGTACAAAGCGCGTTTTGCTTTACCCAGAAAAACTACAGAGCCCATTTGCTTTAAGTTATTCAGCTAATAGTCAGTTAAACAAAATAAAGTATGTGCCATTTAATGTAATTATTGCATTTGATAAAGGTGCAACTTATGAACCAAACTTAGCTACTCGTTTGGCAAGGGCATTGTTAAAATTACATAGCCTTATTCCGATACAAAGTTCGGTTAAAGAACTTTATTAATCAATCCAAGGAAATTCCCCGCCATCGTCGCGTTTTTAAACCCTTTTTTCTATTAAATAGCTAGTCTTTTACCTAAAAAAACTATATTAGAACTTCCAAAAAATTAAACAGTATATGAAATTGAAATTTAAACATCTTTTATTGATTGCTATTTGTTGCTTCAATAGTTTATTAGTTGCGCATGCCAATGAAAAATTATGGAACGATGCAAAGCAAAATCTTGCAGCTCCAAAATATAACGCAGTAATGCCAGAAAAATTCAGAACCTTACAATTAGATTTTGATGGCATCAATTCATTATTAGCAAAAGCACCAATACAAGATGGAAATATTTTTGCAAAATCAACACAGTTAGTTATTTCTTTACCATTACCTTATGGAGGTTTTGAACATTTTTATGTTGTACAAACGCCGATGATGGAGGCCGAATTAGCTGCTAAATATCCAGAGATAAAAACTTATACTGCCATCGGAATGGAAAATCCTTCGCATGTGGCAAAGATAGATGTTGGATCGATGGGATTCAATGCCATGGTACTTTCTGCAGAAGGCAGATATTTTATTGATCCTGTTTTTGTAAATAATAATTCAGCATATGTTTCTTATTTCAGAAAAGATTTACCTACATGGGCAAATACATTTAATTGTAATGTGATAGCTGATGAACAATTTGAATTAGAAAATAAAATTAGGGTGGAAGCTTACCACGCTAGAAATAATGCAGCTGTAATTACCTATAGAGTTTATCGCTTAGCCTTAGCTTGTACCATAGAATATGCAAAAGCTGCAACTGCTTTAGCCGCTCCAACCAAAGCACAAGCACTCGCCAAAATGGTTACTTCCATGAACCGTGTGAATGGTGTTTACGAAACAGATGTGGCAGTACATATGAATTTAGTGGCTAAAAATGATACATTAGTTTTTGTTTCAGGAACCGACCCCTATACCAACAGTAATGGTAGTACCATGCTTTCTGAAAATCAAAGCACGGTAACATCAAGTATTGGTTCTGCCAATTATGATATTGGACACGTATTTAGTACTGGTGGTGGAGGAATTGCATCACTAGGAAGTGTTTGCGTATCTAATAGAAAAGCACAGGGTGTAACAGGTTCGCCTTCTCCGGTTGCCGATGCATTTGATATAGATTATGTAGCCCACGAAATGGGTCATCAATTTGCAGGAAATCATACCTTCAATTCAGTATCAAGTTCATGTAATGGAAATAGAAGTTCATCAACTTCATTCGAACCGGGAAGTGGAACAACCGTTATGGCCTATGCCGGTATTTGTGGCTCAGATGATATCGCGCCCAATAGTGACCCTTATTTTCATGCAGGTAGTTTAGATGAAATCAATGCATTTATTTCCACTACTGCAAATGCTTGTGCGGCTAAAACAGTTACAACTAATAATACTCCAATCGTAAATGCCGGTGCAGATTATATTATTCCAATTAGTACTCCTTTTCAATTAACTGGAACAGCTAGTGATCCAGATTCTGGAGATGTATTATCTTATAGTTGGGAGCAAATGGATTTAGGTCCGCAAGGTTCGCCCAATTCGGCAACAGGTAATGCCCCTTTGTTTAGATTCTTTCCTCCAAAAAATACAGGAACAAGAATGTTCCCACAACTTTCAAATGTATTAGCTAATTCTACAACACTCGGAGAGCGTTTGCCTTCTTATGCTAGGAGTATGAAGTTTAGGTTGACAGCAAGAGACAGCAAACCTAATGCAGGTGGAACGGGTAAAGATGAAATGAATATTACGGTTTCTGCAAGTGCAGGTCCGTTTGCTTTAACATCTTCCAATACCATTGATACTTTTTTAGTAGGTTCAACAGAAACCATTACTTGGAATGTAAATAATACCAATGCAGCTCCAGTAAATTGTGCATTGGTTAGGATTTTATTATCGACAGATAATGGACAAAGTTTTCTAACTGTTTTGGCAGATAGTACTGCAAATGATGGCTCCGAAACTATATTGGTTCCTAATAATTTAACAACTACTGCTAGGGTAAAAATTGAAGCAATTGGAAATATTTTCTTTGACATCAATAATGCGGCTATTAGAATTTTAGCACCAGTTGGTCCAAGTTTTAACTTGTCTGGCTTTACTGCTAATGCAAGTGTATGTCCACCAGACTCTGTCATTTTTGGAATTACAGCTAGTAGTATTTTAGGCTTTGCAGATTCTATTAAGTTGTCTGTTACTAATTTACCTGCAGGCGCTTTTGCTGGTTTGTTCTCTAAGAATCCCATCTATCCAAACGATACGGCCTATGTAAAAATTTCAACACAAGGTTTAACTGCGGGTGCCAAAACATTTAAAATTAACGGTGCAGGGGTTTCGGTAAATAATTCAGCAACATTTGGATTCACTGTTTTAGGAACAGTAACGGCAAGTTCGGCCATTACCTCTCCATCTCAACAACAATTAAATGTTTTACCAAATACCACTTTTAATTGGGGCACGGTAACCGCAGCAACTGGATATCAATTGCAAGTGGCAAGCGATTCTGCGTTTACAAATAAAGTTGCCGATACCAGTATTGTTGGAGCGGGCACTTTAGTTTGCACCATCAATAAATTACCTCAATTAACGAAATTATATTGTAGGGTAGCGGGTAGAAATTTATGCGGATCTGGACCTTTTTCAGAAATCATTGCCTTTACTACTAATGGAGTACCTTCAGCGCCAAGTAATTTAATTAAGGTTACCAGCACGGCAAGCAGTGCAACCATTCGTTGGACAGATAATGCTTTAAACGAATCTTCTTTTAAAGTAGAGCGTTCTGATTCTGTTAATACCAACTTTTTACAAGTGGCTTCTTTAGCATCTGGTGCAACACAATATATCAGCACTAATTTAGCCGCAGGTAAAACGTATTATTACCGAGTGAAAGCAGTGAATGTAGTTGGCTCTTCAAATTACTCAAACGAATTAATGATTGCAATGCCAGTAGGTATTGGTGCAGAAACAGCAGCAAACATTTTATCGGTTTATCCAAACCCAACAAATAATAATTTTGTCGCGCAATTTAATAGTCCACTGAAAGGTAAAATGGAAGTGATAGTTTTAGACGAATTAGGCCGTGTGGTTCATTATCAAACAATCAATAAGTCAAGCGATATAATTCAAATTAACGTTGATTTATCGACGATGAATAAAGGTGTTTATTTCTTGAAAATACAATCAGATCAGGCTCAATATATTAAACGAGTATTGAAATTCTAGGTCCAAAATCTCATAAAAAAAGGCAGCAAATCAAATTTGCTGCCTTTTTTTATGAATAATTATTACCATCCAAAAAAAATAGTAAATTGTATCTGAATTATTAATTAGTATCCTATGAAATTGTTGTTTAAGAAATTAGTACTTGCTTTGTTTTTAAGTAGTCCATTATTTGCCATAGCGGTAGATTGGAAAGCAGGAAACGATACCTACACTAAAACTAATTATGCTTCGGTATTACCACTCAAATTTAGAAGTGTAACAATTAATTATACGGAATTAAAAAATACACTAGCATTAGCCCCTGTTGCTGATTTTTATTCAGCGGCTAAGTCAAAAGGTTTGCTTTTTTCTTTACCATTACCAGATGGCGGTTTCGAAAAATTTAATGTTATTGAAACTCCGATGATGGAACCTGAATTAGCCTTGAAATACCCATCAATAAAGACTTATACGGGCGTGAGTATAGAAAATCCTAGCCATGCAGTAAAATTAGACATTGGTAATTTAGGATTTCATGCTATTATATTTTCAGAAGAAGGCAGAATTTTTATAGACCCTGTGAGTAGTAAAAATCAAAATAATTATTTTGTTTTTTATGCAAAAGACATGCCGATAGATCAACAGCCATCTTTTGAATGCAATACTATTGCCGATGATGAATTTTTAAAAGAAAATCAAAATAGGTTGGACGAGTATTATCAAAACAGACAAGGAATTGAAATTGTTTACCGAACTTATCGCATGGCCATTGCCTGTACCATTGAATATGCGCAGGCTTCAACAGGCCTTGCAAACCCAACAAAAGCAGCTGTTTTATCAAGAATGGTTACTACCATTAACAGGGTGAATGGCTTATATGAAAGAGAAAATGCAGTACATTTTAATATCATAGCAAAAACTGATACGCTTATATTTTTATCAGGCACCGATCCATATACCAACGAAAGTGGTGCAACCATGTTAGGAGAAAATCAAGCAACCGTTAATGCGAGAATCGGTAATTTAAATTATGATATTGGACATGCATTTAGTACTGGCCCAGGTGGAATTGCATCGTTGGCATCTGTATGTGTAACTGGCCGAAAAGCACAAGGCGTAACAGGTTTACCAAGTCCAATTGGCGATGTATTTGATTTAGATTTTTTGAGCCATGAATTAGGTCATCAATTTTCTGCAAACCATACTTTTAATTCGGTAACTGGCGGATGTGCTGGAAATAGAAACGGTTCTACTGCCTACGAGCCAGGCGGTGGCAGTACAATCATGGGTTATACCACACAATGCGGTGCCGATCAAATTACAACTATCCCAGATCGCTTATTTCATGCAAGTGCATTAGACGAAATGTTTGCATTTATGTATACTAGTTCTGGGAATAGTTGTCCTATCAAAGTGCCAACTGGCAATTATCAACCAATTGTAAATGCAGGGTTAGATTATAAAATTCCCTTGAATACACCATTTCAATTAACAGGTTCGGCATACGATCCAGATGGCGACTCTTTACTTTTTAATTGGGAAGAAATGGATTTAGGTCCCGAAGGTGGTCCAAATAATCCGGTTGGCAATGCACCCACTTTTAGGGTTTTCCCACCGGTTAAAACCACTACTAGAATTTTTCCTAGACTGAGTAATATTATTACCAATACGCAAACCAAAGGAGAAAAAATGCCTTTCTATCCTCGAAATATGCGCATGCGTTTATTAGCAAGAGATAACAAGCCCATGGCCGGAGCTTTTGGTTTTGATGAAATGAACATAGAGGTTGTGAGCAACGCAGGACCCTTTGTAGTCAATAGTTTTAACTATCCAGACACGGTATTTGCAGGCAGTATGCACGAGCTTAAATGGGATGTTGCCAATACAACTGCAAGTCCATTAAATTGTTCAAAAGTAGGTATTGCTTTTGCAACAGATAATGGCTTAACATTTCCAATTAAATTAAAAGACAGCACTGCAAACGATGGAAGCGAAAACATTATCATCCCAAATAACATTACTAATTTAGGAAGGATAAAAGTATATGCCTTAGGTAATATTTATTTTGATATTAATAACGGGGCTATGGTTGTGGTAAATAATAATCGACCTAATTATCAATTAATTGTAAAAGCGAATAACGCTTCTTATTGTGCGGCTGATACCCTAAAGTTAATGGTGATTGGAAAAAGTTATAATGGATTTAATGCTCCCATTTCTCTTACATTAAATGCATTGCCTACTGGCGCTGTTGCTGGTCCATTTTCTAAAAATCCAATTTTACCTGGCGATACTACTTATGTGAAAATTGCTTTGCAAGGAATTACTGCAGGTGCAAAAACACTTAAAATAAATTCACAATCGGATACCATTGCGCATTTAAGTATTTTACCATTTACCATTGCACCTAAAATTACCACTTCGTCGGCATTGATTGCCCCTGCTGCTTTTCAAGTAAATGTAATTCCAAGTACGGTGTTTTCTTGGAATACGATAACTGGTGCAAAATCATATCAATTGCAAGTGGCCTTAGATACTACATTTACTAATATTACTTTAGATACTGTGGTGATAGGATCAATGGCCAGCACTTTTGCATCTAAAGATTTACCGCAATACAAAAAACTTTTTTGGAGAATCAAGGCAATAAATGAATGTGGCGAAGGACCATTTTCTGCCATCGGTGTGTTTTATACCAATGGTTATCCGGCTGCTCCTACAAACTTAAAAAAGCTTTCCAATGCAGGCACTAGTTTAACCATTCGCTGGAACGACAATGCTTTGAATGAGTCTTCGTATAAAATTGAAAGATCAGATTCTTTGAATTTAAAGTATGTGCAAGTGGCTAGTTTATCTGCTGATGCAAAACAGTATGTGAGTAATAATTTAGTATTAGGACAATTATATTATTTTCGAGTAAGGTGCGCGAACGCTGTAGGATTTTCAGCCTATTCTAACGAAATAGCAGTGGGTTTAAATGTTGGAATGGATGGGCAAGTGCGGCAAACTACTTTTCAGGTTTATCCAAATCCTGCGCAAGATCAAATCAATATTGCTTTATTTGCGGAGCATACAAATGAAGTGAATTTGAAAATAATTGATCAAATAGGAAGGGTTGTTTACCAATCTAGCGAACAAGGACAAAATAATAATTACATGAAAACCATAGCCATAGGGCAATTTGCCAATGGCGTTTACCAAGTAATTTTAAAAACTAATGAAAACCAATGGGTGACAAAGTTTGTTAAATAACTATAAATACTAGCTATTTTTGTAATTTCGCAGACAATGGGAACACCAATAAAACCTTATTATTCTGATGCTTCTAAAAAAACGGAAGTAGCCACCATGTTCAATAATATTGCCAAGACCTATGATTTTTTAAATCATTTTTTGTCTTTTGGTATCGATATACTTTGGAGAAAAAAAGCCATCGCTTGTTTAGTTAAAGATCAGCCCCAATATATATTAGATGTGGCAACTGGAACAGGTGATTTTGCTTTCGAAGCTTTATCAAAACTTCATCCAACTAAATTAATTGGTATCGATATTTCTGAAGGAATGCTCGCTATTGCGCAAGAAAAAATTATCAAAAGAAAGGAAGGACACCGCATGCAAGTGCAGTTAGGCGATTCCGAAAATCTTGTATTTGAAGACCATGCTTTTGATGCGGTAACGGTAAGTTTTGGCGTTCGAAATTTTGAAAACTTAACAAAGGGATTAGATTCTATTTATCGTGTTTTGAAACCTGGCGGTAAATTAGTAGTCTTAGAATTTTCTAATCCTACAAAATTTCCCATTAAACAATTGTATCAATTTTATTCCTTTAAGCTATTGCCTATTTTTGGAAAACTTTTTTCAAATGATGCAAGGGCCTATACTTATTTACCAGAATCGGTAAAGGCATTTCCAGATGGTGAACAATTTTTAGCAGTAATGCAGCGTTCAGGTTTTGTGAAATCCGAATCAAAGTCTTTAGGCATGGGAATTTGTTCTATTTATATTGGTGTTAAAAATTGAAAAAGTTACTTGTTATATCCAAATTGATGTTGTTTTTCTTGCGTTTACATGCGCAAGATAATACGCCAGGTTATGATCGACAGAAATACCATTTTGGTTTTTCTATGGGTTATAATGCTTCCTCTTTAGCGATCGTTAAAAACCAAAACTTTTACCAACCCGATTCTTTATTAGCGATTAGTCCAATATCCGGACCAGGTTTTAATTTAGGTTTAGTGGCCGACGTACTTTTATATAAACATGTCAATTTAAGGTTTACCCCCAATTTATCTTTTGTGGATCGCTCTTTGCAATATACCTTTCAAGATGAAAGAAAAAATACCATTCGTTCAATAGAGTCTACTTATGTGGAGTTTCCTTTAGATATTAAAATAAAAGCAGATCGACGCAGAAATGTTGGGTTTTATGTAATAGGTGGATTGAAATATTCTTACGATGTGATATCTAATAAAAAAGTGACTAAAGGCGAAGATCCATTCGACGAAGCAACAAGAAAAGTAAAACTGCAAAGTTCTGGATTGTCCTACGAATGGGGCTTTGGCTGGGATTTATATTATCAATATTTCAGATTTACACCTGAAATAAAATTCCAACATGGGATTTCCGATTTACTCAAAAAAGAAGATCATATTTATGCGAGGCCATTAGATAAATTATTTTCGAGGGTAATTTGTGTTACACTATATTTTGAATAATATTTAAATTTTGATGATGAATAAAATTGCATTAATTACTGGCGCAACATCTGGTATAGGAAAAGCATCAGCCATACAATTTGCACAAAATAATTATCAGTTAATTTTAACGGGTAGAAGAAACGACAGGTTAGAAGCATTGAAAAATGAATTAAGCGCTAGCTATCAAACAGCAATTCTTACTTTAAATTTTGATGTGCAGGATAACGAAGCGGTACAAAATGCATTAGCCAGTTTGCCAGCAGCATGGAAAAAGATTGATGTTTTAGTGAATAATGCGGGTTTGTCTTTGGGCTTAGATCCAATACAGAGTGCTAATCTAGCCGATTGGGAGCAGATGATAGATACCAATGTGAAAGGTTTATTATATGTCAGCAAAATAGTAAGCAATTGGATGATCGAAAATAAAAAGGGACACATTATTAATATTGGATCTATAGCAGGAAAAGAAACTTATGCAAATGGTAATGTATATTGCGCCACCAAACATGCAGTAGATTCATTAAATAAAGCTATGCGTTTAGATTTATTAACAAGTGGCATTAGGGTAACAGCTATACATCCGGGTGCGGTTGAAACCGAATTTTCTGTGGTAAGATTTAAAGGCGACCAACAACGTGCAGATAAAGTATACGAAGGTTTTGAGCCACTAAGGCCATCAGATATTGCCGATGCAATTTATTATGCAAGTCAAACGCCTGCGCATGTAAATATCAATGAAATTATTATTATGCCAACTGCTCAGGCAAATGCGGGCACCATTTTTCGTCAATCATAAAAATTAATAAATTATGTCATTAATTCAAACAGTAGATCAAGAAATAAAGCAAGCCATGCTTGCAAAAAATGAAATAAGATTAAGGGGTTTGCGTGCAATTAAAGCAGCACTTTTATTAGCTAAAACAGAAAAAGGTGCACAAGTAGAATTGTCTGAAGAAGCCGAAACCAAAGCATTACAGAAGCAAATTAAGCAAAGAAAAGATGCGGTTGAAATTTACCAACAACAAAACAGAGCCGATTTAGCTAAAATAGAATTAGAAGAAATTGCAGTACTCGAAGATTTTTTACCTAAGCAATTATCTCCAGAAGAATTGGCTACTGCCATTAAAGATATTATACAAACTTTACAAGTTACAGATCCAAAAGATATGGGTAAAGTAATTGGTGCAGCTAACAAGCAATTGGCTGGAAAATCTGATGGAAAATCAATTGCCGAAATGGTTAAAAAAGTAATGGCCGAAATTTAATTTATTTTGATTTTATTATTTGACAACTACGATTCGTTTACTTATAACCTGCTCGATTATTTTGCGCAATTAGGTGTCTCTTGTATAGTTGTTAAAAATGACGAATATACCTTGGAAGAAATTTCAAAATTAGCTTTCCAAGCAATTGTTATTTCACCTGGCCCCGGTAAACCAAAAGATGCTGGTATGCTAATGGATTTAATCGCAAAGTATCACGGGCAAGTTCCAATTTTAGGTGTTTGTTTAGGGCATCAAGCATTGGGTGAATTTTTCGGAGCTCAATTAAATCCTGCAGAAAATATCATGCATGGTAAAACCAGCCAGTTAATAAATACGCAATTGCCCATGTATGAAGGTATGCCATTACCCTTTAATGTGATGCGCTATCACTCTTTAATTTTATCAAATTTACCCGAATGTTTACTTTTAACAGCAGAAACAGCGGCACAAGAAATCATGTCTTTTGCGCATAAAGATTTACCAATTTGGGGCTTACAATTTCATCCAGAGTCTATACTATCCGAAAACGGCCTGTTAATTATCCGAAATTGGTTGCAGCAAAATGGCCTCAAATAGCTTATTTTATTAGCTAATCAGCTTATTTTTACTATTAAATACTGTTAATAAAATAATATAGTATTTAGACATATTCTTATTATTTTAGCTGAGAGCAAATTATAATTATGGCATTAAGCGTAAAAGTAGAAGAAGGATTTTCTTATGTTGAAGAAGGAGAAGGTCCAATATTATTATTATTGCATGGTTTATTTGGGGCATTAAGTAATTGGCAGCATGTAATTGATAAATTTAGCACTCATTATAAAGTGATAATTCCATTACTGCCTATTTACGATTTACCACTATTGAATGCCAATGTGGAAGCCTTGGCAAATCATGTGCATAAATTCGTAGTTTATAAAAAACTACAACAGTTTACCCTATTAGGTAATTCATTGGGTGGACACGTAGGTTTAGTGTATACTTTAAAACATCCAACATTTGTTCATGCTATGATGTTAACGGGTAGTTCGGGTCTATACGAAGAAGGTATGGGCGGATCTTATCCTAAAAGAGAAAATTACGAATATATTAAAGAAAAAGTTGCCTATACTTTTTACGATCCTGCTTTTGCAACAACAGAATTAGTAGATGAAGTTTTCGAAGTGGTAAACAATCGTTCTAAAGTTATCAGAATACTTTCGATGGCAAAATCTGCTATGCGACATAATCTTAGAAATGAAATTCCAGCGATAAAAATTCCAGTTATACTTATTTGGGGAAATCAAGACAACATAACACCCGTAGCGGTTGCAGAAGAATTCAATCAATTGCTACCTAACTCTACTTTACATTTCATAGATAAATGTGGGCATGCAGCAATGATGGAAAGACCCGAAGAATTTAATGTTTTATTAAGTGATTTTTTAACACAGGTATATAAATAAAAAGAATTAATATACATGTTAGCTAGCGAAATAGTCAATGCACATATTCCAATTTTAAAACCTACAGATAGCACTGCAAGGGCATTGTCTATTATGCAAGATTATAAAATTTCGCATTTGGCTGTGGTGAGTAAAAATAAATTACAAGGATTAATTTCGGAAGAAGCTATTTTATCTTCGGTTAAATTAAATCAGAAAATTGCCGATTATCAATTGGCTTTTTCTCATCCTTCGGTTTTAAGTACACAACATGTTTACGAAGTCATTGGTATTATGTCTGATTTGGGTATTGCCATTGTGCCAGTGGTAGATGCTGAAAACAACTACCTTGGTTTAATTACGCCAGCGGTATTTCTAAGCTTTTTTTCAGAAATAGCATCGCTTTCAAACCCAGGCGGAATTATTGTTTTAGAGGTTGGACAAAGAGATTATTCTTTAGTAGAAATTGCAAAAATTGTAGAATCAAACGATGCGAATATTTTAAGTTCTTATATCAGTTCAAAACCAGATTCTGTTAAATTAGAAATTACTTTAAAAATTGATAAGACAGAACTATCCAGCATTATACTTTCTTTTGAGCGGTATAATTACCGAGTGGTTCAATCGTTTAATCAACACAAACTATTTGAAGATTCGATGGATCGATTTAATTCATTGATGAATTATTTAAATATTTAACATGAGAATAGCAATATACGGCAGAAAGTTCAACGATTCAGCCATTCAACACGTTCAACAATTAATAGATAGTTTTCTTTCTCACGAGGTGGAAATCACTATATACGCTGCTTTTCATGCTTACCTCATTCCAAGAATTCAATTACCTGATAGTGTTAAATTATTTACCCAACACCAAGACTTAGTAAACCAAGTTGATTGTTTAGTAAGTATTGGAGGAGATGGTACCATGTTAGATACCCTCACTTTGGTGAGAGACTCGGGCATTCCTGTAATTGGTATAAACATGGGTCGTTTAGGATTTTTAGCAAGTATTGCAAAAACAGAAATTGCCACTGCAGTTGATAGTTTAGTGAAAGGACATTTTACCATAGATAAACGTTCGCTTATTAAATTAGAATCAAATATTGAATTGTTTAATGGGCTCAATTATGGCTTGAATGATTTAACCATTCATAAAAAAGACACTTCTTCCATGATCATCATTCATACTTATTTGAATGGAGAATTTTTAAACTCTTATTGGGCCGATGGTTTAATTGTAGCTACACCAACTGGTTCTACTGGTTACTCTTTAAGCTGTGGTGGTCCAATTATTTTTCCGAGCTCCGAAAATTTTGTCATTACGCCTATCTCGCCACATAATTTAAATGTAAGACCGATTATTATTTCTGATAATCAAGTGATTACCTTTGAAGTGGAAGGCAGAAGCGCTCATTTTTTAGCAACCTTAGACGCTAGAACCGAAACCATCGAGTCTACGGTACAATTAGCAGTAAGAAAAGCTGCATTTCAAATCAATCTGATCAGGTTACATTCAGAAAACTACCTTGGCACACTTCGAAATAAATTGATGTGGGGTTTAGATACCAGAAATTAATCTATTTCGTTATTTTAGCGCTTCTAAAAAAAAATATGTTCCAAAGAATCGGCTTGTTTTTATTGCTTTTTTGCTATTCACCGCAGTATTTACATGCGCAGGAATGGGAATTTGGAGCATTTACAGGTGCTTCGGGCTATATCGGAGACTTAAATACAAGAAACCCCTTCAAATTTACAGACCAAGCAAACGCTTTCTTTTTGAAATATAATTATTCGAGCTTAAGTGCCTTTAAAATTGCCGTTACGCAAGCGGCTATTCAAGCCAATGATGCAAATTCTTCGAATTCAAGCCAAAAACAAAGAAATTTAAACTTTAATTCTGCCATAACAGAGTTAGCCCTTTTGTATGAATTTAACTTTTTCGAATTTATACCAGGACAAAGAAAAAACAATTTTACCCCATACGCCTTTACTGGCATTTCTTATTTTACCTTTAACCCACAAACAAGTTACAATGGGAATACATATAATTTAAGAGATTTGGGAACCGAGGGTCAAGGCACTAGTTTGAATCCAGCTAAAAAATATGGAACAGCTGCTATTGCCATTCCCTTTGGATTGGGTTTAAAGTATTCTTTTAAAAAAAATTTTATAATTGGGTTTGAGTTAGGGTATAGAAATACGCTTACCGATTACCTAGACGATGTGAGTGGGAAGTATGTAAATAAAACAGCATTAACATCTACTAACGGCACTATAGCTGCAGCTTTAGCAGACCGATCGGCAGATGTGAATTCAGGGGTGTACATTGGACAAGCAGATTTGCAAAGAGGTGACCAAAGCAGAAGAGACTTTTACATGTTTTCTGGCATAACCATTTCTTATGCATTTTTACCAATTAAATGTCCACCATTTAGCAATAAATAATGAGTAGCAAAGAACAAATAAAGATGAATGCTTTGCCTAGCCATATTGCCATCATTATGGACGGTAATGGTAGGTGGGCAAAAGAAAAGGGAAAGCTTCGGGTTTTTGGTCATCAAAATGGAGTGAAAGCGGTGCGAGATACCGTAGAAGCGGCGGCGGAGTTGGGAATTCAACACCTTACTTTATATGCCTTTTCTACCGAAAATTGGAATAGACCTAAATTCGAAGTGAGTGCTTTGATGGAATTATTAGTAGCCACTATTAGTAAAGAAACCAAAACACTTATGGAAAATAATATTCGTTTAAATGCCATTGGTGATTTATCGCAATTGCCTAAAAGTTGTTATGATGAATTGCAAGTTGCAATGGAAAAAACAAAGGGTAATAGTAGAATGACTTTGCATTTAGCTTTAAGTTATAGCGCCCGTTGGGAAATAACCAATGCAGCAAAATTAATTGCAGCCAAAGTAAAAGACAATTTATTGGCGATAGAAGATATTGATGAAAATGTGGTTGCGGATAGTTTAACAACTAAAGGCTTTCCAGATCCGGAATTACTTATTCGTACAAGCGGAGAGTATCGTATCAGCAATTTCTTATTGTGGCAAATTGCTTATGCCGAACTGTATTTTACAGACAAACTTTGGCCAGATTTTAGAAGTACAGATTTATACGATGCAATAGTAGATTTTCAAAATAGAGAAAGAAGATTTGGAATGACTAGTGAGCAGGTTTCGGTTTAATAATTATGATGAAAAAAATACTATTACTAATTTCTATAGGTTTAATTGCAATGAGTGCATCATTTGCACAAATAAGAACTGCAGGCCAAGTAGAAAATTTTGAATTAGATTATTCGAAACCGAAAGATTTTGAAATAGGAGGGATTACTGTTAGCGGTGTAAAATTCTTAGATAATTCGGCATTAATAAAATTAACGGGCATTGCAGTAGGCGATAAAATCCAAGTGCCTGGCGATAAAATGTCTGGTGCTATTCATAAACTTTGGAAACAAGGTTTGTTCGACGATGTGCAGGTTAATGTTTCGAGGGTAGAAGGCAACTTAATCTTTTTTGATATTGTGTTAAAAGAGCGTGCCAGATTATCTCGCTTTTCTTTTAGTGGAATTAAAAAATCGGAAGCGGACGAAATCAGAGAAAAAATAAAATTAATTTCCGGTAAAGTAGTAAACGATAATTTAATTAATAATACTAAAAATAATATCAAAAAGTATTTTTACGAAAAAGGATTTTTAAATGCAACCGTAGACATCAAAGAGTTTCCGGATAGTATTTTATCGAATTCCGTTTTATTGAAAATTATTATCGATAAAAATCAAAGAGTAAAAATAAATCAAATTAACATTACCGGTAATGTGAGTCTTTCGTTAAAGAAAGTAAAAAAGGCATTGAAAGAAACCAAAGAGAAATCGAGTTGGAATATTTTAAGCTCATCTAAATTTCAAGAAAAAACTTTTGAAGAAGACAAAGCGTTACTTATCGAAAAATACAACGAATTAGGCTATAGAGATGCCTCAATTACTTTCGATACTGTTTATAAGTACGATGATAAATCTATCAATATAGACCTTGCTATTCACGAAGGGCCTAAGTATTATTTTGGAGATATTAATTTTATCGGCAATACAAAATATAGCACCGAAATGTTAAAAGCAATTTTAGCAATTAAGAAGGGCGATATATATAATAAAAAAGTTTTACAGACTAGACTAGAAATGAATCAGAGCGGTCGCGATGTGGCTTCGTTATATTTAGATGATGGCTATCTTTTCTTTAATGTAGAGCAAGTAGAAAAATTAGTTTATAACGACACCATAGATATGGAGTTGGTGTTAAGAGAAGGCCCGCAAGCTATTATCGACAAAGTGATTGTAAAAGGGAATGATAAAACAAACGACAAAGTGGTTTATCGTGAAATTAGAACAAAACCTGGACAAAAATTTTCTCGTCAAGACATTATTCGTTCGCAAAGAGATTTATCTCAGTTAGGCTATTTCGATCCAGAAAAAATTGGAATAGAACCCAAGCCAGACGCGGCAAAAGGCACAGTAGATATTCTTTATACAGTAGTAGAAAGACCTTCGGATCAAATTGAATTATCTGGCGGTTTTGGTGGAGGAAGAGCAGTAGGTACTTTAGGTTTATCTTTAAACAATATTTCCTTGAGAAATATGGCCAAAGGTAAATTTGATCCGATTCCAACAGGAGATGGTCAAAAATTAACAGTACGTGGACAAACGAATGGCTTGTTTTACCAATCCTATAGTTTGTCATTTTCGGAACCATGGTTAGGTGGTAAAAAACCGAATTACTTTACCGCAAGTATTTTTAGGACAACCCAGTCAAATGGATTGAGCAAAACTGATCCAAAGCATACATCTATTATAATCAATGGCGTGAGTATGAGTTTAGGTAGGCGATTAAAATGGCCTGACGACTTTTTCTTGATCAATAATTCGGTGGCCTATCAACAATACGATTTAACCAATTACGGAGGTTTTTTATTTAAAAGTGGCATAGCAAAAAGTATTAGTTTTACGAATGTGATTTCTAGAAACTCTGTAGATCAACCAATTTACCCGCGTTCGGGCTCAAACATTTCTTTATCAATTCAGTTTACACCGCCATTTTCTTTATTTTCCACTAAAGATTATTCAGACGCAAGTCCAACAGAAAAGTATAAATATATTGAGTACCATAAATGGAAATTTGATGCTTCTTTGTTTACTAAATTAGTAGGAGATTTAGTGTTGAATACCAAAGCGCAATTTGGTTTTTTAGGGTTTTATAATAAACAAATTGGCGTATCACCTTTCGAAAGATTTAAATTAGGTGGAGACGGTTTAACAGGTTTTGATTTTTTAGCCGGTTCTGAGGTAATTGGATTAAGAGGGTATCAAAATAATTCCATTGTACCTTTTGCAAATTATGGTGCGGTAGGTGCGCCTATTTTTAATAAATTTACCATTGAATTAAGGCATCCGATTACGATGAACCAATCTGCTACCATATATGGTTTAGTTTTTGCAGAAGGTGGTAATACTTATGCTGCATTTAAATCCTTCAGTCCTTTTAATTTCAAGCGTTCTGTAGGTGCGGGGGTAAGAATATTTCTTCCAATCTTTGGCTTGCTTGGTTTAGATTACGGCTTTGGATTTGATGATATTCCAGGTAATCCTGGAGCGAATGGCGGGCAATTTCATTTTTCAATTGGACAACAGTTTTAAACATAAAATATCATGAAAAAAAATGTATTAATTATTTTCTTTTTGTTGACAGCGGCATTTGCAAATGCACAAACAAAATTTTGTTTTGTAGATACAGATTATATCTTGAAACATATTCCAGAATACAAAGCTGCACAATTGCAGTTAGATGATCTATCTGCACAATGGCAAAAAGAAGTAGATGCCAAATATGTAGAAATTGAAAAGCTTTATAAATCTTATCAAGCTGAACAAGTTTTATTAGCAGACGATTTGCGTAAAAAAAGAGAAGATGAAATTGTAGATAAAGAAAAGCAAGTCAAAGAATTTCAGAAAGCAAAATTTGGTTTTCAAGGTGAATTATCAAAGCAAAGAGAAGAACTCATTAAACCAATTCAAGATAAAGTTTTTGAAGCGGTGAATAAATACGCAGAACAATATACCTATGGTGCAATTTTTGATAAAGCAGGAGATGCAACTATGTTATATACTAGTGGCAAATTAGACAAAAGCAATGATATCATCATTGCCCTAGGCTATAAGCCAGGCGACCAATCTGGCTCAAAACCAAACGAAAAACCATCAGAAAAAGGCAAGACCATTGATCCTAAGAAAAAATAAATTGTATATTGCATCATTAAAAAAACATATATGAATCCATTTGTTAAAATCACATTAGTAAGCGCAATTTGCCTGTTAGGCACTTTGTCATTAAATGCACAATCGACTAAGTTTGGGCACATCAATTCTGCAGAATTATTAGCATCTATGCCAGAAATTAAAGTGGCAGATAAAACTTTGCAAGATTTCAATGCATCTTTAGAGGCGCAATTGAAAACCATGACAACAGAATACCAAACAAAAGTTCAAGCTTACCAAGGACAACAAGCTGCCATGGCTGATCCTATTAAAGAAGCTAAAGTAAAAGAAATCACAGACCTTGAAGCTAGAATTCAAGAGTTTCAACAAACTGCACAAGAGTCTGCTGCTAAAAAGAAAGAAGAATTATATTCTCCAATTTTAAAAAGAGCAGAAGCCGCAATTGTAGAAGTAGCAAAAGAAAACACCTATGCATATATTTTTGATACCAGTGCAGGTGCAGTTGTTTATGCACAACCTTCAGACAATGTAATGGATATTGTAAAGAAAAAATTAGCAGCTATGCCTGCTGCAGCGCCTGTAATGGCTGCACCTGCAGTAAAGCCAATGATGCCTAAAAAATAATTAAAATCACCATTTTTAAAGCCCCTTATTCCGATAAGGGGCTTTTTTTATGCACAAATTTCCTACATTTGATAGATTGTAAAAAAATATGGCTTTCTATTTTATTTCTATCGTTTTATTAGGCTTTATTGCAGTTTATGCATTAATGGCCGTTTGGGCAGAACGGAAGATTTCTGCTTGGATTCAAGATAGGGTAGGGCCAGTTGTGACTGGTAAATACGGTTTATTGCAAACATTTGCCGACATTTTTAAAATGTTGCAAAAGGAAGATATTACCCCAACATTAGCCGATAAAAAACTATTTCTTGCAGCGCCAATACTTGTATTTACTGCAGTATTTATGGGTTTTGCAACCATCCCATTTTCGCCAACATATATTAGCTCTTCTATCAATATTGGGATATTTTATTTATTAGCAATTGTTTCGATTGAAGTGCTTGGCATATTAATGGCGGGTTGGGCTTCCAATAATAAATATGCTTTATTAGGATCTATTAGATCCATCGCTCAGATTATTTCCTACGAAATCCCTGCAGCCTTGGCAATTCTTTCGGTAATCATGCTATTTCAAACTTTAAATTTGCAAGAGATTTGCATGCAACAAGGAATTTTGAGCAAACAAAAGATATACTTTTTTGGTTTTTGGGAGGTAAGTAAAATTGGTGGCGTATTTGCTTGGACTATTTTTCAAGCACCGCATTTATTGATTGCATTTATTATTTATTTTATTGCATCCTTAGCAGAATGTAATCGAACACCCTTCGATATACCAGAAGCCGAGTCGGAATTAGTAGCGGGTTTTCATGTGGAGTATACTGGCTTTAAATTCGGCGCTTTATTTTTAGCAGAATATGCCATGATGTTTTTAGTATCGATGATTGCAGCGGTATTATTTTTTGGTGGTTGGAATACGCCTTTACCTAATTTGGCTTCGTTTGCATTAGCAGATTATACTACTGGAACTTATTGGGGGATTGTTTGGATATTACTCAAAGCCCTTAGTTTAGTGCTTTTGCAGGTTTGGATTCGTTGGACTTTTCCGCGTTATCGTATGGATCAGCTCATGACATTGTGTTGGAAAGTATTGATACCACTTTCATTTGTACTGGTTTTGTTTTCTGGAATTTGGAAATTATTTATACTCAATTGAGGAAGAAAAAAAATACATATCTATTAATGAAAGGTTTGTTTAAAGGATTAGCCATTACGCTAAAACATTTTCTCAAGCCTAAAAACCGTGTCGATAAAGGAATTCAATCGGAAGATTATTTTAGTCAAAGAACGGGAAGCTCCACACTCAGGTATCCTGCCGACCAAATACCCGTACCCGAAGTAGGGCGCTATCAATTGGCCATAGAAATGGATGATTGTATTGTATGTGATTTATGTGCAAAAATTTGCCCGGTAGATTGTATCGATATCGAAGCTATCAAAGCAACAGAAGATATTGGTAAAACTTCTGATGGCACTACTAAGCGCTTACATGCAGCCAAGTTTAGCATTGATATGGGTAAGTGCATGTTTTGTGGATTATGTACTGTTGTATGCCCAACAGAATGTTTGGTTATGACCAACGAATACGATAGAAGTTTTACCGATCCTCAAGAATTGAATTATGTTTTTGCAGAAATGCCGGAAGCAGAAGCCGCACAAAAACGCGAATTAGCTGCAGCAGCAGAACAAGCTAAAAAAGATGCTAAAGCCGCGGCACTGGCGAATGCTGCTATAAATAAGGAGGGTCAAATATGATCAATCTTATATTTTATTTTTTTGCTTTTTTGGCCATTGCAGCTGCTTTGTATGCCGTAAGTACCAAGCAAATTATTCGATCGGTATTTGCCATGTTTGCATGTTTCTTTGCTATCTCCGGTTTATTAGTTTTTGCACAATCAGATTTTATCGCTATCGCTCATTTAATGATTTATGTGGGCGGAATATTAGTGGTCATGGTTTTTGGAATTATGTTATCACAAAAAGCAAGCTTATCGAATGTAGTGCTGCAAAAGAAAAGTATTTCGCTGCACCAATATTTAGCATTACTAGCCTGTGTAGCGCTATTTGTAATTTTAATGTATTTCTTTTATTTGTATGGGCCAAATACCCCAATCCATTATGTTGGAAGCGATATAGAAATCATAGGAATAGCATTATTAACAAAATATTTATTACCATTTGAATTAGTGTCTTTGCTGCTATTAGCTGCATTTATATTTACTGCAATGGTGACTAGAAAAAATAAAAATTTATAAAAATGGATATCAATATCAGTCACTTTTTATTTATATCTGCTGCCTTATTTGCCATCGGTTTTTATGCGGCCATTCGCCGTCGTAATATTATTTTGGTTTTAATTGGAATAGAATTAATGGTCAATGCAGCGGTCATTAATTTAGTAGCATTCGCTAATGTGAATACCAAAGCAAATGCAGCAGACGGAAAACTAATGGCTTTATTTGCCATTGTATTATCGGCTGCAGCCATAGCGCTTGCGCTGGCTATTGTAGTTAAAGTGTATCAATATTTTAATACCATTAACCCAGATCAAATAGAAGAATTTAAAAATTAATGAATCAAGCCATAACATATCAAGTGGATTCGCTACTACAGGTGCTAGATTTTTCTGCCATCGGATTCCTCTTGCCTTTGTTATTTTTTATTCTTTTTTCTTTTTCCCGTTTTTCAGAAAGAATTGTTTATTGGTCTGCAATTGCTTCCATTGTTGCGTCGTATGGCTCTTTATTTTATTTTTTAAAACCCTTGGTTGGTCCTCATCAGTATTATATACTCGATTGGTTTAGCATTGCGCAAAGCAAATTTCAAATCACCTTATTAATAGACGATACTTGTTTTTGGGTTTTATCCATGATTCATTTGGTTACCCTTATGGTGATTATATTTTCGGGGTATTACATGAAAGCTGAATTGCGTTTCGAAAAATATTTCGCTTATATATTATTTTTCTTTACCGCCATGTTTGGCCTAGTGCTGTCAAATAATTTATTTTTGACTTATATTTTTTGGGAATTAGTGGGATTTGCATCTTATGCTTTAATTGGTTTTTGGCGAACAAAAGATTCAGCAATTTTAGCAAATAAAAAAGCTTTTATTATTAATAGAATTGGTGATTTAGGTTTTTTAGCAGCGATTTGTATTTTATTCAATCAGTTTCAAACCCTTAACTTAAATAGCATAGAGGTGATGCTGCAAACTTCTGACCCGGCCGTCGGCTTCAAGGATGCTAACTGGTGCCTACTCGTCGGCGCCAAGCCCCGCGGC
>CAJBBN010000059.1 GCA_903951325.1 uncultured bacterium
AGATGATGCCTTGCTGGGCAACAGTTTGAATGCCTCTTTGATAGTTTTCTAAAACAATTTTTTTAGCCACTATATCGTATACCAATATATATTGCTGCTCGGGTCTGTTATTTGAAATAGGAGATTGAAATATAATTTTTTGATTGTAAACTTTGCAAATATTCCATTGTATTTCGGATGGCAATGGAATGTCGAGTACCTTAATTTGCCCAGTTTTTAAACAAATATGATGATAGGCTATTGTTGCTTTTTCCTTATTTTTTGTAACAATTACAAGCGTTTCAGACTGTTGGTCATCAAAAATATACCAGATTTGATCTTTAGAAGTAAAAGTGAAATTTTTCAAATAATTAAAACTTAAAAACCAGTATAATTATGCGGACTGATCAATTTTAATTCCTCTTTTAAACTATCGCTTATTGCTAAACCATCAATAAAATTTCGAATACTTTCTTGGGTGATTTTTTCGTTTTTTCTGGTCAAGTCTTTAAGTGCTTCGTATGGTTTAGGAAAATTTTCTCTTCTTAAAACCGTTTGAATAGCTTCGGCTACTACTGCCCAATTATTTTCCAAGTCTGCAGTTAATTCAGCTTCGTTTAACATTAATTTTTCTAAGCCTTTCTTTAAAGATTTAAATGAAATTAAAGTATGAGCTAATGGAACGCCAATATTTCTAAAAACAGTAGAATCTGTTAAATCTCTTTGAAGCCTTGAAACAGGCAGTTTTGCTGCTAAATGTTCGAATAAAGCATTGGCTAAACCGAGGTTTCCTTCTGCGTTTTCAAAATCGATTGGATTTACTTTATGCGGCATAGCGGAAGATCCAATTTCGCCCGCTTTAATTTGCTGGTTAAAATAATTCATCGAAATATAAGACCACATGTCTCTGCTAAAGTCGATTAATATGGTATTGATTCTTTTTAAGGCATCAAATTGCGCCGCAAAATTATCGTAATGTTCTACCTGCGTTGTTCTTTGAGAACGCGTTAAACCTAATTGATTATTTACAAAATCGTTTGCAAAATTAATCCAATCTATTTCGCCGTAGGCTACTTTATGCGCATTGAAATTTCCGGTAGCACCGCCAAATTTAGCCGAATAAGGAATTTGTTTGAATTGAATTAATTGCACATTCAATCGTTCTACAAATACCTCTAACTCTTTACCCAAACGGGTTGGCGAAGCAGGCTGTCCATGCGTATGAGCTAACATAGAGATGTCTTTCCAATTAGTTGCTAAAACCTGTAATTGCGCAATTAAATTTTCGATATGCGGAAAATAAACATCGTGTATAGCTTGTTGAAAGCTTAATGGGATAGCAGTATTATTGATATCTTGAGAAGTTAATCCAAAATGAATGTATTCTAAGTATTTTTCGAAACCCAATGCGGTAAAAGCTTCTTTTAAAAAATATTCAACGGCTTTTACATCGTGATTGGTTACGGCTTCAATATCTTTTATTTTTTGCGCATCATTTTCGTTAAAATGAATCGCTATATTTCTAATAGCTTGGTAATTTTTAGCATCAAAATCTGTCAAACCAGGTAATTTTAAATCACACAATGCGATAAAATATTCTACTTCTACTAATACACGGTATTTTATTAAAGCGGCTTCCGAAAAATAGGCAGCTAATTCTTGTGTAGATTTTCTATATCTACCGTCTATAGGCGAAATGGCATTTAAAGCAAGAATATTCATGGTTTTTAAAATAAACTGCAATTTAAGATTTTTTTAAGCATGTACGATTAAAAACCTTATAAATTCACAAAAAAACCGCATTTTGTAAAAAAATAAAGGGGCTTAAATTCTATTCAAAGCGTATTTATTCTAATATTGTAAAACAAAAAAATCATCGTTGGAAACCACATTAGAAAATATCTTATTGAAATATTGGGGTCATCCCAAATTTCGACCGATGCAAAAAGATATTATCGAATCGGTTTTGGCTAAACGAGATACTTTAGCGCTGCTACCAACAGGCGGTGGAAAATCGGTCTGTTTTCAAGTGCCCACATTGGCTCAAGAGGGTTTAACAATCGTCATCTCACCATTAATCGCACTTATCAAAGACCAAGTAGAAGGCTTAAAAGCAAAAGGAATTAAAGCGGTTTCTATTGTTTCTGGAATGACCTCCAGAGAAATCGATTTTGCCTTAGATAATTGTATCTACGATCAAACTAGATTTTTGTTTATTTCGCCCGAACGCATTGCTGCACCATTGTTTCAAGAGCGATTAAAAAAAATGAATGTGACATTAATTGCAATCGACGAAGCACATTGTATTTCGCAATGGGGTTACGATTTTAGACCTGCTTATTTAAATATTATTCAATTAAGATTATTGCTTCCGGGTATTCCAGTAATCGCGCTTACTGCTTCTGCAACTGCCAATGTGCAAGAAGATATTATGAAGCAATTGGGTTTTCAAAACCCCGTGGTATTCAAACAAAGTTTCGAAAGAAAAAATTTAAATTATTTAGTACTCCAAGAAAGCGATAAATTTAATAGGGCACTTCGAATTTTAAATAAAACAAAAGGTACCGCTGTTATTTACGTTAGAAATAGAAAAGGCTGTAAAGAGCTATCTGATTGGCTTTGCGCCCATCAAATATCTGCAGATTATTACCATGCTGGCTTAGAAGCTAAGTTGAGGTCTTTAAAACAAGATGAATGGATGAGTGGCAAAACGCGTGTAATTGTAGCTACCAATGCTTTTGGCATGGGCATAGACAAAGCCAATGTGCGTTTAGTGATTCACCTCGATTTACCAGATAGTTTAGAAGCGTATTATCAAGAAGCCGGACGCGCCGGAAGAGATGAGCAAAAAGCATATGCTATTTTATTATTTCAAGATCACGATATAGCAGAATTAAATCGTAAATATATAACCGAATATCCAAGCATAGCAGAAATTAAACAGACCTATGAATTTGTGATGAATATGTTGCAAATACCTATAGGTGCTGGGTTAAACACACAATTAGAATTTGATTTAACATTGCTCATTTCACGCTCGGGATTTTCTGCTATCAAATTAATCAATGCCTTAAAATTCCTAGAAAAAGCAAGTTATTTTAATTTGTCTGAAGAAGTATTTAATCCTGCTAAAATATTCTTTTTGGTAGATCAACATGCTTTTCATCATTTTCAACAAACAAATCCGAAGTTTGAAATACTCTTACAAACAATATTGCGTTCTTATACTGGTTTATTCGATCAATATACCGCAATCAATGAAAATGATATTGCAGCAAGGGCTCAGCTTGCTATGACAGAATTAAAAGCGCAATTACAAATGCTCAAAAGCTATCAAATAATAGATTATGTGCCAATTACCGAAAAACCAATTATTCATTTTTTAACAGATAGGTTACCCGCATCGCATGTGCAAATAGATGGCAATTATTATCGTCAAAGGTTCGATATTTTAAAGACTAAAATTAATGCGATGATTGATTATGTGCATGCACCAATTTGTAGATCTATCCAATTGAGAAGCTATTTTGATGAAAAGGCAGTAGCGCCTTGTGGTCAATGTGATATTTGTTTATTAAATAAGCAATCAAATCAAAAGGTCTTTACCTTTGCTAGGTTAGCCGAAATGATTGCTACAGAACCACTATATTTGAATGATTTATTAATACAAGTGAATGATATTCCAGAACAAG
>CAJBBN010000060.1 GCA_903951325.1 uncultured bacterium
CGGAGTGGTTATATACTAAGAAAGGTATTGAGCTAACCATTAAATATGAGGCTTACGACGATTTTGCTAAGTTTTACGAAAATGTAAAAAACAAAAAAACAACCTCTATTGGTGCAGGTTCTGTTACCGTATCTTCAGACAGAGCAAGAGATATTAAATTTTCATCTCCTTATTTAAAGAATAAACCCATTTTAATTTCTGGCGTATCTAGGTTAAGTTTAACCGATGTAAGAAGCATATCTAAAGAGTTTGCGGGTTTAACTGCGGTAATTGTAAAAAACTCTAATCACGAAAAACTAATTAGTCAAATTAAAGAAAATTATTTTCCTGATTTAAAAATTGAATTAGTAGAATCGCCACAAGTAGTGATTGAAAAAATTAGTAGTGGCGAAAAATATTTCGGCTATGTTGATTTAATTACTTATTGGGCATCTTTACAAAAAGAAAGCAAACCTCTAAAAATGCACCGTATTCCTGGTGCTAATTCAGAAAACTTCGCCTTCATCTTTAATAAAAGCAGTGATTGGCAAAGTGCTTTCAATGAATTTTTTGATAGTGGATTAGGCTTTCCTGGTACCGACGAATACAAAGAAATTTTAAGAAAACACGTTGGTTCGGATATTACCGACGCGGTTGCCATAGGCTATTAATTCGATTATTTTCTACCCTTATTTTTTAATGTAAATTGTAAGGGTAGAAAATTTTCAATTCCCTCTCCTAACATAATTTCGTCATCGCCTTTGTATAAAATTACCCTTATTTTTTCCTTTTGAAGGCTTTGATATTCGCTCATTACTTGCAAACATCCACCACAGGGTACAATAAATTCATCTGTAAAATTGCCCCCAGTTTGGGCACAAATGGCAATGGCTTTGATATATTTTTTATCGTTTCTTGCGCCAAATTGAAATAAGGCCACGCGTTCTGCACATAAACCACTCGGAAAAGCTGCGTTTTCTTGGTTGTTACCCAATAATATTTCATCATCAGAAATTAAAAGACTGGCCCCTACCTGAAATTGAGAATAAGGAGCATAAGCATTAGCCGATGCATTTTTACATGCTAGAACCAATGCTTGTTCTTGTGTATTTAATTCCGATAAATTTAAAGATTGAAACTTTATATTGATATTAACTTCTTGCATAATTTTCGTTTGACTTTTTCCAGTCGTTTAGTTTTTGATCCATTAATTTAAACCATAATTTTGGTACAAGCGCAACTAAAATCATACCTGGGTAACCATTTGGTAATTGTGGACTATATTCGTATTGATTCAACATTTGATAGCGTTTACTAGCTGTCATATGGTGATCGGAATGTCTTTGTAATTGAAATAATAAATAATTACTAATAATATGATTGGTGTTCCAACTATGTGTTGGATTTACCTTTTCGTATTTACCATCTGCTAATAATTTTCGCTCTATGCCATAATGTTCTATGTAGTTTACTCCTTCCAATATTAAAATAGATAATAAACTACTGGTGAATAAAAATAATACCATAGCCATATGAAAGTGACCAATGAATATAGAGGATAATAGTGTGATGCCTGCAAATAAAATAAAACTAAAAAGCCACAGACGAATGGCTTCGTTGTGAAGAGAAAAAATCGCTTTTTTCTTAATCGTTAATCGTTGTTTTTC
>CAJBBN010000061.1 GCA_903951325.1 uncultured bacterium
AATAATCGTATACACCTGCTTCGCGTAATTTTAATAAAGTTTTATCCATTAAATCTACTGCCTGTAATTCGTTTTGGTATTCTTTAGTAATGATTGCTAAAGCTTCTTTGGCTTTGCTTCTTTGAATTTCATTTTTTTGATAACCTGCGAAATAGGCAATAAAATTAGCCATGTCTGCTGCTATTTGCGGGTCGGTATCGAATACGGTAATTTGTATGGCTTTGTATTCTGTTTGTTCTACTTCTACTTGTTTGCTTAACAAGTTTTTTAAGGTATGATAAAATACGCCATTAGCTGTATCCAATTTATAATGTTTAGCTAAATTAAATTGATGTATAACGGCTAATTTCGTTTCATCAGATTTTAATATTTGCAACAATTGTTCTCCGTCTTGGTCTGATCCAAATTCTAAAAGGTTGAAACGAGCCATACCCGGTTCGGTCATTAAGCTAGTAGAAATTTTTGCATTAGAAGTTGGGTAGAAAATTACGCTGGCCTTATACTCTGGCGTAATAAATGCTGGGCCTGTAAAAATAAAAACGATGAAGGAAACTAGAACAGAGCTACCTGCTATAATCCATTTCCATTTCATGACTAATTTTATCAAATAAAAAATATCAAATGAATAGTCGTTTTGTACTTCTTTGTCCATGTTTTATTAATTAATAAGGAAAGCCAAAGGTAAGATTTTAAAAGAAAACTTATTCTTCTGCTTTGATAATATTATTCAGTTGTTTAAAGGAGATTAAACGCAAAATACTGAGAAATAGTATGCTTAATAGCAAAGCAATAATAATGCTCAGTATGGTGGGTAGGTGGTAGTTTGCTAGCAGCAGGCTTGTCATATAGCTTAAAAGCAGGGCTATTACTAGCTTAATGGGCGTTAACATTTTGATTTTCAAGGAAAAAACTTTTGTAGCAAAATAGAAATGTGCCAATGCAACAAATCCAAAACTGAGCATTGCATTCCAAGCACAAGCAATTGAACCATATTGGGGAATGAATATAAGGTTGGCTAATACATTAAAAACAACCGCAATGGCTGCAATTTTATTGAGTAATTGAATATTGCCGTTTGCGGTTAATAAAGTGCCACAAACATAAGTGATACAACTGGCCACAAAGCTGATCAATAATAAACCTAATAATTTACCAGCAAAGGCTGCATTTTGTAGGTATAGCAATTCCATTAAGGGCATGCTAAAAACATACACCACAATAGCAAATGCAAAAGCAGGAAAAACCAGTAAT
Source organism: uncultured bacterium (assembly GCA_903951325.1). GTDB lineage: Bacteria > Bacteroidota > Bacteroidia > Sphingobacteriales > Sphingobacteriaceae > CAIKLP01. Next base: position 1,252 of record CAJBBN010000061.1, read on the forward strand.
TTAAAACCTGTTTTTACCATAGGCTCTACCGATGCCTTGTCTTTAATTAACCTCGAAAATATAGGGTAAAGTAAACCCGAAAATAAAATAGCAATCATATTGGCCGCATCGATTAATCGATAGGCAGCAGCATAAATGCCCACTTCTTCGTTACCATTTGGATGCATCATTTTTAGCAAAACGGTATCAATTTTCGCATAAAGCACCATTAATAAAGCTAATAAGGCAAATGGAAAACTTTCTTTGATAATTAAAATGGAAAACTTTTTATCAAATTTAAAATTTGGATTAATGCAGTAAAACTTTACAATAAAAAAGGAAACTGCTGCAGTAATTCCAAAGGAGAGTAATTGCAAAATACAAAAAAGCTGAATGTCTAAAAAGCCTTTTAGGCTTGGGATGTAGAGGAATAACCCTACAAATACTATCATCAACATTTTATCTAAAATAGAAATAAAGGTATCTGTTTTAAATAAATGCAAGCCCGATAAATTAGATCGGTTATAAAGTACAATAGAATTTAAAATTTGAGAAAAACCTAGTAAAATAACTAAGGTTAATTCTGTTTTATTTTGTTCACTGAAAATAAAATACCAAAGTAAAAGAAGTATAAAATACGGAACAGTTAATAAGAGTTTAAAAACAGATATGCGGCTAAAGTATTTGGTAAGCAATTGATTGTTTTGCGCAATGTGTCGATTATTGAAATTGGTAATGCCGGGATCGAGTGCCACACTTAAAATAAAACTTAAGTTAAACAGCGCATAAAATAAGCCATAAGCATTACTGCCAACAGTATTCTGTAAGCCTCTATCAATTCCAAATAAGTAAAGTGGCTTAATTAATAAATTAACAAAGACCAGTAATATAAGATTGAGGATAAATTTTCGTTGCATATTTGAAATCAATACAAAGAAATTAAATTTATCTTTGTATTGCGACATTTCGGCTAAAATAAGCATTTAATGAAAAAAGAAGATTTTATATATGCGAGCAGTATTTGCTGTTCTACCTGGATCAATGGCTTTAAAAAGCCTCTAAATGTCCATGTAGCGCGTATTTTGATCGTTAAACTGGATGAAATTGGAGACATGGTCAATGCCATTCCAGTTTTTCAAGAACTTAAAAATGTTTATCCTAATGCTACGCAAACTTTATGGTGTAAGCCCTTTGTAAAGTCTTTAATGGAGCCAATGCCCGCGATTGATCATATTGTATTGTCTGCAAAAGAGCTCAGTGGCAAATTCGATTTGATTATAGAATTGCGTGGCACATTTGAATCTATTGGTTATGCTTTGTTGCATAGACCACAATACCGATTAGACCGAGCAGGCATACGCTTGAAAAATAAATTAAATAAAGGCGAGCATCCGCATGAAGTGTTTACCAATCTGCAAATCATCGCACCTTTGTTAAACGAAATACCCTCGAAACCATCAATTTTATTGAGTTTTACTGAATCAGATGAAAACATTGCGCAGCAGTTTTTAGTTCAAAATCAACTCAACCGCTTTGCTGTTTTTCATTGTGGTGCCAGAAAAAAATTGCGTCAGTGGAAAGAAGCTAATTTTATTCAAGCAGCAAATTATTTGAAAAAAAAACATGCGCTTGATATTGTTTTTGCTGGCGACGAAACGGATATTCCAATGATCTCGCGCATGCAGGCCGCCCTAGATTTTAAAAGTTATTCGGTTGCAAATAGTTTTTCTTTATCGGCTTTTGGTGCTTTGTGCAAACAAGCCCAGGTTTTTTTAGGCAACGAGAGTGGTCCATTGCACATAGCAGCAGCCAGTGGATGCAGTGTTTTGGGCTTATTTGGCCCGGGCGAACCGAAGGTTTTTTATCCTTGGGGCGCTAAAGCTCATTTCCTGCACGAAGTATTGGAATGCAACCCTTGCGATCAAATCAATTGCAAATACCCAGATAATACTTGTATGGATCGGATCAGTGTAGCGGCGGTTCAAAAAAAATTAAACGAAATTATTTCGTAGTATTTTTTTTTGCTTTGATTAATAGGTTAGGAGAAAATACCATTGCCCTAGTGGAGCGAGCAGTAGCAAAAATAACAAGCTTAATAAAAAACTTCACCACAGCCCATATTATTTTTCTAAAAATTTCTTTGATGATATTGTTGCTACGCATCAAAGAATTTAGCACTTGAATTTCCGAAAAACCTGCGGTTAACAGCACTTGGTTTGCAGAAGAATAATTTAAATAATTTTCGTGGGTAAAATCTCCATTTGCAAAAAGTGTTGCAAAGGGCGCATCTAAGTTAGGCGTTCTGAATATAGCAATTCCATTAGCTTTTAGCGAATTTCTAACGGCGTTTAACACTTCCATTAATTCATCTTTTGAAAAATGCTCGATAATATCTATACCGGTAATCACATCAAATTTTTCGATATTTTCTTTAAGGAAAGGTAAAAGATCTTGTAACTCAATTTCTGACAAGCCAATGGATTGCGCCATTTTTACTTGGCCTTCACTTAAATCAATTCCTTTTAAATTGACATACCCGTTTTGCTTAAGCATATAAATCAAAGAACCAAATCCGCAACCAATATCTAAAATAGCTGCATCGTGATTCTTAGGCATTAAAGGCAAAATTTCTTTCGCCAACAAATATTCCTCTGATTTTATTTTTGCTTCCAAATCTAAAGAGAAAGTTCTACCCGATTGACTGTTAAAGTAATCTTGATAAAATTGCTGACGGTACTTAAATGCTGAAGACATAAATATTTCGCTAAATCACAAATATAAATTTTAAATTTGATTGTTATATGTTAAAGTTAAGGTATCAGAAAAAACTAATAGAAGCGGGCTGTGATGAAGCAGGGAGGGGCTGTTTGGCTGGTCCAGTTTTTGCAGCGAGTGTAATATTGCCTTCCGATTTTGAGCACCCCGACCTGAACGATTCTAAGCAATTGACTGAAAATAAGCGAGATGAATTGCGAATTTTTATTGAAGAACATGCTTTAGCCTTTGCCGTTGGCATTTGCACTGCAGCAGAAATCGACGAGATAAATATCTTGAAAGCATCGTTTTTAGCTATGCATCGGGCCATTGATCAATTAAATACACGACCACAATTGCTATTAATTGATGGCAATCGTTTTACCACCTATCAAGATATCCCACACCATTGCATTATTAAAGGCGATAGTAAATTTCAATCTATTGCGGCAGCTTCTATTTTAGCTAAAACCTACCGAGACGAATACATGCTGAAAATTGCAGCAGATTTTCCAGCATATCGATGGGAGCGAAATAAAGGTTATCCAACCAAAGCGCACCGTGATGCCATTGCAAAACACGGAGCTACAGCGCACCATCGTATGACTTTCACCTTATTGCCACAACAGCTTAAAGTGCTTTAATTGCATTTTTTTTATTAATTTCGCCACATAAAATACTACTATGAAAAACACTGCATTATCTGATACGCACATTAAATTAAATGCTAAAATGGTTCCATTTGCTGGTTATAATATGCCAGTACAATACGAAGGCATTAACGCAGAACACGAAACCGTAAGAAAAGCGGTAGGTGTTTTCGATGTGTCGCATATGGGCGAGTTTATTTTAAAAGGCACAGACGCATTGGACTTAATACAACGCGTGGTTTCTAACGACGCATCGAAATTGGTAGACGGCAAAGTACAATACGCTTGTTTGCCAAATGAGCAAGGTGGTATCGTAGACGATTTATTGGTTTATCGCATCGACGAAAAAACATACATGTTAGTGGTGAATGCGTCTAACATCGAAAAAGATTGGAATTGGATTAGTAAATTCAATACTAAAAATGTCGAGATGCATAATATTTCTGATAAAACTTCTTTATTGGCTGTTCAAGGACCCTTAGCTGTAAAAGCTTTACAGTCTTTAACAGCGATAGATTTAGCTGCAATGGAATATTATAGTTTTCAAAAAGGGGTGTTTGCAGGAATAGAAAATGTGGTTGTTTCTGCTACGGGATATACGGGTGCAGGCGGCTTCGAAATTTATTGCGACAACGAATATGCTTTACAAATTTGGGATGCTGTTTTTAAAGCAGGTGCTGAATTTGGTATTAAGCCAATTGGTTTAGGCGCACGCGATACGCTGCGTTTAGAAATGGGATTTTGTTTATACGGAAACGATATCAACGACACCACTTCTCCAATTGCAGCGGGTTTGGGTTGGATTACTAAATTCACCAAAGCATTCACCAACGATAAAAATTTATTACAACAAAAAGAAAATGGCGTACCACAAAAATTAGTTGGATTCGAAATGTTGGAGCGTGGTATACCTCGTCACGATTATAAAATTGTAGATGCTAACGGAACAGAAATTGGAATCGTAACTTCAGGTACGCAATCTCCTTCTTTGCAAAAAGCAATTGGCATGGGTTATGTGAACACAGCTTATACAAAAGAAGGTTCAGAAATTTTTATTGCTATTCGCGATCAAAAAGTAAAAGCAACTGTTGTAAAATTTCCTTTTTATAAATCATAAATGTCTCGACAAATAGAAGTTTGCTTGAGCCCTGTTATGGTGCCGCATTATCAAATGGCGGGACGCATAGTGGTGGTGATAGATATTTTTAGAGCGAGTTCTTCGATTTGTTATGGTATCGATAATGGTGCCCATGCAATTATTCCAGTTGCCACTGTAGGCGAGTGTTTGAGCTATGCAGATCAAGGTTACTTACTAGCCGCAGAACGCAATGGAGAAGTGGTTGAAGGATTTGATTTTGGAAATTCTCCTTACAGTTATACTGCCGAAAAAGTTAAAGGACAAA
>CAJBBN010000062.1 GCA_903951325.1 uncultured bacterium
ACACCTATTAAGGCGTGGCTTTTTCATTTATTTAAATCAAATATTACATTTTAACGATTCGTTGAACGCTATTAGCAACTTTAACTACATACACCCCTTTATTTAGACCCGATAAATCAATCGAACCTTTTTCGTTAATCAATTTTGTAACAACTATTTTTCCTTGTACATCATAAATATTAACAATGTTATCTTCCTTTAACCCTTCAAAGTAAATAAAATCATTAGTAGGATTTGGATAAATTTTAATACTAGCATTTTTGATATTGTTAACTCCAGTTACAGCATTTAATTGGTAAATTCTTTTTGATGCATTTTCAACGATTTCCATATTTAAACTTTGATTGTGATTAAATGTTAATGGAATTCTTAATACAACTGTACCGTTTTCTGGTGCTTCTGAAAATGCCATACCTATTCTGTAATTATTAATTTGTTTATTAACTGCAGATATAGCATTTTGATTATAAATATAACTTGGTTCTGAAATTTCTGAAATATTATTTTCAAATGAAATGTTCAACCCTCCTAAATCTTCGAAAGATCGAACCACTATTTCGTTATTTTCAAAATTGATAGTAACATGGCCTGGCATTGAAACTATTCCTCGCTTTGGAAATTTAGTAATCATCCCAACAACATATTTCAAGATTAAAGATGCATCATTTGCGGTTACTAATGCAGATGTGTCTACACTAGCCACTTTGATTCTCCAAGGCTCCCAAGGCAATGGATCTAAAATCGGTAGTGGATCCATACCAACTGAATAACGTAATGCCAACATTGCGTCATACGCTTGAATAGCAGCATTTATATCAACATCACCATAAATAAATTTATTTACAACTGATTTAGGTAAAATGGTAGTAACTGAACTTGTATTAAAAAAGGCATTAGTTACAGTAAATGATGATTTACCAGAATCTATTGCTGTAAAATATGCTTTGATTAAAGGCAAATTATTTGAAATATCTGCTGCACTAGCCCATGATAAATTTACCAAACCTGTAGTGTTTGTATTAACAGTAAGTGTACCATTTGAGCTAACAGTACCAATTTTACTAATGCTATCTAATCTATATTTTGACGCATTGTAATTTAGTTTTAATTGATAGGAACCGATTCCATAACCTGTCAAATTATTTGTTTTAATTGAGATTATATTTGTTCTAGGGACAGTTAAACTATCAAATGAAGATAAAATAGTTATTGTATCTAATCGAACAGGCTGTGCCAAATTTGATTCATATGCACCTATATCTGGTTTAGAATTTATTGGCTGAGGACGTAATACATTATTTTTATCAAATGACAAACTTTTAATCTTTATACTATTTAAAAATAAACTATCAACTCCAGCTCCAATTGCTATTGAATTTTGATTTAAATTAAAGTTATAGGTTAAAGGATTTTCAAAATTAGCTATGCCAAATTTTGCTTGTGAAAACGTGAAAGAAGTTTTGTCAATACTATTAATGGTATTATATAAATTATTAGATTCAAAATAGGCATTATTGTTAGTTGTAATGGCTGAGGAAACCGGAGAATTAAAAATATTGTTAATTGAGTATAATTCTACACCGGCATTCAAAACAACTATTTTATTTTTTTCATAAAATGTACAATTTCTTAAAACTGGCCTTGCTGTTGGAATAACATCTCCTGTAAAACATATAGTTTCATTAGAATTATTAATAAATACAGAATTGGAAATGCTTGGTTGAGAACGCCAAGAATGTATAGCGGAACCAGTTGAACCAGTACTACCGATAAAAGTACAATTGCTAATTTGAATATCGCTTACAAACATTCTGATACATCCACCTATTTGTGTAGATGAATTATTTTTAAACACACAATTATTTATTTGAATTGGACCACCGTTAGCTCCTCCAAACAATACACTTCCACTATAATAAGCAGAAATTGCTCCACCTTCCCAACTTGTACTCACATTATTAATAATATTACAGTTTCGAATTTCCCCAACAGAAGGTCCATTTCCAATATTTCTAAATTGAAATGTGCCACCTCCGCTTGGCACGGACCTTCCGTTTCTAAAAGTAATGCCAATGAATTTCGAACTAATGTTTTGACCCATTTCTAAAATTACGATGGGCTTTCCTAAATTCGCACCATCAATTATAGTATTATTGATAGTGTTGGTGTCATTATTAAAGATATAGTTTGATGCTAAGACTAAATTTTTAGTGCTAAATCGAACAGAATCATAATAGACAGCTGGAGCAAGCAATATAGTATCTCCATCTATAGCATAATCAATTGCTGTTTGTATATTTTTAAATGGAGAATTAATCAATCCGTTTGTTGCAGACACAGTACTGTTTTTATCAACATATATTATTGTTTGACGCGTTGCATTCACAACCGAAGTTATCTCGGCACTAGTTAATGCTCTATTCCAAATACAAACATCATCTATCGATCCATTTAATTTATGGGAATTTCCATCTTGACCAAAGTAAATATTTCCAGATTGTGTATTTACAGTAATGGCACCAGTAGTTCCCACCAAAGTGCCATTTAAATATATTTTTGCGATACCAGTTGTTGCACTTACAGAATCTAATACGCAAATTATATTATTCCAATTATTATTTAAAACATTTGCTGGGTATTCAAAAGCGTCACATCCTGTTACTAAACGTGCAGATGCATTACTAACTTGGGATACTTCAACATTAAATTTAGCATAGCATGCAGTTTGAGCGCCGAAAAGAACTGCGGACTGCCTTGTAGGTGAATTAGTTTTCAACCAAAACGAAACCGTTCTTGATTTAGTACCTAATATATTATTGAAAACGGCGTTACTTACAATATAACTCGAAGAACCATTAAATGAATAGGCACTATTAGCTTTTCCATTTCTATCTGTTGTTAATGTAGCACCATTTACAATTCCGTGATTTGCAAAAACAGTAATGTCATTTGCGTTTCCGTTGAATGGATAATAAGCAACTAATCCATTGGTTGGTATTACTTGGGCAAATGTATTTGCAAATAATAAAGTTAATATTAACATCAACTTAAATTTATTCAAATTTATCATATTAAATATATTTAGTTATAAACTATAATTTTGTTACTCTATGAACCACCTCACCTATTTTTAAAAGATATACTCCGTTATATAAATCAGACATATCAATGATACCTTGATCTATAATTTTTCTTGATAAGATTAATTTACCTTGAATATCATAAATAGATACCTCTGTTTCCGTTTTTCCTAATCCAATAATATTAACCAAATTGGTTGTAGGGTTGGGGAAAATTAAATGATTCGTTTTACTTTCTGAGGTTATACTTGTACTCTTATTTAAATTAACTAACCTTTTATTCTCATTTTCATACAACTCAACATTTAGATCATTTTTCAACTCCCCTTTAATTGGAATTTTCAAAATTATTGATCCAGGATCAGGCGAATTATTAAATGCAATTCCTACTTTATAAATATTATCAAGAATATTTACAGCTGAAATAGCATCATTAGAGAAAATAAATGAAGCAGGATTAAGTTTGTCAAATTGGTTTAAAAAAGAAACATTTAAACCTTGAAGATTTCCAAAAGATCTAAATACAATTTCATTATTTTCAATTGAAGTTAATACATAACCATTTGAATAATTTAATCCGCGTTTTGGGAATTGGTTAATTAAGCCTACAACATATTTAAGTATTAAGGATGCGTCATTAGCAGTTACAATAGCTGAACTGTCAACGCTTGCAACCTTTACCCTCCAATTCTCCCAAGGCAATGGATCTATTAATGGAATAGGATCCATACCAACTGAATATCTTAATGCTACCATTCCATCATAAGCCTGAATAAAACTATTCAAATCAATGTCACCAAAATTGTATTTATTTATTAAGGTTTTTGATTTTAAATTTCTAACAGTATCCGTATTAAATAAAGCATAACTAATATTTATTTTCGATTTTCCAGAATCAATTGGTGAAAAAAAGCAGTTTAACAATGGCAGAGTTCCTGTTAATTTTGTGCTTCTTGCCCAAACTAATTTTAAAAGACCGGTTGTATTATTATTTGTAACAATTAAACCATTTGCACTAGCTGTATTATTTAAACTTACGCTATCAAAAATTAATTTAGTTTGATCATAGCTTAATTTTATTTCATATGAAATTATATTTTTTGCTGATAAATCATTTGATTTTAAACTAACTTTTATTTTATTAGGAAATATGAGCGTGTCGGATTGTGTGTTTATCACCCATAATGAATCACTTGCAGCGGTAGTTGCAGTATTAGCATAGAATAGCCCATTATTCGTACAAATAAAAACTTTCCCATCGAGGTTCTTCATTTCATTAAAAATAGTGTTGGAAGGAAAAGAGGTAGAAATATCTTGCCAATTAATTGAATTTATTGGCGAATAGTATATTTTTGAAATCGAAAAATTTGCACCACTTAATGTAAATAAAAACATAGCATTCTGGTTAAATAGTAGGTTGTAGCCTATTTCATTATTTGGCGTAGTCGAAAATGGACTCCAAGTATTACCATCATTAGTTGATTTTTTAATGCTTAAGTCATCTGCAATAACATATAAAGCGCCATTTAAATCATTTGCAACACACCTTGCAGTAGATAGTGGAACAGCGCTATTTAGATATGACCAACTCGTGCCATTATCAGTGCTTTTTATTAATCCCTTTAGTCCGGTGCCACCACAACATGAAACTGCAAATAAACTCTGATTTTGGCTTACAACTAAAAAATTCCAGTCAACATCGCCAAGACCAGCTGATGTCCAATTTGCGCCATTGTTATCGCTATAGTATATGTTTCTTAAAAAACCTCCTTTAGACAATATTAACCTTCCAGATGAAAGTTTATTCCAATATTGGCCTGAAGTCCCGTAACCTGAAAGACCATTTAAAGACCAATTGCTATTATTATATTGATAAATGCCATTGTGACAACTTGCTCTGAAAATTGAACCCGCTGCATTCTCTCCAAGCAATTGGCTAACACATTGGGAGCCAATTTGCGAATTATAATTAAGTCCAGTAAAAGGAGACGTTATATTTGGAAAAATATAAACATCACCATTTGCTGAAGTAGCGAAGTTTCCGCTTGTAAGCCGAATGATATTTTTATAATTGTCAACTGGACCAATTTGCTGCCAAGTTGGAACATTACTAGGCAATACAGGGTTTGGGGCTTGATTATATAAAGTGGTGACTTCTGATTGAGTTAATGCACGGTTCCAGATACCTATGTCGTCAAGTTTGCCGTTCCAAAAATAGCCATATGGAGGCATATTTGCATGAGGAAAGTTTCCAATGGATAAATTATAACTAAGGTTAGTTAAAGTTCCGGGTAAACTTTGATTGATAACTACGATATTGTTTTTATATAATTTTGCAGTACTCCCATCGTATACAAATACCAAATTATTCCATTGGTTTAATGTTAAAGTTTCTGTACTGCCAAAAAGATAATAGGTATTATTCACTCTAATTTCTAAATTTAATTGCCCATCTGAACTAATCCTAATCGCCCAACTCCTATTCACACTGCCAGGAAGTATATCAATAGACTTATTAATTATATATTGTTCACTTGGCCCAAATACAGCAGGATTTACCCAAATACTTACAGAAATCAGACTAGGATTTATAGTTATATTATCAGGGACTACAATATTATTATTTTGACCATTAAAATTATACGCACTGTTTAAATTTCCTGATTTATCAGTAGTCAATGTAGCACCATTTATAGTTCCATTATTCCCATTACCACTTGCATCATTCGCATTGCCATTAAAAGGATAATAAGCAACTAATCCATTTGTTGGAACATAGCTTGGAAGTGTTGAACCTGATGAAGTACTGAGCGTTGTTACTGAAGACCAAGTTCTTCCAACTATTAATCCATCAAAAATTAGTGTAGGCGCATTGGGTGCTGTTCCTTGTCTTAAAGCCACACCACCAAGACCAGAAGTATTGCTAATAGTAATGTCATTTTCTGTAATTAAACCTTCCGCACCTGCAGTTGTTGGTTCTGCGGCTCCCAAAACCGGATTTACAAATAATTTTACAGAATCATTAGTTAAACCTGATATAATAGAATATTTAACAACGATTTGATAAGTTGTATTAAATGATAAATCAGTTGCATAATATCCAGCTACGGTTGCTACACCAGATTTTGAAATACCGATTTTATATCCTGTTCCTGATGATTTAATAAATGTTCTAGCTCTGAAGTTAGTACCACTTAATGTGGAATCAGACAATGCGAAAAAATAATCACCTGCAGTTTGTGCTGCACTTACATTTATTAAGAAAGAGGTATAGATTGCATTGTCTTTGTAATTTTGAGCAAATGCTTTTCCTATGTCTTCGCCTGTTGTTTTAATGGCGACTGCATTACCGATTCCACTTGCAGTAGAACCAGTATAAGATAAGCCAGGGCTAACAACTGGTACCTTATTAATATTAGATACTGTTCCAACTGGAATCCATCCAGCACCATTAATGGTTCTTAATGTATCACCAGCAGTATATCCGAAGTTCTCAACAATTATAGGTGTTTGCGCAGCAGCAAAAAACGGATACAATGCTAATAATAGCATTAATATTTTCTTATATTTTGAAGTCTGAATCATCATTTTCTAGATTATAATTTTATAAATCTCTTAATTATAGCCCCAACTTTAACAGTGTATACGCCATTGTTAAACGTAGATATGTCTATTGTTCCTTTTTCTTTAAGCTTTTTTGAAATTAGCAATTTACCTTGCATATCATAAATTAACACTTCGGTTTCAATTGTAGTATTCAATCCATCTATTGTTAAAATATTTTTTGCAGGATTTGGATAAATAATAGGATTTACTTTAATGTCATTATCTACATTTGTTGTCTTATTCAAATTCAGTATCCTTCTAATTTCATTTTCATATATTTCAATGATTAAATCATCAGTTAAGTTATTTTTAATTGGAATTCGTAAAATAACATCCCCGTCATTTGGATTTTCTTTAAATGCAATTCCTAATCTATAAGTATCCGAAGAATAATTATTGGCAGATATTGCATTAGTTGAATAAATGAAAGATGCAGGAAGTAAATTTTCAATTTGATTCAAAACAGACACGTTTAATCCTTGTAAATCACCTTGATTTTTCCTAAACAAAAGCTCATTATTTTCTATACTTACTAGAATTTTTGGCGCCACAAAATTAACTCCTCTATTGGGGAATTGGCTTATTAAACCAACCGCATATTTTAAAATTAAAGATGCATCATTTGCGGTAACTGAACTAGAGGAATCAACATTGGCAATTTTTATTGTCCAATTTTCCCAAGGTAAAGGATCTATTAAAGGAATTGGATTTAAACCAACAGAATATTGTAATGCCAATGCTGCATCATACGCCTGAACATGATTATTCAAATCAATATCGCCGAATAAATATTTATTTACAACTGTAGGCTTAAACATTCTGGACACTCTTGAATCATTAAAATAAACATCAGAAAAAGCAAACACACTCTTACCCGAGTCAATTGCTGTGAAATTTAATTTTAATAAAGGTAATGTGCCCTGTAAATTAGCTGAATTGGTCCAAGCAAATGAAATAACACCAGGAGCATTTACATATTGAATTAATGTGCCTACATTACTTCTAGTACCTGCTTTTACAACACTATCTAATCTATATTTATTTGAATTGTAATTAAATTTAAACTGATATGCCCCTACAGATTTTTGACTAATGTTATTCGTATTAATTAGCACTTCCACTTTATTAGTAACCTTTATTGTATCCATTTTAACAACAGCTAAAATAGAATCTATGCCATTAAAGCCACCAAACAAATTATCAATTTCATTAGTTGTTAAAACTCTATTCCAAATACCTATATCATCTAATGAACCTTTAAACCATTCATCGTAAAACCCTCCTATTTTCCATAATGTTGAGTTCGAAGATGCTCCTGGTGTTCCAGTCCAATTATGTGTAGATTCTAGATTTCCATTAACATATAATTTGCCTTGTAAACTATCAACAGACATCACTACATGATTCCATTTTGAAATTTGCACATCTGATTGTTGCCAGATTGGTTCATTATATTGTCCAATTAATCTATCATTATTATTTCTTAAATAAAAAGGTTGAATTGTTTTTCCGTAACCTAAATTTGATTGCTCAGCTAAAATTAATCCATAACCATTCCATGAAGCTGGATTATATTTTGAAAATAAATTTGCTGTTTTCCCGCTATTTAAAGAATCAACATTATACCACAAACTAATTGTTAATGGATATGTATTTTTATTACCGGAAGTAGGTATAACAATTTGTTGATTTACATTAAATTTATACGATGAATTTGAATTATTATACCTGTCTGCAGTTAATACAGATCCCTGTACATCGCCTGAATTACCTGAACCACTTTCGTCTATTGCATTGCCATTAAATGGATACCATGCAACTAATCCAGTTTGTGGTACATTTGAAGGAATTGTATAAATTGGCTTATTTATAATTTCAATTGCATAATCTTCAATTTCGCCATAGCTACTTGTTCCACATGGGTCCAAGGTTGGATTTAAAGAATTGGTACGAACCCTCATCCTTGTCTTTCCTAAATAAGCATCAAACGGCACTGTGAAATTTAATACAGCTGAATTATTCACATTTAGAATAGTTTGTTGTCCTAATTTCTCTGATGTTTCAAATAAACCATTTTGATTAAAATCGATCCATGCTGCTGTTGCATTACTAGTGGTAAATGAGGTACCTCCAGTTAACTTTATTTTAACAGAGTCAATTTGATTTAAATATAACTTAGGTATATCTATATTGGTTGAATCTACATAGTTATTATATGCTGGTAAAGCTGCCCTACCAGAATTTACATTCATAGAATTTAATCGAACAGCTGAAATATAATTATAATAATAAGTACTAGTTGCAGCCGCATCACAATATTTAAGATCAATGGTGATGTAATTTG
>CAJBBN010000063.1 GCA_903951325.1 uncultured bacterium
ATTCCATTGGTGTCTATAGATTCTGTAACTGTTTTAAACGACCGTCAGGTGAGTATTGATTGGCAGATTTCTACAGATAATTCTGTTGATGGTTATTTTGTATATCGCATGTACCCTAATAATTTAGGGAAAATGTTAATTGATGCGCCTATCACCATCACCGGTAGAAGCACTAATAAATTAATTTACGAAGACAATTTTGGACAAATAGATTTACCTAGCGAAAAATCTTTGCGTTTTTGGGTAACTGCATTCGACAAAGACGTCAATCCAATTGCACAATCAGGATTCGATACTTTAGCCGTTAAACCACATCAAACCATATTTTTAAATCAAACATTAGACCAATGTAATGGTACGGTTTATTTAAAATGGAATGCTTATTCGGATGCGCGCAATGGTTTTTTCAATTCCACTCCAAATGCTGGAGAAAACTACGAAATATACGAAAGTCAGAATAACGGCCCCTTTAAAAAACTAAAAGTTGAATTGCAAAATAAGAATTCTTACAAACGCAGTGGTTTAATGACAGGTATCAATTATCGTTATAAAGTAATTGCGCGAAGTAACGATGTGATGAACATTGGAGCATCATCTACCTCAAACGAAAAAAGTTTTTCTGGTACATTTTCTATAGCACCCGCTTACGTTTATTTATACAATGCTACCACTGCTGCTAACAACAGAACCATCACTTTATATTGGATGACTGATATTTCTACCTGCCGTTTAACTTATTCTATATTAATGTCGGAAGATAGTATCAATTTTAAAGAGGTTGCTCGTATCGATTCTCAAACTTATACCCCTAATAATGTAATACCAATCGATAATTTATTAACCGAACGATTTGCTTATTATTTCAAAATTGTTACCACAACCGCATGTCCATATACCATTGATACCAGTAATGTGGTTAGGGTAGTGCGATTGAAAGCAGAATACATTAATCCTACCACTAATAAAATATCTTGGAATAATTTTGAAGGTTGGGCTGTAGGAACTAATAATTTTGAATTATATAGAGTGAAAAAAGACATTGCTGGGATAGATATTAAAGATTTAATTGCAACAGTTCAACCTCCAATTAACACATTTACTGATATAGATTTAACGCCTCCAGGTTTAGACAATTCAACGTATTATTATATTAAAACCACGGAGGATGTAAATGATCCGTTTACTAGTGTGCAGGCTGTATCACTTTCTAATAGGGCATATATTTATAAAGAAATTAAAATAATTGCGCCAGAAGTATTTACGCCTAATGGTTTAACACCTGTTTTTCGTCCAAGGATATTGACTTCTAATAACATTAAATTTAGCCTTAGAATATTCAACAGATGGGGTAAATTAGTCTTCGAAACAACCGACGAAGTGCTTGGTTGGGATGGTAAAGACAAGGATTCGCATGATGTTTGCCCCACGGGTTCTTATGTATATGTAATTGAGTCTTTAGATGCATTAGGAGCGGTTATTAGAAAAAGTGGAGCGGTGGCTTTGATAGATTAATTGGATTTTTTCTGCATTATTCAATAATTTTTATACTTTTGTCCTGCAATTAATAACCCATAATTAATTGCTATGAATCTCGATCCAAACAAATTCGTTTCTGAAGGTTTAACCTACGATGATGTATTGTTAATTCCCGCTTACTCTGAGGTTTTACCTAGAGAAGTTAATACATCTACTTATTTAACCAAAAAAATCAAGTTAAATGTGCCCATTGTTTCGGCAGCTATGGATACCGTTACGGAGTCCGAATTAGCCATAGCCATTGCGCAAAATGGAGGCATCGGTATGTTACATAAAAACATGACCATTGCACGTCAAGCAGAAGAAGTACGCAAAGTAAAACGTTCTGAAAGCGGCATGATTCAAGATCCTGTTACTTTACATCCAGAGGCTACTTTAGCAGAAGCATTTGCTTTAATGAAAGAATTTAAAATTGGAGGCATTCCAATTATCGATAAAAATCAACAATTATTGGGTATTCTAACCAATAGAGACATTCGTTTTCAAAAAGATTTAAAATTAAAAGTGAAAACAGTGATGACCACTGCTAATTTAATTACAGCGCCAGCTGGCACAGACCTTAAAAAAGCAGAATTGATTTTACAAAAACATAAAATCGAAAAATTGCCTGTAGTTGATAAAAAAGGCAAATTAACCGGTTTGATTACTTATAAAGATATTCAGAAGTTTAAAAACTTCCCTCAAGCATGTAAAGATGAGCAAGGTCGCCTTAGAGTTGGTGCGGCTGTTGGTGTAACTGCTGATACCATGGAACGCGTTAGCGCGCTTGTAAATGCCGGTGTAGACGTAATTGCTATTGATACAGCCCATGGTCATTCTAAAGGTGTTATTGAAACCTTAAAAATGGTTAAAAAGGCATTTCCAAAATTACAAGTTATTGCAGGAAATATTGCCACTGCCGCTGCTGCTAAAGCTTTAGCAAAAGCAGGAGCAGATGCAGTAAAAGTAGGTATTGGACCAGGATCTATTTGTACTACTAGAATTATTGCTGGTGTGGGTGTTCCGCAATTATATGCAGTTTACGAATGTGCTAAGGCCTTAAAAGGAACTGGCATTCCGGTTATTGCAGATGGTGGAATTAAACATACAGGCGATATTCCTAAAGCGATTGCTGCTGGTGCAAGCTGCATTATGGCGGGTTCATTATTTGCAGGAGTTGAAGAATCTCCAGGAGAAACTATTATTTACGAAGGCAGAAAATTTAAATCATACCGTGGAATGGGTTCTATTGAAGCGATGGAAACAGGCTCTAAAGATCGTTATTTCCAAGATGCAGAAGATGATATTAAAAAGTTAGTACCAGAAGGCATTGTAGGGCGTGTACCATACAAAGGCACCTTGGCCGAAGTAATGCACCAATTTGTTGGTGGATTGAAAGCAGGGATGGGCTATTGCGGCGCAGGCACTATTGCAGCATTGCAAGAAGCTAAATTTGTTAGAATAACTGCAGCAGGTATTAGAGAAAGTCATCCACACGATATTGTGATTACTAAAGAAGCACCAAATTATACAAGATAATTAGATAGTATGAAAAGTGTATTGGTTTTTTGCGGTTCAAGTACGGGAAATAATTTAAAACTTATTGAAGAAGTTAAATTATTGGCGCGTTTATTAGCTGAAAACAATATTCGATTAATTTACGGTGGTGGCAATGTTGGCTTAATGGGAATTATTGCCAGCGAAATGTTAGCGAACAACGGAAAAGTTTTGGGCGTTATCCCCGAATTTTTAAGATTCAAAGAAACCGGCGATTTACCTTTAACCGAAAATGTAATCGTTAATAGCATGCACGAAAGAAAAGCATATATGTGCGATCAAGCAGATTATGTGATTACTTTACCCGGTGGTTTTGGTACCATGGACGAAATGTTTGAAATGTTGACTTGGTTGCAACTTAACTTACACGCTAAACCGATTGGTATACTTAACTTTGAGGGCTTTTACGATCCTTTACTATTACAATTAGATCAAATGTTAGCCAATGGATTTTTAAGACCTAGCAACCGCGAATTATTAATTAATGCTACTAATATTACTGATTTATTAGCCACATTATTAGCTACAAAATTGGAACCAAACGATACTTGGTTTCGAGATAGAGATTTATCATAATTTTATTTTTAACGCTTGATTTTAATTTAAGATGATGGATATTGAATTCAATAAAAACGAAGATGTCAATAAGCAATTAGTGGCAGATCTTAAAAATAGATTTAAAAAAGTGCAAGAAGGTGGCGGCGCCAAAAATGCCGCAAAGCAAAAAGAGAAGGGGAAAATGTTGGCCAGAGAAAGAATTGCAAACCTCATCGATCCACAATCAAATTTTATTGAAATTGGCGCTTTTGCAGCCGATAAAATGTATGAAGAACATGGCGGATGCCCATCTGCTGGTGTAATTGCAGGCATTGGCTATGTTTCTGGTAAGCAATGTATGATTGTCGCAAATGATGCAACGGTTAAAGCCGGTGCATGGTTTCCAATGACAGCCAAAAAGAATTTAAGAGCGCAAGAAATTTGTATTGAAAATAAATTACCTATTATTTATTTAGTAGATAGTGCCGGTGTTTATTTGCCAATGCAAGATGAAATTTTTCCTGACAAAGAACATTTCGGTCGTATTTTTAGAAACAATGCGGTGATGTCTTCGATGGGAATTTTACAGATAGCTGCTATTATGGGCAGCTGTGTTGCAGGCGGGGCTTACCTTCCCATCATGAGCGACGAAGCCATGATTGTAGATGGAACGGGCTCCGTTTTTTTAGCAGGATCTTATTTAGTAAAATCTGCCATTGGCGAAGATATTGATAACGAATCTTTAGGTGGTGCAACAATGCATTGCGAAATTTCGGGAGTGACCGATTATAAACACGAAAATGATGCAGCTTGTTTAAAGGCTATCAGAAATATTTTTTCTAAAACATCAGATTATACAAAGGCTGGTTTTAATAGAGTTGCAGCGAAAGAGCCTGCAAAAGATCCTAAAGAAATTTATGGCATTTTACCCGATAACAGGGAGAAACCCTATGATATGCTCGAAATTATTCATCGTTTGGTTGATGAATCTGATTTTGAACAATACAAAGAAAAATATGGACAAACCATTATTTGTGGTTTAGGTAGAATAGATGGATGGGCTGTAGGAATTGTAGCAAATCAAAGAACGGTTGTAAAAAGCAAAAAAGGAGAGATGCAATTTGGTGGCGTAATCTATTCCGATTCTGCAGATAAAGCCGCACGTTTTATCATGAACTGTAATCAAAAGAAAATTCCATTGGTATTTTTACAAGATGTTACTGGGTTTATGGTTGGATCGAGGTCTGAACAAGGCGGTATTATTAAAGATGGCGCCAAGATGGTAAATGCAGTAGCTAATTCGGTGGTGCCTAAATTTACTATCGTGATTGGAAATTCATATGGTGCAGGAAATTACGCCATGTGTGGAAAGGCTTACGACCCCCGATTAATATATGCTTGGCCAAGTGCAAAAATTGCAGTGATGGGTGGTTCGCAAGCGGCAAAAGTATTATTGCAAATTCAATCTGCTACACTTAAGGCCAAAGGCGAATTAGTTACACCAGAGGTAGAAGCTGCTTTATTAAAGAAAATTACCGATAGTTATACTGCTCAAACTACACCTTATTATGCAGCTGCCAGAATGTGGGTAGATGGCGTGATTGATCCATTAGAAACTAGAAAAGTTATTTCAATGGGTGTGGAAGCGGCTAATCATGCGGCTATAGAAAAGGCCTTTAATGTGGGAATTATTCAAACTTAAGGTTATTTAATGCCTTAATTTATATTATTTAAAGGTGTTTTTTAATAAAACATTTGGTACTTAGGATTATTAATCTGTTTATTTGCAATTCTGAAGCATTATTCAGGAATTATAGAAGATGGCGAAAAATTTATTGATTGTAGAATCACCGGCGAAAGCCAAAACAATAGAAGGATATTTAGGTAAAGACTTTTTAGTGAAGTCTAGTTATGGCCATATCCGAGATTTAGCAAAAGGAAATAACGCCATAGATGTTGCCAATAATTTTGCCCAACATTATGAAGTACCAGCCGATAAAAAAGCCGTAGTTGCTGAATTAAAAAAATTAGCAAAAGCTGCAGAAATGGTTTGGTTAGCATCCGATGAAGACCGCGAGGGAGAAGCCATTTCTTGGCATTTATACGATACCTTAGGATTAACAGAAAGCAAAACTAAGCGTATTGTTTTTCACGAAATTACCAAGCCAGCTATTATTAAAGCAATCGAAAATCCAAGAAGGATTGACTATAATTTAGTATATGCACAACAAGCCAGAAGAGTATTAGATCGTTTAGTAGGTTTTGAGCTTTCTCCAATACTTTGGCGTAAGGTGAAACCCTCTCTATCTGCGGGTCGTGTGCAATCTGTTGCCGTTCGAATA
>CAJBBN010000064.1 GCA_903951325.1 uncultured bacterium
ATATTGAATGCAGGCGGTTATACGCACACCTCGGTGTCTTTAGCAGATACCATTTCGGCTATCGAAAGCCCGGTGGTAGAAGTACACATTAGTAATATTTATGCTAGAGAGGCTTATAGACACGAATCTTTAACAGCCAAAAAATGCATTGGTATTATTGCAGGTTTTGGATTTAAAAGTTACACTTTAGCCATTAATTATTTATTATCTGAAAAAGTTTCTGACTGATAAATCGCTAAACTTTCGCTTCTTTAATATATAATAATCGTAGACAATGCTTCTCTTGTATTGTCCGGTTTTATTGCTTTTCTTAAATAATTTCAACAAGTCTTTTCTCTTATTTACACAAGTTCGCTGGTTCATTAAAAAAGCATAGTGGGCTCTATTAATGGCAAAAGCATGTTTAAATTTTCCAGTTAATAAAAACTTAAGTAAAGCCACTAAATCTAGTACATGACGAATCAATAACAAGCCAAATGCGGTATGTAATGGTAGGTTCTTTCTTAAGGTATATAGGCTATTCCTGAAATTTAGATAAGTTTTTTGTGGGTTGGTTTCGCTCAAGGTACCGCCACCTAAATGGTATACCGTAGACTCATTACAAGCCATAATTTTATATCCCATATTTTTTAATCGCCAACACAAATCAATTTCTTCCATATGGGCAAAATAATCTTTGTCAAATCCGCCAGCTAATTTGAATAAATCGGCTCTTACAAAAAATGCAGCACCAGATGCCCAAAAAATTTCTTCATTCGTATTGTATTGGCCTTTATCGTTTTCAAGTGTTTCAAATATTCGGCCTTTACAAAAAGGATAGCCTAATAAATCCATATAACCGCCTGCAGCCCCAGCATATTCAAAGCTTTCGGGCGAATTATAACTCAAAATTTTTGGTTGACAAACGGCAATTTTAGCGTCGTTTTCCATTAATTGAATAATGGGATTTATCCAGTTTTCGGTAACTGCTACATCCGAATTTAATAGTACAAAATAATCAAAGTTTAAATTAGCCAATGCTAAATTATAACCTGCAGCAAAACCTAAATTTTCTTGGTTTTTAATCGTAATTACAGCTGGATAATTTGTTTCAGTCCAAGCAATAGATTCGTCTGTAGAAGCATTATCTGCTAATATAATTGCCGTTGGAGCAGGGGTATGCGCCACAACTGATGGTAAAAATTCACTCAGTAATTTTTGACCATTCCAATTTAATATAACAACTGCAACACTGGGATTCTGCTTCATTATAATTGGAATTTTTGTTTGTTTTCTGCCGATGGTTGGTGTTTCCAACGCCTATGAGACCATAACCAATCTGCAGGTTTTGCTAATATAATAGATTCTAAATAGCGAACATGTTTTTCGGTAATTTCATATAAATCGCTTTCCTTTGGGTTTTCACAAATAGGCACCATTTCCATTTCATAATATCCTCTTTTAATTCTATTCACTTTTAAAAATAAAATAGTGGCATCAAATTGTTTCGCTAATTTTTCGGTTCCTAAAAACACAGCAGTTGGTTGATTTAAAAAAGTTGTCCAATAAGCTGCATCCGTATCAACAGGTGTTTGATCTGAAATTATTCCTAAGGTATAAGCCTCATTTCTTTTAGCGATAAGGGTTCTAGCCACATCATTCATGGCTATGGGTTGCATACCAAACCTCGATCTAAAGTCGAAATAATATTGATCAAAAAAAGGATTAGTTAAAGGTTTATAAATACCAATAGATTTACCTGGATACATGATACACCAGGCTAGTGCAGGCCATTCCCAATTTGCATAATGACCTTGCATGGCAAATATCTTTTTGTTTTTAGCATAAAGTTCTGCTACATATTCTTTATTTACCAATCTCACTCTTTCTTTAATTTCTTTTTCGGTTATATGAGTAGACTTAATGGTTTCGATAATGGTGTCGCATAAATTACGGTAAAAGTCGCGCTCAATTTGGCGTAATTCTTGTAAATTTTTATTTGGAAAAGAATTTGCAAGGTTTACCCTGACTACCTTTTTACGATAGCCAAAAACGGTATAAACCAATAGATATAAGCAATCAGAAAGAAAATACAATAGCCCAAATGGCAATCTAGCGATGCCATTTAACAGCAATATTGCAAATTTCGAGAGCAGTTTAGTCATTGAAATCTGCATCTAATTTATCTCCAAAACTGTCATCCGAATTGGGCTCTGCTTCGTCTGGATTATTTTTCATAGACCTCGATAAAATTTTGTATTTCCACTGTGGATCGTAACGCTCCCCAAATAAATCGGAATGCAATAAAACCATTTCGTTTTTTAAATTATCTGGACTAAAAAACACAAATCTTTTATTGGTAAAGGTGCCTATTTTATAAAATCTCCAAATTTCATATGGAAAAGCCCTCACATTCATATCGCTTGTTCTTACTACATTAGGAGCACCATATTTTAAATAGATATAACCTCTATCGGTATCGTAACCTTTATTTATTTTCGAACCATAAGAATTATTCACCTTTTGAACCTCTAATTCGTAATTAGACCAAGCATTTGCAGCATCAGTAGGATTTCTTTTAGTCCAGAAATACACTAAAAATTGCTTCATTTGGTTCAATTCTAAATTGGCCATTAAGGTCTTTTCGTAGGCGAGTTCGTTTTGTGTCGAAATAGGCTTTAAACAAGCTATATTGTCTTTCATTTGGCCTAAAGTATAATTAGCCGCAAAAGAATTATTAATAGCTAAAGTTGTAACCGCTTCTAAATCTTTTCCTAAAGACTTATTACTTCTTTGAAAATAACATTTTTTAAACGCAATTACTTCGTTCATTTTATTGCGTAATTCGATCACTAAATTATAATTACCGCTTTGCAAATCACTAATATCAAATTCACCTAAATTAATAATTACATTTTTAGCGCTAATTTTTTGTTGTTGAATAAAAGAATTAAGTTTTGCACCTCCATCAAATTCTAAAAAATAAGTCAATAAAAATTGCTCATTAGGTGCTAAAGTTTGGGTATTATATATTTCATTATAAAATTTGAGTTGATGTATATTGGTTGGATAAAAATTATCAACCATAGGGGTAAGGGTATAGCCATTTCGGCTGTAAACACTGTTATTCTGCTCTTTTGTATAGGATTCTAATAATGCGATATCAGAAAAATGAATAAGCCCTGCCGGAAAATCAATTTTAAAATCTTCTTTTAAAGAGACTGAATTTTGGACATCATTATTGTCCGAAAGCGATAATTCAATAGTGTAATCTCCATTACCAAGCGGATATCTTTTTTGATCTATAAATTGAAATTGTAATTGAGATGTATCAGCAACAATAGCAGATAATAAATTATAAGTTTCTTGGCTCTTTAACTCTTCTCTTTGTATATAAAAACGCACGCGCACTTTTACACTCGCTTGAAATTTACCATTAGCTATTTTGGTAAAATTAACAGAACTAGCCAGTATAGATATATTGGTTTCTATGTAGGGTTTTGCCTCGGGGGTATTAAAAGTATAATAGGAAAAACTAGCTTTTATTTTTTTTGCAAAACTGGCATTTGCAAACAATAACACAAATAATAGCACGAAGAGTCTAACAATAACTTTCATATAATAAGTTAAATAAAGCCTGAAATTAGCCAAGATTTCTATATAAATCCTAAAAAAATGCATTATTTTCGATTTTTCAATTTAAATGTTCCGTTTTTAAAATAAATCATGCAATTAAATTACTTACCCTCTATTCGGCAATATTGTCTTTTTGCACAATTAGATACCATCAATATGAATATTGAGGAATATTACGATAGAGGAACGGAAAGGAATAGAACGCTTATTGCCTCTGCAAATGGGCCATTGCTATTAGTGATTCCAACTGGTAAAATTGCACCGGCAGATCGTTTTTATAAAGCGATTCCGATTGCATACGAAGAACCTTGGCAAAAAAGACATTGGAAAAGTTTAGAATCTAGTTATCGAAGATCTCCCTATTTTGAATTTTACGAGCATCATTTTCATCCTTTTTATGCCAACAAACAATTTGAATATTTATGGGAATTCAATTTAGCTTTACTTGAAAC
>CAJBBN010000065.1 GCA_903951325.1 uncultured bacterium
CAGCAGATTATACAGGCTTAACGCAAACCATTACTTTCCCAGCTAATACAACTGCAAATCAATCTAAAACGATTAGCATTACAGCAGATAATCTTGCCGAAAACGATGAAAATATTGTATTCGTTTTAAGAAATGTAACCAACGGAGCTTTATTATCTTCTGATTCAATTTTAACCATCACCATTCCAAAAAACGATCAACCAGTTCAAGCTAAATTTGCGCCAATAACTAGCAACGTGTTAGAAACTGCAGCAACCACTGGTGTTTCGATCAATGTATTAGGTGCTAGTTCAAATCCTAACCCAACCACTTTCGAAGTTGTTGTAAAAGGTGGAACCGCAACTGCTGGCACAGATTATACTTTCAGCTCAACAACTGTTACTATTCCTGCTTATAAAGATAGCACGGTTAACCTATCAGCAGCAATCTTAAACGATGCGCTTGTGGAAGGAAATGAAACCATCATTTTAGCGATCAGAAATATTTCTAACGCTGGCGTAATAGGTGCAGATTCAATTTTAACCATTACTTTAAATGACGATGAAGTTTCTTTCTACCCTATTTCAGATTTAAGAATTAATGATGCGAATGGTAATCCAATTTTCCCATTAGCAACTCCATTAGCAATTAGAGGTGTTGTTTATTCACCTAATTTAAATTCTGCTGGCTTACTATTCTCTTTAGTTGATGCAACTGGAGCAATGACCATATATAAAACAACTGGTAACGTAGGTTACACGGTTACATTAGGCGATTCATTAGCTGTATATGGAAAATTATCCCCTTTTAATGGATTAAACGAAGTAGCCATTGACTCATTCAAAATATTAGCAACTGGTATTGCATTGAAAGCGCCAAAAGTGGTTACCCAATTAAAAGAAGAAGACGAATCAAATATTGTTAAAATTCTAAAGGTTCGTGTAATTGACCCAACACAATGGACTAAAACTGGTTCAGGATTTAATGTGAAAGTTACCAACGGAGCAGATACTATAGACATGCGTATTGTAAAATCGGTAGATTTATTTACTATGGATGCGCCAATTGGAGATTTCAATGTTACTGGTGTAGTTAGTCAATTTGATGCAACTAATCCTAAGAACAGTGGTTATCAGTTGATTCCTAGAATAAGTTCAGATATTTACATTATTCCTGCTCCTCCAGTAGATCCAACTGTTTCAATTGCGTTAGGTTCTTATACAACAGTAGAAGGTGCTGGTACAGCAACAGTTAAATTGGTCTTAAATAAACCTGCTTTTGATAGTGTATATGTGAATTTTGATATTGCAGGTGGTACAGCCACTCCAGGTGCTGATTATTCAATTGCAACGCCAAATCCAATATTCTTTAATATCGGTGATTCAGTTAAAACAGTCACTATTAATATTGTTAACGACATTAAAGTAGAAACACCAGAAACTATTAACGTAGAGATTTCTAACCCATTGGGTGCTACATTAGGAAATAGAACAACTGCTGTTATGACTATTAACGATAATGATACTTTAGTAGGCATTAATGCAAATACTAAAGCTGGCATTTCGGTTTATCCAAATCCTGCTCATAGTTTAGTGAATATCAAAACTGTTGAAACAATCACTAAGATTCAAGTAATCAATGCAATTGGTCAAATAGTTTTAGAGAAATCTAATATTAACAATAACTTTAGCTCAATTGAACTAAAAACCATTGAATCAGGTATTTATACTATTTTAGTATCAACCGAAAATGGTGTAATTGCTAGTAAATTTATCAAGCAATAATTAAGCTCAATCAAATTAAAAAGGGTCCTTTCGAAAGATAGGGCCCTTTTTTTATATCCATTTGACGCCAATACCCTATCACATAAAAATCCAATTTGTTATTATTATCCAAATTATCACATATAAATGTTATTTGTGTAAAAAATAACACACAGTGTGTAGCACATTTAAAACAAGCTTTTTTAACAAAAAAATATTCATTAAAACAATATTTGTATTGTAATGATAAAATATCTAAATGAATATCCGTTTAATTGTTTTTTCCTTATTATTGAATTTAACAGCTTCAATAA
>CAJBBN010000066.1 GCA_903951325.1 uncultured bacterium
TCATCTCCTTGTAGTCTGTGTACAAAGATTTGCTGGTCTTTTGCAACTTTAAATTGTTGCCCGGCTATATCTACTATTGCGTACATGTTGGGTTTATTTTGTTTTTAAATATTTAATGAACCGCAAAAGTAAGCAAATTGCATTAATTTCCAAATTTTGTATTAAAAATTATTCAGGTTTAAGTTCATTTTCCCATTTACTAACCACAACTGTCGCAATAGAATTGCCAATTACGTTGGTTGCAGATCTTCCCATATCTAAGATTGGGTCTATACCCATTAAAAGTAATAAACCCGCTTCTGGTATATGAAACATCGATAATGTGCCTGCAATTACGACTAATGAAGCCCTAGGAACACCTGCAATTCCTTTACTGGTAAGCATTAATACCAATAGCATAGAAATTTGCTCTTGTATACTTAAAGTGATACCATAAGATTGCGCTATAAATAAAGATGCAAAGGTCATATACATCATAGAACCATCTAAATTAAAAGAATAGCCTAAGGGTAATACAAAACTTACAATTTTATTGCCACAACCAAATTTTTCTAATTGTTGAATGGTTTTAGGTAGGGCAGCTTCGCTACTAGAGGTAGTATAGGCAATTAAAACAGGGTCTAAAATATGTTTTAATAAAGAAAATACGCGTTTTTTTATCACTGCTGCACCTGCCGAAATTAATATTATCCATAACACTAATAATCCAAAATAGAACTCCAAAATAAAGATGCCGTAATTACCTAAAACGCTAATTCCTTGTTGCGCTATTACTGCTGTCATGGCTCCAAATACTGCAAATGGTGCAAAATTCATTACAAAACCAGTAACTTTTAACATCACATCAGCTAAAGCATCCATAGCTTTAATAACTCCTTTGCCTTTTTCTCCTATAGCGGCGGTACCAATTCCAAAGAATAAAGAAAATACGATAATTTGAAGGATTTCATTTTTAGCCATAGCTTCAAAAATGCTTTTTGGAAAAACATGTTTGATAAATTCTTTGACAGATAAAGCTGCTTTTTCTATGCCTGTACTGGCTGTTTCTGGTGGCAATGTTAAGGCCATCATTTTACCCGGCTCAAATAAATTCACTAAAATCATTCCTAAAAAAAGCGAAACAAAAGTGGCCGATAAAAACCATAATAATGTTTTGCCGCCAATTCTACCCACGGCATTTAAATCTCCTAATTTAGCAACGCCAACAACCAATGTGGCAAAAACCAAAGGAGAAATAATCATTTTGACTAAATTCAGAAAGATATCACTCAAAATGGGAATAAATTCTACAAAACCTGCAACGCCTGGCAATGTGCTATTCACATTACAATAGAAGCCGGTCGCAATACCTAAAATAAGCGCTAAAAAAATGGATAAGGTTAATTTGTTTTTCATATTGTTTTATTGATTGCTTGCACCTTCGTTCCACATTTGCGTTTTCAATACATAAGTGCTGTCATTTTTTTTCGACCAAACATTTAGGTAGTTATAATCTCCAATAGTTACTGTATCATTTGTTCCTGTAATAATTGAAATGAATTCGGCCGAACCAGTCTCTATAATTTGTTCGTCGGAACCGTAAACCTTTATATCATGGTATTTTATTCCACACAAACCAAAATCATAAGCATTTTTATACCAGTTTTGAACAGCCTTCATACCCTTGCTTCCAGCTTCACCTGGAGGGTAAATAGTTGCATCTGCAGCAAATACCTTTGTTAAACTATCTGCATCTTTATTGGCCACTAAAACCAATAATTTAGCAGCAGATTTGCTAACAATAGCATTCATTTGTGCTTCGCTAAGGCCTTGTTTACTTTGATTACAAGCAAATAAGGTAAAAAGGCTGAGTATTAATAAGGTTATTTGGCTGTTTTTCATGTTTAGCTTTTTTAATATTGCCCAATTTAACGAAGCAAACGTCAATTCCAAAATTTGTTCACTATTTGAATACAAAACTTATCTTTGCAGCATGTGGTACAATAATATTTTAGAAACAATTGGAAATACACCTTTAGTGAGATTAAATAAAATCACCAAAGCAATTCCTGCAATCGTATTGGCAAAAGTGGAATCTACCAATCCAGGTAATTCTATTAAAGACCGTATGGCATTAAAAATGATTGAAGATGCAGAACGCGATGGTAGGTTAAAACCAGGTGGTACCATCATTGAAGGTACTTCTGGCAATACAGGCATGGGTTTAGCCATTGCAGCGGTTATTAAAGGGTATAAATGTATTTTCACTACCACAGACAAACAATCAAAAGAAAAAGTAGATGCTTTGCGTGCATTTGGTGCAGAAGTAATTGTTTGTCCAACCAACGTCGAACCAGAAGATCCTCGTTCTTATTATTCGGTATCTTCTAGATTAGTGAACGAAATTCCGAATGCTTGGAAACCTAATCAATACGATAACTTATCAAATTCATTGGCTCATTATGAGCAAACCGGACCCGAAATTTGGAAACAAACCGATGGTAAAATTACTCACTTAGTTGTTGGGGTTGGAACAGGTGGTACTATTTCGGGAACCGCAAAATATTTAAAAGAACAAAATCCAGCCATTAAAATTATTGGTATAGATACTTACGGATCTGTATTTAAAAAATACAAAGAAACGGGCATCTTCGATAAAGAAGAAATTTATCCATACATCACCGAAGGTATTGGCGAAGATTTTTTACCAGAAAATGTTGATTTTTCTTTAATAGATCAATTCGAAAAAGTGACTGATAAAGATGCTGCTTTAATGACTAGAGAAATTGCTAGACAAGAAGGTATCTTTGCTGGAAACTCAGCAGGTTCGGCTATTGCAGGCTTATTGCAAATAAAAAATCAATTCAAAGAAGGAGACGTAGTGGTGGTTATTTTTCACGATCATGGAACGCGTTATTTAGGAAAAATGTATAACGATGATTGGTTGAGAGAGCGTGGTTTTTTAGAAAGAAATAAAGCAAAATTTGCAGAAGATTTAATTGCGAATCATCGCGAATTAAAATTAATTAATTACGGTAAACGAAAATAGTTTAGTTGCCGAGGCTTGTGAGAAATTGAATAAATATGGCATTTCTCAAATTCCAGTGGTGAATAATGAAGGACATTTTGTGGGTTCTTTAACAGACACGCATTTATTTTCTATATTATTAAATGACGAATCGGCTAAAACAAAACCAACCAAAGAAGTAATGCAAGCACCATTTACGCTAGTGTCTTCAAATGCAACAATAGAAGAAGTTTCAAAGAAATTAACAAAAGATAACACCGCTGTAATAGTTCAAGACAGGGGAGGTAACGTACACATCATCACTAAATATGATGTTATTCAATCTATTGCTGAATAAAGCAATAGATTGAATTAAACTCTTTTAATATCGGCACCAATTGCAATTAATCTTGCTTCAATATCTTGGTACCCTCTATCAATTTGTTCTATATTAGAAATTACACTTTTTCCTTCTGCCGAAAGAGCGGCAATTAATAAAGATACACCTGCTCTAATATCTGGAGAAGTCATGGCAATTCCTCTTAGTTGCGTTTTTCTGCCTAAGCCTATAATGTTAGCTCTGTGTGGATCACAAAGAATTATCTGTGCGCCCATGTCAATTAATTTATCGACAAAGAATAACCTACTTTCAAACATTTTTTGATGTATTAAAACACTGCCTTTTGCTTGTGTAGCTACCACTAAAACAATACTCAATAAATCTGGTGTAAAACCAGGCCAAGGAGAATCTGCAATTGTTAAAATAGAACCATCAATAAAAGTTTCTATTTCATAAATATCTTGAGACGGAATAAAAATATCGTCACCTCTACGCTCTAATTTAATACCTAGTTTTTTGAAAACTTCTGGTATCATTCCTAATTCGTCGTACTGTACATTTTTGATGGTAATTTCTGATTGAGTCATTGCTGCAAGGCCAATAAAACTGCCTATTTCAATCATATCTGGTAACATTCTGTGCTCGCAACCACCTAACTTTTCAACACCTTCTATGTTTAACAAATTAGAACCCAAACCGGTAATTTTAGCACCCATTGCATTCAACATTTTACATAATTGTTGAATGTAAGGTTCGCATGCTGCGTTATAAATAGTGGTAGTACCTTTTGATAAAACTGCCGCCATTAAAATGTTTGCAGTTCCGGTAACCGATGCTTCGTCTAATAACATGTATGCACCTTTGAGCTCGGTTGCATCTACACTAAAGAATGAATCTTTTTGATCGTATGAAAATTTAGCACCTAATTTTTCGAAACCAAGAAAATGCGTATCGAGTCTTCTGCGTCCAATTTTATCGCCACCTGGTCTTGGAATAAATGCGCGTTTAAATCTGGCTAATAAAGGCCCTACAATCATTACAGAGCCTCTTAAAGAAGATCCTTTTTGTTTAAAAACTTCCCCTTTAAAATATTCTTGATCAATTTGATCTGCTTGAAAAGTATAAGTGTCTTTAGATTCTCTTACAACTTTTACGCCCATGTCTTGTAATAAATCAATTAATTTATTGACATCGACAATGTCTGGAATGTTTGAAATTCTTACTACTTGATCGGTTAATAAAACCGCAGAAATGATTTGCAAAGCTTCGTTCTTTGCTCCTTGAGGAGTAATTTCTCCCTTTAGTTTTTTACCGCCAATTATCTCAAAACTTTGCATATGATCGAATTAATATCTTTGTTTACCGTTTGAATTTTTCTTATTTCTATTGTTGTTATTATTGTTTTTTCCGTGGTTATTCTTGTGGTTGTTTGTCCTACCAGCATTGGGTTTGGGCCTGCTTACTTCCACTTTTACTAAATTGATATTTTCATCAAAAGTTAATTCATTATTCGATAAAATTTTCAAGTCTTTGATAATTGTTTCGTCTGCAACAGAATCTTTATTCCAAGTTACATAAGCCATTTTCATAAAGTTTGCAATTGAAGCAGTCATTTGTGCTTGTTGAGCAGGATCTTCAAGTGTTTTGGCTTTTTGAATTAATAATTCGTTCGTCTTACCGTAATGTTTGTATTTAATTCTATTTGTTGGATAAGGAACTACTTGTGGTTTTGTTTCAAAAGACTCTCTAGATGGAATAGGATAGGGCGAATCAACATCTAAATCAAAATCAGCAATAATGAATAAATGATCCCAAAGTTTATGTTTAAAATCGGCAACATCTCTTAAATGAGGGTTTAAAAAACCCATTAAATCGATTACTGCTTGGGCATGAATATTCCTATTTTCTTTTGTTTCTAACGTTTTAATAAAGCGAACCATATTTTGAATGTTTCTGCCATATTCGGCATAAAGCAAACTGGGTCTTTGGGTGTTGTAATCGAATTCCATATGGTGTTATTAACTGTGTTGAGCAATAGTATCTTGGATTTTCCAGGCTATTTTACAATTCGCAGTTTAGCAAATTTAAGTAAAAGTTGCTTCTGTCCTAATTCTTTGAACAGAATTGTTGTTTTTATGTCGGATGGAGGCCCATCAAGGGTTAAAACCTTTCCAAAACCAAATTTTTGATGTTCTACTTCCATACCAATTTCAATTTCTTTTGGATCAGCTGCTACAAAATCTCCATTTACTTGGTGTGTAAAGGCTTTAGCCAGTACCGATTTTTGAGGTATTGGCTTATTGGTTGGACTAATTTTAGTATAACTATTGGTATCATGGTCTAAGTAGCCTGCATTTTTCAATGGTTTTGCAGTAAACTTAGGATCTAAATATTGCGCGTCTATTTCGTCTATAAATCGACTCGGTTCGCAAGAAATTAAAGTACCCCAACGATACCTAGAGGTTGCAAAGGAAAGCGTTAATTTACTTTCTGCGCGGGTAATCGCAACATAAAATAACCTGCGTTCTTCTTCGAGGTCTGTTCTAGCAGTAAGT
Source organism: uncultured bacterium (assembly GCA_903951325.1). GTDB lineage: Bacteria > Bacteroidota > Bacteroidia > Sphingobacteriales > Sphingobacteriaceae > CAIKLP01. The sequence goes on from CAJBBN010000066.1 coordinate 5,882, forward strand.
GACATTTGAGAAGGAAATAAATTTTCTTCTAGTCCTACAATGTATACATTCTTAAACTCTAGTCCTTTAGCAGAATGGATGGTCATTAAAGATACGGTGTCTTTGTCTTGCTCGTTGGCTGCTTCGTTACCTGTTAATAAAGCTACATCTTGCAAGAAACCCCCTAAGCCAATATCCTCGGTACTTTCGTTCTCCGTATAATCTTTAATACCGTTTAATAATTCCTGAATATTTTCGTATCGGCTCAAACCTTCAATAGATTTATCGTCGTATAAATCTTTTAGTAAACCCGTTTGTTTAGCAATGTGATTAGCCACTTCAAAGGCATTCTCCGATTTCATCATTACCCCAAAACTTTTAATCATGGTAAAGAATTCTTCAATTACTTTACCAGATTTTCCGCCTATAAATTGTGCTGCAGTTTCGGCAATGCTTAATAGTGTTTTATTTTGTTCGTCTGCTGCTACAATTAATTTATCTAAACTTGTTTTTCCAATTCCTCTAATTGGGTAATTGATCACTCTTTTAAAGGCTTCTTCGTCAGCAGGGTTAACAGCTAAACGGAAATAAGCTATTAAATCTTTTACTTCTTTTCTTTGATAAAAAGATAGGCCACCATAAATTTTATAAGGAATATTCAGCTTTCTTAAGCCTTCTTCCATAGCCCTCGATTGGGAGTTTGTTCTATAGAGAATCGCAAAGTCTGAATTGTTAAGGTTGAGGCTAGCTTTGTCTTGCATAATAGATTCTGCAACTAATTTTCCTTCCTCGTTATCACTAAAAGCCCGCAATAAAGTAATTTTTTCTCCGGTTTCTTTTTCCGAAAAAATATTCTTTTTTAATTGCTCTTGATTATTGGCGATAATACCATTGGCAACATTTACAATGTTTTGCGTAGAGCGGTAATTTTGTTCAAGTTTATAAACATTTAAATCGGGATAATCTTTCTCGAAATTTAAAATATTTTGAATGTTTGCACCTCTAAATGCGTAAATACTTTGGGCGTCATCGCCAACCACACAAATGTTTTCGTGAATGGCAGCTAGTTTTTTAACAATTAAATATTGTGCATAATTGGTATCCTGGTACTCATCTACCATGATGTATTTAAACTTATTTTGATATTTGTATAAAACCTCCGGATGCTCTCTCAGTAGAATATTTGTTTTATATAATAAATCGTCGAAATCCATGGCACCGGCCTTCATACATCTGCCAGCATAAATCGAATAGATATAACCAATTTTACTTCTTCCAGAAGCATAATCATCGCCTTGAATAGTGGCATTATCGTTGTATTCTTGGGCAGAAATTAAATTGTTTTTTGCAGAAGAAATTCTATTGTAAACATGGTTTACATTATATAATTTTTCGTCGAGTGTTTGTTCTTTGATGATAGCTCTTAATAAGCTTTTACTGTCATCGGTATCGTAAATGGTAAAGTTAGCTGGATAACCAATTTTATCTGCTTCTATGCGCAAGATTTTAGCAAATACAGAGTGAAAAGTACCCATCCAAATATTTTTAGCTTCGGGGCCAATAATTTGGTTAATACGATCACGCATTTCTTTGGCAGCTTTATTGGTAAAAGTTAAGGCTAGAATAGCGAATGGATCGGCACCTTGTTTAATGATATGAGCTATGCGCATGGTAATCACCCTGGTTTTTCCAGAGCCTGCACCCGCAATAATCATCATCGGACCTTTTATGTTTTCAACAGCAGCTTGCTGTTGTGGATTTAAATTAGCTAAATAGTTCAAAACTCCTCCTCATCGTAAGGTATCAAAAGTACAATTTAATTGCTAAAATTTATAGCCAAATATTTTTTAGATTTCTCATTTTGTGGATATCGCTATTGCTTTTTTTCCTACTTTAGCCTTCAGAAAAAACTTAATTATGGAGCATATAAAAAACTACATCGATCAACATAAAGATCGTTTTTTAAACGAGTTATTAGATTTATTAAAAATTCCTTCTGTGAGCGCAGATTCTGCTTATGCAGCAGATGTAATGAAAACAGCTGAATTTGTTAAAGATAAATTAATTGCTGCAGGTGCAGATAAAGTAGAAGTTTGCCCAACAGCAGGTTATCCAATTGTTTATGGCGAAAAAATAATCAGCCCAAATTTACCTACCGTTTTAGTATACGGACATTACGATGTTCAACCTGCAACGCCTTTAGAATTATGGGATACACCACCATTCGAACCTACCATTCGTAAAACAGCAATTCATCCAGAAGGAGCCATTTTTGCTAGAGGATCTTGCGATGATAAAGGACAAATGTATATGCATGTTAAAGCATTCGAATTAATGATGCAAACAAATACATTAGCCTGTAATGTTAAATTTATGATTGAAGGTGAAGAAGAAGTAGGTTCATCGAATTTAGGCATTTTTGTAAAAGCAAATAAAGAAAGATTAAAGGCAGATGTGGTGTTAATTTCTGACACTTCTATATTGGCAAACGACTTACCTTCAATTGACTGTGGCTTAAGAGGATTAAGCTATGTAGAGGTAGAAGTTACCGGACCCAACCGCGATTTACACTCTGGTGTTTACGGTGGAGCAGTAGCCAATCCAATCAATATTTTAGCTAAAATGATTGCGCAAATGCATGATGAAAATAACCACATTACTATACCGGGTTTTTATGATCAAGTATTAGCAGTTTCTGAAACAGATCGTGCAGAAATGGCTAAGACTCCATTTGATTTAAAAGATTACATAACAGATTTACAAGTTTCTGAAGATTGGGGAGAAAAAGGATATTCAACTATTGAAAGAACTGGAATTCGTCCAACGCTAGATGTGAATGGTATTTGGGGCGGTTATACAGGTGAGGGTGCAAAAACAGTTTTGCCATCTAAAGCATTTGCAAAAATTTCTATGCGTTTGGTTCCTAATCAAACATCTGAACAAATCACTAAATTATTTTCTGATTATTTTACCAGCATTGCACCAAAATCTGTTAAGGTTGAAGTTAGACCTCATCATGGTGGAGAACCTGTTTTAACACCTACCGATTCTGTTGCATTTAAAGCAGCAAGTAAAGCAATGGAAGTAACATATGGCAAAACACCTATTCCTACTAGGGGTGGAGGTAGTATTCCAATTGTTGCGCTATTCGAAAAAGAATTAGGATTAAAATCTGTTTTAATGGGATTTGGTTTAGATTCTGATGCATTGCATTCACCAAACGAACATTATGGTTTGTTTAATTATTACAAAGGCATCGAAACCATTCCATTGTTTCATGAATATTTTGCAGCCATGAGCAAATAATAAGATGAATCAACTTGCTGCTGAGCGTTCGCTTTATTTATTACAACATGCCAATAACCCAGTAAACTGGTATCCATGGGGTAA
>CAJBBN010000067.1 GCA_903951325.1 uncultured bacterium
GATGAGCCTACCAACCATTTAGACTTACCTTCTATTAAATGGTTAGAAAACTATTTAAATGATTTTGAAGGGGCTTATATCCTTGTTTCTCACGATAGGTATTTCCTAGATAGAACCGTAACCAAAATTGTAGAATCTAAAAATCAAGATTTAACAATTTATGCGGGTAATTATTCTTTTTATTTACAAGAAAAAGCAGTTAGGGAAGAAATTCAAAAAGGACAATTTCAGAATCAACAACAATACATTAAAGAACAAGAAAAATTAATTGATCGTTTTCGTGCCAAAGCATCTAAAGCTAAAATGGCGCAATCTAGGATTAAAGCACTTGATAAATTAGAGCGGGTAGAAAATGTGCAACAAGAAAATGCCAGTGTTAATTTTAAGTTTAAATTTTCTAAAGTTTCGGGCCGACATGTGATGATGTTAGAGCACATTAACAAAGCATATCCTGGCATAGAAATCTTAAAAAATGCAGCTGGAACTATCGAAAAAGGCGATAAAATAGCTTTGATTGGGGCCAATGGTAAAGGTAAATCTACCTTATTAAGAATTATTGCAGGCGCCGACCAATGCGAAGGAAAAGTAAATTTGGGTCATAATGTATCCAAAACATTTTTTGCACAACATCAATTAGAATCTTTACATCTCGATAATACCATTATTGAAGAGTTGAAAAATTTTGCACCAGAATATTCAGAAACAGAAGTAAGGTCTTTACTGGGTTGTTTCTTGTTTACAGGTGATGATGTTTTTAAGAAAATTAAAATTTTATCAGGAGGAGAAAAATCTCGTGTGGCATTGGCTAAAACGATTACCTCCGATGCCAACTTTCTAATTTTAGATGAGCCAACCAATCACTTAGATATTCAATCTGTTAATATATTAATTCAGGCATTACAACAATTTGAAGGCACTTTGATCGTTGTATCTCACGATAGGTATATGCTTGATAATGTGGCTAATAAGATCTGGTACATCGAAGATCAACTTATTAAAGAATATCCTGGAACTTACGCAGAATATGAACAATGGCAAGAGCGCAGAGATAAAGAGAAGAAAGATATTGTGCCAGTGGTAAAGTTGAAAGAAGAAAAGCCTGTTAAAGTAATGGCTACTGCATTTCAAGAAGAGCAAAAAAAAAACTTAAAAAAAATGCAGTCTGATTTACAAAAATTTGAACAACAGATAGCCGAATTAGAAGCGCAAAAAAATAAATTAGAAGGGGAATTAAGTTTACCAGAAAATTACAGCGATTCGCAAAAACTATCGAGTTTAAATGCTACTTATGAAACTGTAAAGCTAAGCCTAGAAGGTATTTCGGCAGAATGGGAGCAATTAGCAGAAAAAATAATGTCTATTGAACAATGAAATTAAAAAGCTGCTTTTTATGTTTACTTGTTTTAGCTAATTTTGCAGATGCGCAAATTTTAGCAGACAAAGTTTATGACGAAAGTACGCAAACGGTATTGTTGTATAATTCTAAAACAGAACAATCATTACCGGTTATTTCTTTGAATACGGGCGAAACGCTTACTTTATTATTCGATCAATTAGACGCAAATTATCAGAATTTTAATTACCGGATTGTTCATTGTAATGCAGATTGGACGCCTTCGAACCTCAGTAATATCGAGTATATTGAGGGTTTTACCGATAATTATATCACCAATTACAAGTTTTCTTTTAATGCCAAGCAATCTTATATTAATTACACCTTGGTTTTCCCAAATACCGATGTCAAATTATTGTTAAGTGGTAATTATTATATAGAAGTATTTCCAGCATCAGATGCCGAGCACCCTATTTTATTGAAAAGGTTTTTTGTTGTAGATAATAAAATTACGATTGCTCATTTATTAGATCGCAGTACGGTTGTTAACGAACGAAATAAAAAGCAAAAAATCAATTTTGATTTATTGTATTCCAATCTTAGGGTGGATAATCCGATGGGACAATTTAGGATTGTACTGGTTCAAAACAACCGATTTGATAACGCAAAAATCAATATCAAACCAAGCTTTTATGAAAATGGAAAATTGGTCTATAACCATGTAGATGCCAATGTTTTTGATGGTTTAAACGAATATAGAAGAATGGATATTAGAACGGTTCGGTTTTTAGGAGAACATGTTGCGAGTATCGATTTATCCGAAGGAAATAATATTTATTTAATAACCGATTATGTAAAAAATCCAGATCGTTATGCCAACGATTTAGACATGAATGGTAATTTTAAAATAAGGAGAATTGATGGTTTGAATTCGAATATCGAAGCAGATTATATTCAAACACATTTTAGTTTTGATTATGGCGCACAAAATCCATTTGGTGATTATTATGTGTTAGGCAGATTCAATAATTGGACGGCAGATGAGCATTCAAAACTCAGCTATAATCCTAGTTTCAGAAAATACGAAACAACTCTTTTGTTAAAGCAAGGAATTTATAATTACCAATACGGATTTAAGGCCAAAGGCGCTAATACACTAGATATTGCAAGTGTGGAGGGCTCTTTCTTTGACACCGAAAATGACTATACTTTCTTTGTCTATTTTAGGAAAACAGGAAATAGATATGATGAATTGATTGCCACTAAAGTGATCAATACCATTCGTTAATTATACATTGAAACGGAAGTGCATAATATCTCCATCTTCCACAATATAAGCTTTACCTTCTACACCTAATTTACCTGCGTCTTTACAAGCATTCTCCGAACCAAGACTAACAAAATCTTGATATTTGATTACTTCTGCGCGAATAAATCCTTTCTCGAAATCGGTGTGAATGACGCCAGCAGCTTGTGGCGCAGACATACCTAAGGTAATTGTCCAAGCTCTTACTTCTTGCACGCCAGCAGTAAAATAAGTTCCTAAGTTCAATAGGCTATAAGCAGCCACAATTAATTTATTTACACCAGATTCGCTTAATCCTAAATCTTCTAAAAAGATTTGACGCTCTTCGTAACTTTCTAAACCAGCAATATCAGCTTCGATGGCTGCAGAAATAATTAATACTTCTGCTTTTTCATCTTTTACCGCTTCTTTTACTTTGTCTACATAAGCATTACCTTTTAAGATTGCTGCTTCGTCCACATTACAAACATACATGACTGGCTTCAGTGTTAAAAGTTGTAAGTCATCAATATGTTCTAAATCTTTTTCTTCGATTTTTACAGTCCTAGCAGACCTTCCAGCTAATAAAGCCTCTTTTACTTGTAATAAAATTTCTAATGCTTTTTTAGCATCTTTATCACCTTTTTTTGCAGATTTTTCTACTTTTTGAATTTTCTTTTCGACAGATTCTAAGTCTTTTAATTGTAATTCTGTATCAATAATTTCTTTATCTCTAATTGGATCAACCGAACCGTCTACATGAATTACATTTGGATCGTCGAAACATCTTAACACATGAATGATTGCATTGGTTGTTCGGATATTACCTAAAAATTGATTGCCTAATCCTTCGCCTTTACTAGCGCCTTTTACTAAACCAGCTATATCAACAATCTCGATGGTGTTTGGTACAATTCTTTGCGGCTTTACTAATTCTGCCAATTTTGTTAAGCGAAGGTCTGGAACGGTTATTACACCTACATTTGGTTCGATGGTGCAAAAAGGAAAATTTGCCGCTTGCGCTTTTGCATTCGATAAGCAATTAAATAAAGTTGATTTTCCAACATTGGGTAATCCAACAATTCCGCACTGTAAAGCCATAAGTATAAATTTTATTTTTTGTAATATTCTAAGTAACCAATAATTCTGTAAGCTAATTTAGCTAAGGTATATTCCGATAAAATGCTGCCTTCCATAGGTGCACATTCTACAATATCAAATCCAACCACATTTTTATGCTTGCATGTTTCTCTTATCAAGGTCAATGTTTCGTTCCATAATAAGCCATTCGGTTCAGCTGTGCCAACTGCAGGCATAATGCTAGGATCAAAGCCATCTGCATCAATGGTGAGGTATACATTTTCTGTCATATCCGAAATAATTTCCTTTACCCAATTGTTATTTTCTCTAATTTGATGAGCATAATAAGTATGAATTTTTGGGTTGTTTTTTATTTCATTTGCTTCTTCAATGCATTGCGCTCTAATTCCTGCTTGACATAAATTAATTCCCATGTCTTTTACGCGAGCCATTACCGATGCATGACTATAAGGATTGCCATGGTATGATTCTCTTAAATCGGAATGCGCATCTATTTGTAAAACCGTTAGGTTATCGTATTTTTTTGCAAATGCTTTCACAAAACCATAAGTAACGGTATGTTCTGCCCCAAACGAAACCACATATTTATTTAAATCAAGTAATTTGCTAGTGTGTTGCTCAATTAAATCGATGGCATCTGCATCGTAAATTCCTTCAAAATTGAGTGGAGCAAGGGTTGCAATTCCTGCTTTTCGAATGGTTTCGCAATCCAATTCTTCATCGTAGAATTCAACAAACTGAGAGGCTTGAATGATTGCTACGGGCCCTTTTGCAGAACCTGCCAAATAAGAGGAGGTATGCTCATAAGGAACAGATTGAATCACATATTTAGCTTGGTCGAATTCGAATAAATCGGTTTCGGTTAAGCCTAAAAAATTTTGGTCGGTTGGTAATGCTTTCACAATTATAAAATTTGGGCAAAGATAGTATTTTGCCTTTATAATTGGGCTTTTTCGGATAGGAATGTATAAAAAAAATAGCCCCGATTGGGGCTATTTTTAAATTTCGAAATCGATATCTGGTGAACTTGAGGCAGCAGGATTGTAATCCTCATACTTACGCTCAATTACTTCTTGATTTGCTTTTATATATTCAACAGTGTCTAATAAACCTTCGCTAAACTTTTCAAAATCTTCTTTGTAAAGAAATATTTTGTGTTTAACAAATACGCCATCTTCCATGCGTTTCTTGCTCTCAGTAACTGTAATGTAATAGTCTCCTGATCTTGTTGATTTAACATCAAAAAAATAAGTTCTTTTACCTGCTCTTACTTTTTTCGAATAAACCTCTTCTCTGTCTTTGTTTTCGTATTCTCCCATTTTACAAACTATTAATATAAAGTAAATAAAAGTATTTAATTTGAAACTTCCAAAAAATCTATTCCTGCTTTTGTGTGTCGGCTAATAATTGCATTTGATACAATTCGTAATAGGGGCCTTTATTGGCTAATAGGGCCTCGTGGCTACCCATTTCAGCAACCTTTCCATTTGCTAGGTATAGAATCATATCGGCGTTTTTGAGGGTCGAAATACGGTGACTTATTAAAATATTGGTCGCATCTTTTCGGGTACTCGCTAAATTGCTTAAAATGTTTTCTTCTGTTTGCGTATCTACAGCAGATAGTGCGTCATCAAATAGCAATAAACTAGGTTTTTTGATAAGGGCCCTAGCAATAGACACCCTTTGTTTTTGACCACCTGAAAGTGTAATACCTCTTTCACCGAGCAAGGTTTCAAATCCATTTGGAAAAGCAATGATGGAATCATATACCCCAGCCATTTGAGCTGCTTGGTGTATATCGGCTGTTTCGCATTGGTCTTTTCCGAATGTAATATTGTTTTGAATGCTATCAGAAAATAAGAA
>CAJBBN010000068.1 GCA_903951325.1 uncultured bacterium
ATCAATCAACCACCCAATTACAGCCGTGTCCGCCCATGTCTTGGCAGGATAATTAAATACGTTGGAATATTTTGATTTACCAGAAATTAAATCATTAACCATTTCTTCACGTGGTTTCCCAAGTGTCTCAGCCGCAGAATATAAAAGTTGAGCATGACCAACTTCATCTTGAACTTTTGCCATCAAAGCCAACTTTCTTCTAAATCCTGGTGCTCTTGTAATCCATGTTCCTTCAGGTAACGAACCAATGATTTCAGAGTGAGCGTGTTGTTCAATCATACGGACAAGTTGTTTTCTATATTCTTTGGGCATCCAATCTTTTGGTTCAATCATTTCATTTTTGGCAAGTTTTGCCTCGAAATTTTCGATTAATTGATTTTCATCTAATTTTAAGCTATTCATAGAATCAGTTATTACTATACAAATTTAACATTTTTTGGGTAATCAAAGCATCCTTTTCGGTTGCATAAATCAAACAAAAAACTCGATTTATTGTTCTATAAGGGATCTTATTTCTATTTTAGCGGCAAATTAATCCAAATGGCAAAATTTCACACACTCACAATCAACAATATCCGTAAAGAAACAGCTGATTGTGTCAGCATTTCATTCCAAATTCCAGCTGCTTTACAGCAAGAATATACCTACATACAGGGTCAATATGTAACTTTAAAATTAACGGTTGATGGAGAAGAAATTAGACGCTCCTATTCGTTGTGCAGTAGCCCAGTTGCAGATACCGAATTAAGAATTGCTGCTAAAAAAGTTTTTCAAGGTAAAGGCTCCACTTATTTAAATGAAGTAGCAAAAGCAGGTGATCAAATAGAAGTGATGACCCCAATGGGAACCTTCTATTGTGATTTAGCTGCAGATAAAAAAAGAAACTTTGTGCTTTTTGCCGGTGGTAGTGGTATTACACCAATGTATTCGATCATCAAAACGGTTTTAAAACAAGAACCTAACAGCAATATCACTTTGTTTTATGCCAATCAAACCGAAGCAGCTAGCATCTTTCAAGAGGGGCTCGATAACTTAGCAGCACAACATCCACAATTAAAAGTAATCGCAATTTTAGATCAACCAGTGGCTGCAATTCCTGAATTACAACAAGGAATAATGACTAAAGAAAAAGTTGCTGCACTTATTGAAAACTACGTTGGTTTAAATGAGGATAATGAATTTTTTATTTGTGGTCCGGCAGCCATGATGAAAAATGTTGAAGAAACATTATTATCATTCGATATTCAAAAAAATAAAATTCATTTAGAATATTTTACGGCTGTATTAGAAGCCGTAAACAATGCCATTGCAGCAGAAGAAACTAGCCCAAATATAAATGCCAAAGTGACCATTATTTTAGATGGCAACGAAACTACAGTAGATTTAAATACCAAAGGCAACACCATTTTAGATGCTGCCATTGAAGCAGATTTAGACGTACCTTTTGCTTGCAAAGGTGCGGTATGCTGTACTTGTAGAGCAAAGGTATTGGAAGGTGAAGTAATAATGGATGCCAATTTTGCATTAACAGAACAGGAAGTGGCAGACGGTTATATATTAACTTGCCAATCGCATCCGATCACCGAAAAAGTGGTAATCGATTATGATGTTTAAAAAATCAAGATGAAAAAAAATATCATCATTACAGGTGCCAGCAATGGTATTGGATTTGAAACTGCGCTCGAATTAGCTAAAGAAGAAAACAATACTATTATTGCTATTGGTCGCTCTTTAGAAAACCTCAAAAGATTACATACCATTGCCAAACAACTAAATCCGGCAGCACAAATTTTACCTGTACAATTTGATATTTTTAGTGGCGATTACGAGCAAGGTTTGATTCCCTTTTTAACACAAAAAGTTGGTAAAATTGACATCTTGATAAACAATGCCGGCACTTTAATTAACAAGCCTTTTATGCAGCAAAGTGCCGAAGATTGGTATGCCATGTTTGAATCCAATGTGTTAGGTCATGTTAAAATGATTCAAGCCGTTGTACCCTTTATGGAAAAAGATGCGCATATCCTTAATATTGGCAGTATGAGTGGCTTTCAAGGTTCCGAAAAGTTTGCTGGACTGAGTTCTTATGGCGCCAGCAAATCTGCGCTACACAGTCTAACAGAAAGTTTAGCGATTGAATTAAAATCACAAGGCATTCATGTTAATGCGCTTGCATTGGGTTCTGTACAAACTGATATGTTGGAAAAGTCTATGCCAGGCACAACTGCTGGAGCGATGGCTTTTGAAATGGGAAAATACATTGCAGATTTTGCCATGCAGGCGGGCAAATTAATGAACGGAAAAGTTATTCCAGTTGCACTAACAACCGTTTAATTTTGGTTCGCAACCATTAATTTCCATGCATTGATTAAGTCGTCTGCATCTATTAAACGACTAATTTCTTGCTGTAAAATTACGCTATCTTTTATTTTTAGATCTTGCATTTCTTGTACTGAAAGCGTAGGCACTTGCTCCACATTTCCTAATTTTCCTAATTGGTTACCTGTTAAAAAATTTGCATTTCTAAAAATTTCAGGAATGGCATCAACCCCTACACCCATAGTGGTTAAAGGCTTTGCGACTTTAAATAAACTATCTTGTGTGATTTTCGAATACCAATCTCCACCCAAACGCGCAACTTGTTCCATTTTAATCGGATCAATTTTACCATCCGCATCTAAAATATTTTCTGCAATATGAATTTTTAAAATTTCTGCAATCACTAAGTTTCCTGCACCCGGTCCCTCACCTAAAGCAATTACTTCTCTAACTTTACATTCCATTTGAACAGGTGATTCTTTTACCCTTGGCGGTTTTACTAAATCCGAAGCCAATGCCGTAAAACCCGCTTTGGTAAATTCATTCACGCCTTTAGGATAATCGGTACTAGCTAAAGACATTTGCTGAACCATATCATAATTTACCATATTGATGACGCATTCTTTAATAGCTAAAACATTTTCTAAAGTATGTTTTGAAGTATTATCGCGCACTCTTTTGGCCGGAGAAAAAATAACAATGGGCGGATTCGCACTAAACATATTGAAAAAAGAAAATGGACTTAAATTGATATTTCCTGCTTCATCAATTGTACTCACAAAGGCTATAGGCCTTGGTGCTATTGCGTTCTGCAGAATCATCTGCGTTTGCGTTGTACTTAAATCTGCTAATAAATGAGAGATCATAAACTTATTTTTTCAATTTTAAAATAGAAAAATCACTATCTGCTTTTCTGATAGTATTGCTCAACATACCTAAGCCCGCAATTTCCATTTCTACTACATCTCCGTCTTGCAACCATTGTGTTTGCGCATGGGGATCGTTTAATAATTTGGTACCATTTAATTCTAAAAAGCAACCTGTACCTACTGTTCCCGAACCAATTACATCACCAGGTAAAATATCTACACCATATGCACAACGCTCTATAATTTCTGCAAAGGTCCAATCCATATCGGCTACATTACCCTGCGAAACTTCTTGACCATTTACCCAGCATTTCATACTTAAATTATAATTATTTCCAACATGACCAGCTTTAGCAGGAACAAGGTGTTGCGCTAATTCATCTGGTGTAACTAACCATGGACCAATGACTGTTGAAAAATCTTTTCCTTTGGCAGGACCTAAATTTAACAGCATCTCTTCCATTTGTAAAGTTCTTGCACTCATGTCGTTCATGATCATAAAACCAGCAACATATTCGTCTGCATCCTTTGCCAAAACATTTCTACCTTTTTTACCAATTACTATGGCGATTTCTAATTCGAAATCTAATTTTTGAAAATGATCGGGCATACATACAATTTCGCCAGGCCCTTGAATGGCATTATGGTTGGTAAAATAAAAAATTGGATATTGATCAAATTCTGGAATCATTGGAACGCCTCTGTTTCTGCGAGCTGCAGCCACATGTTGACGAAAAGCATAACCATCTCTGCAAGAAGTTGGACTGGGAACTGGCGCAAGTAATTCAAAAAAAACTTCTTCTTTGGCGGCTAATTGGCCCGTTATAATTTTTTCGTTTATTACTTTTGCCCTATCCATTAATTCTACACCACCAGCTAAAAATTCGCTCATGGTATGCGGAATTAATTTATCACATGAATGTAAATTATATATATGGCCTTTTACAAAAACGCCTAATTGAACTATTCCTTCTGTTTGATATGATACTAGTTTCATGTCTTATCGTTTAATTATATTCAAATCTATAAAAAAAGGAGCATTTTGCCTTATAAAAGGTAATATTTTAAATACCATTGGGATTGCTTATCTTCGTAGTATATTTAATCCAAAAGATGTGGTTTTATTCCAAAAACAAACAAATAAACACATAGAAAATAATTTTAGAAAAGCATTACTCGCTAAAATTATTTTCGCCCAATATTCTTTTTAATAGAATTCGCAATTTTCACACCATTTTTTATTAAATTCAACCCAAAATAAGCTTATAAAATTATGCCTATATATCATCAATTAGGGCAAATCCCGAAAAAACGACACATCGTATTTCGCAAGCCCAACGGAAAACTTTATGCAGAAGAATTAGTTTCGACTGAAGGTTTTTCAAGTGTTTATTCAATAGTATATCATTGCCACCCTCCTACCATAGTTAAACATTTAGGCGAGCCCTATAATGTTGAACCAAAAATTGCGAAGGCAAAACACTTAAAACACACGAGTTTAATTGGCTTTAAAATTAAACCCGAAAACGATTATTTGCAATCGAGAAAACCTGTTTTAGTAAATGATGATTTGCATATTTCACTTGCTGCACCCAAGCAATCGATGACAGATTATTTTTACAAAAACTCTCAAGCAGACGAAATTATTTTTATACATGTTGGCTCGGGTGTACTGAAAACAGGCTTCGGCGAAATTAAATTCGAATACGGTGACTATATCGTGATACCAAGAGGTACCATTTACCAAATACATTTTAACGACGAAAACAATCGCCTCTTTATCATCGAATCTTTTTCGCCAATTCGTACGCCAAAAAAATACAGAAACAATCATGGTCAATTATTAGAGCATTCTCCCTATTGTGAGCGTGATATGAAATTACCAAACAACTTAGTGACGCACGATCAAGAAGGAGATTTCAAAGTATTGATTAAGAAACAAGGATTAATTTATCCTTATACTTATGGCACACATCCTTTCGACTTTATTGGTTGGGACGGCTACCATTTCCCATATGCCATTTCTATTCATGATTTTGAACCTATCACAGGTCGCATTCATCAACCACCTCCAGTGCACCAAATGTTTGAAGC
>CAJBBN010000069.1 GCA_903951325.1 uncultured bacterium
GAGAAATTTTAACAGGCTTAATTTTTATTGAACCGGAAACCACCGATTTGCATGCCATGATAAAAACTTCCGATACGCCATTAAATACAATGGATGAATCGCAGTTGTGTCCAGGATCACAAGCGCTCGAAGCACTCAACGAAGAATTTAGATAAAAAAAATAGCGCTTATTCAGCGCTATTTTTTTTGATAAATATTTTCTGGTATTGTAAATAGGATATATGCGTTATCTTCCTTCTTCGTTTAAGATGTTGGTATTACTTTTAATATACTTTAAAATAATGTATAATAAAGACGATAAAACGGCTGCTGTAATAAAGAACCCATTGTAGGTTGTTTTATGTTGCACGTAATTTCCAGCAATATTAAATAAAGCGAAAATTAAAAAAGTAGCTGCTAATCCGTTCTTCTCTTTTTTAATTACTTTTTTCCAACTGAATGGTAAATTTGGTTTTACAAATTTCGAAAAACTTGGAATAAATGCAGGTGTTTTAGCAGCCCAATCGGTGTATAGTGCGCCGAATTTTTTTCTTAAAAATTGTTCTTCTGCAAACATAATGCGTTCGTAATATACCCAGTAGAAAAATCCAAATGCAATATTGAACCACCAATTTTGTGTTAGCAAAGCGGGCCCTAACCACATAAAGAAATTGCCTAAATATAAAGGATGGCGAAGGGTAGAATAAATACCGGTAGTATTTACGGTGTCTGCAACTTGTTCCGTTACATTTCTACCTGAAGTATTGTTTGGTGTATGACCAACGGTATAGCTTCGAATATATAAGCCTAATAAGCTAATGGCTAAGCAGAAATATTCAAAGTAGCTTACTGCTTCTGCTGATTGAAAACAGTTTAATGTTGGGTTTAATTGCGATTGAATATAAAAGTAAATCGCAATAATTAATATAATAATAGGAAGGCTTCCCCTGTATCTAAATAGCCAAATACCTTGTGATTCAAATTCTTCTTGTAATGCCATAGCGGTTAAGGTTATGTTTTATATGATTATATAAGCTCGCACAAAATAGGGATATTTTTTTAATTATTATAGCAGAAATAGCGGTTTCATGCCAATCTAAATCAAAAAAAGCCATTGATGTAATCAATGACTTTTTTTTAATGTTATTTTTTTTGAGTTATTATGCTTTGTTAATTTGATCAAGTATGCTTTGTATTTGTTCTGCAACAGCAGTTTTTTCTGCATCAAATTTTTGATTCATATCAGATTTTGCATGACTAATATCTCTACTCAATTTAGTTTGTGCATGATGCATTTCATCATGAATTTTCTTGTTTAATACTTCTTCCTGTGCGGCAATTATAGCTTTCATTGCGTTGATTTTACTATTCATCACCACAAAAACTACAATCACTAATACAAGCGCTAATCCTATGCCTGCATAGGCGTAGGTGAATTGCTCATCAGCTTTTTCTAAAGTTTTTAATTTTGCTTCAGTCTCTACTCTAAATTCATCAATAGAAGTTTGAGTCAGTTTT
Organism: uncultured bacterium; assembly: GCA_903951325.1. Lineage (GTDB taxonomy): Bacteria > Bacteroidota > Bacteroidia > Sphingobacteriales > Sphingobacteriaceae > CAIKLP01. The sequence goes on from CAJBBN010000069.1 coordinate 1,498, forward strand.
AAAGAATCGTTGGTAGTTGCAATTTTAAAGTTAGCGGAATTTAAAATTTCTTCTACGCTAGTCATTTTATTATTTAATTCTTCAACCGATTGAAATTTACCTTCGATTTCAGCTCTTAAACTATTTGTTGCTTTTTTTGCGGAATTGGCTGCGCCTTCGACTCCTGCAATTCTATCTTCAAAATCTTTTTTCAATAAATAGGGTGAAGGAAGTTTTTGAACAGATTTTCCTGCTGTTGCTGTGGTTGTTGTCGCTGGGCTAGCTGCTACAGTTGTAGTAGTTGTTGCTGGCTTAGTTACTTGTTTTGTTGCAGGACTTGAACTGCCAAGTGGTTTTGATTGAA
>CAJBBN010000070.1 GCA_903951325.1 uncultured bacterium
CATCTATAGCAATTTGTCCATAAGCAATGGTAATATAAAAACAAGCTTTATCTGTTTGCACCATGGATCCTAATTGAATTTTTGCTGCCTTATTTTCGGGATTTATTTTTTGTAAAAAACTGATTTGATTTTCTAGCTCGACGAGTTGTAATCTTAATTTTTCTTGTTCATGCTGCATCATGGCTCGACCCGTTTCATGCTTGTCACCAGCAGTACTTTTTGTATCGTTTTTAGCATCATTCGTTAAATCATTTAAACTACTAGTAATCAATAGTTTAGCATCATTTAATTTATTCTGAATTGCCTGATATAATTTTAATTTTAAGACATTATTTATCATCAAATATTCTTTAATTTTATAAAAAAATAGCCGTGAATTTTCGAGACCTATTATTGAATAATCATTCCAAATATACTTCATTACAAATTGCAAATGAAATTGGAAATGATTCAAAAAAATTCAAAGAATTAATGAAACTCGTATTAGCTAATGAAAATCTAATTGCGCAAAGAGCGGCTTGGCCATTGAGTTTTAGTGTTGAATCACATCCAGCATTGTTATTACCTTATTTGAAAAAAATAATAAATACATTACCATTCTCCAATTACCACCATGCTGTTAGGCGAATTATATTAAGGGTATTAAGATTCGTAACTATTCCTGAAAATTTAAAAGGTAAATTAATCAATGATTGTTTTGAATTAAGTATTAGCCAGTCCGAAACCATTGCGGTTAGGGCCTTTGCCATTGAATTAATGCAAATAAATGCAAAAGATTATCCAGAAATTATTGCCGAATTAATGGAAGAATTAACACTTCAAATAACTAATGCAAGTCCAGGAATAAAATTTAAAATTAAGCAGTTAAAACTCCTTCTTTAATCCTTCAACAATTTCAAAAACAGCTGGACAATACAAAGTATTTTGTAATGTGATATCTACAATTGATCTAAATTGTTTATCACCTGTATGCGGATATCCCCTACAAGCTTCGGGTCTTGCTTCGTAAACACTGCAATAATTATTTCCTTTTAAAAATGGACAAGGTGCGCCATTGTGCACAAAATCACCATCTTCGTCCATGTGTAAATACTTAGTCATTAAGTCTTTAGGCTTAACTTTTAAGAATCTTGCCAAACGATGAATATCTTCTTGTTCGAAGGTTGGACTAATAGTTTTGCAACAACCTGCACAGGTTAAACAATCTATTTTTTGAAATGCTGCTTCGTGGTGTTTATCTACAATTTCTTGCAGGTCTCCTCTTCGAGTTCTTTTTAAAACTTTAAAAAAATCTTCATTTGCTGCTAGCATTTTTTTTGCTTTTCTAGCAAAAGCTTTTAAATCGATTTGCATTTCTTTATTTTATAAATTATTTAATTGTTTTAACGCCAAGTTCTGTCAATATAAAATCGGCATGATCTACTTTTTGTGCAACCCACAATACATACCTAATATCACAACCAATCGACCTAGAATAGGCATCATTCCAAGCAAAATCATTGATAGTAGCCTCGTAAGCTCTGTCAAAATTCACGCCTACTAAATTACCATTTTCATCCATAATTGGACTACCCGAATTTCCACCTGTGGTATCTAAATTGTATAAAAATGCAACGGGTACATCTTTGCCATCTTTAGTGGTAAACTGACCATAATCTTTTTGTTGGTGTAAGGTTCTAAAAATTTCGGGTAAATAATAATCACCTTCGTTTGTACCTTTTTCAATTAAGCCAATTAAAGTTGTGGTTGGTTTCATATAGGTTGCATCTACTGGCGTAAATCCTTTTACATGGCCATAAGTTAAACGCAAAGTACTGTTGGCATCGGGTATAAAATCGGACTTTTTGAACAAAATACTCACATTCACATAATCGGCTAAAAGCTTGTTCAGACG
>CAJBBN010000071.1 GCA_903951325.1 uncultured bacterium
GACAGGTACCCTGCCCATTAAGCCTTGAAAAAGTGAAAAAGGACTAAGACTACGCCTAAAATTTTCCACCAATCTGATTTTATTTTCATGTGTAAATATTAAAAATTAATCTCGCCAAATGTAAGGAAATAACAATAAAGAAACCGCGAATACAATGATATTTATCAACAGCAATACCCCTATTTCATTTGCACTACTTGCCCTGTCTATTCCGTCCATTGCGTTCTTCGCTAATTTGATTAAAAGCATGAGCAAAGGCACAATAACCGGAAAGCTAAGTATAGCCATTAAGGTACTGTTGTTATTGGCTTTGGAAGCGATGGCAGAAACCATAGTAAACATACTAGAGAAACTTAAACCACCCAAAGCGACAGCCAATAAATAATAGCTAAAATCTTGTATCGGATTGTTAAAAACAACGGTGTAAAAAAACAAACAAATAAATGCGATAAGACTCATCAAAATTAAATTATAAATAATTTTTGATAAGATTAATGCGGCCGGATTAACAATGGTATAATAGTATAAATACCTGCTGCGATTTTCTTGCATAAAACTTTTTGCAATAGCATTAATAGAGGTAAATAATAGAATTATCCAGAATAGCGCATTCCAGGTAATTGGGTCAATTTTTTTGAAACTTAAATAGCAGATAAAAACGGTGGCAAACACATAGATCAAAATGCCATTTAAGGCATATTTTGACCTCCATTCCATTAAAAACTCTTTGCGAATTAAAGTAGTTGTTTCTTTGATAAATGCCATAAGCAAATATAAGACATTTGGGCATTGTTTATTGCTTTTATCCAAGCAAAATCACTATTTTTGGTTATTCGGCAGCAATCCGAAATTTCTGATATGTTTAAAAAATTATTAATTGCCAATAGAGGCGAAATTGCTTTACGCATTATGCGTTCTGCAAAAGAAATGGGAATTCAAACGGTAGCCGTTTATTCTGAAGCGGATCGTTTATCGCCTCATGTTCGTTATGCAGACGAAGCCGTTTTTATCGGCCCCGCTGCTTCTAATCAATCGTATTTAGTTTTTGATAAAATAATTGATGCTTGTAAACAAACAGGCGCGCAAGCCATTCATCCTGGATATGGATTTTTATCCGAAAATGCTGCATTTGCTAGAAGGGTAAAACAAGAAGGTTTAATATTAGTAGGCCCTTCGCCAGAAGCCATGGAAATTATGGGAAATAAATTATCGGCTAAAGCGGCTGCTAAAAAATACCAGATTCCAATGGTACCCGGAACCGAAGAAGCCATTCAAGATATTGCCGTTGCTAAATTAAGAGCCGAGGAAGTAGGTTTCCCTATTTTAATTAAAGCGGCTGCAGGTGGCGGTGGTAAAGGGATGCGCATTGTAGAGAACACCGCCGACTTTGAAGAGCAAATGAATTTAGCGGTAAGCGAAGCGATTTCTTCTTTTGGTGATGGTGCGGTATTTATTGAAAGATATGTGAGTTCGCCACGCCATATTGAGATCCAAGTATTAGGCGACACCAAAGGAAATATTGTGCATTTATTCGAAAGAGAATGTTCTGTTCAAAGAAGACACCAAAAAGTAGTAGAAGAAGCACCTTCGGCTGTATTGAGCCCCGAGCTTAGAAAAACCATGGGTGAATGTGCCGTAAATGTGGCTAAATCTTGTAATTATGTGGGCGCCGGAACCGTAGAGTTTATTTTAGAAAACAATACCGATTTTTATTTCTTAGAAATGAATACCCGCTTACAAGTAGAACACCCGGTTACCGAAATGATTACCGGCATCGACTTAGTAAAAGAGCAATTAAAAATTGCAGACGGACAAGCCCTTTCTTTTTCGCAAGAAGATTTAAAAATCAATGGGCATGCCATAGAACTTAGGGTGTATGCCGAAGATCCATGCAATAATTTCTTACCCGATATTGGCACCTTAAGTACTTATAAAATTCCCCAAGGTTTAGGCGTTAGAGTAGACGATGGTTTTGAACAAGGTATGGAAATTCCAATCTATTACGATCCGATGATTGCCAAATTGGTTACTCATGGCAAAGACCGCGAAGAGGCCATGCAGCGGATGATTCGCGCCATTGACGAATACCAAATTACAGGCATAGAAACTACGCTCCCATTTGGAAAATTTGTGATGCAACACGAAGCTTTTCGTTCAGGAAATTTTGATACGCATTTTGTTGGAAAATATTTTACGCCAGATAAATTGCAACTTTTCAATGAAGAGGAAGCTATGTCCGCAGCGTATGTAATGGCCCGAATCATGGAAGAAGCAAAATCAAATACTAGGATTATTGTTTCCGAAAATACAACTTCTAATTGGAAGAAAAATAGGACCAATTAATTTTTAAAGCTGAAATGAATTGTAAAAAAATTGCA
>CAJBBN010000072.1 GCA_903951325.1 uncultured bacterium
AAAAAAGGCTCGGAATTTTCCGGGCCTTTTTTGTTTAATGCGCTGTAATGCAAATAACCGGCTATTGATAGTAAAATTGTGGAAAAATACAATTGATTTAAGTCAATAAACATAGCATATTGGCTTGTATTTTCATTAATTTTAGTGCTGTTTTGAGCACAAAATGAAAAGAGCATTTTTAATTATATTATTGGTATTACAGAGCATCATTGTTACTGCTCAAATTCCAACGGGTTATTACAATAATGCCAATAATTTAACGGGTACGGCTTTGCGTCAAGCTTTACACGATATCATCGATAACCATACAGTAAAAAGTTACGCTTCTTTATACACCCATTTTGCTACTACCGATATTAAAAGCAATGGTTTAATTTGGGATATTTATTCAGACAACCCGGGTGGTACACCGCCTTATACTTATACCACCGCTCAAACTTGTTCGAATACGCCGGGTTATGAAAACGGATGTTTTAATAGAGAACATTCTTGGCCACAAAGTTGGTTTGGTGGCATTCAAAGTTCGCCCATGTATTCCGATTTATTTCATGTTTATCCAACCGATTCTTATGTAAATACACGCAGAAGTAATAATCCTTATGGCGAAGTAAGCAGCCCAACTTGGACTTCACAAAATGGAAGCAAACTCGGACCCTGTACTTATCCGGGCTATACAGGCACTGCCTTTGAGCCCTTAGATGAATTTAAAGGAGATTTAGCTAGAACTTATTTTTATGTATGTACGCGTTATTACGGTGAAGACACGGGTTGGATTACCAATAGCTTAATGTCGGGTGCAAATTTATTACCATGGGCTTTAACTATGATGAAAGATTGGAGTTTACAAGACCCCGTAAGTGCCAAAGAAATTGCTAGAAATAATGCGATTTATACATTACAAGGAAATAGAAATCCATTCATTGATCATCCAGAATATGCTTGTTTAATTTGGTCGGGTGGGGTGTATTGTAATCAAGTGCCAGACATTATTATTAATCCAAGTTTTACTTATACCGATAATATTAATTATACCAGTTATCAAACGGCAAGTAGTTTAACAACTGCCAATACCATTAATGCTGCTGAATTTATTATTCAAGATGGTGCGGGTACAAACGATGCGGATGCATTGGCTACAACCCTTACCAATATTAGCTTTTCGACTGGCGGCTCTACAGCCATTAGATCGGCTGCGCTTTTTGATGGATCAACAAAAATAGCAGAAAGGGCAGTGAATGGTGCAACGAGTATCAGCTTTTCGGGCTTAACAATTGTTGCGCCAGATAATGGAACTAAAAGTTTTCAATTGCGGGTAACTTATTTAACTACCGTTACCGATAAAGAACAAATTGTATTTGCTGTTTCGGCTGCAACGGCAACAGGTTCCGTATTTTCGAGCGCTAATGCAGGCGGTGCAAGTACGAGCATTACCGGAAATAATAACAGACTTGTAGTAACCGCTACTAAATTAATTTATGTGCAACAACCTTCGAATGTAAATAGTAATACGGCCATGTCGCCTGCTGTTACGGTTGCCGCAGTTGATGCAAATAACAACAAAGACCTCGATTATGTTAGTAATATGACAATTACTACGACAGGTACTTTTGCGTCTGCAACTACTACAGTTGCTGCGGTTGCGGGTTTGGCTACTTTTTCGAATTTGAAATTTTCTTCGGTAGGAATTGAATATACGCTAGCGGTTAGTTCTGGAAGTTTAACGGCAACGGGTAATAGCAATACTTTTAATATAATCGCAGCGCCACAAGGTGTTGTTGCCGGAGACATAGCATTTACTAGGTATGCTTCGGATGATGATGGATTTTCTATTCTAACTTTTGTAGATATTCCAACTAATTCGGTTTTTTATTTTACCGATAATGCCTATACCACCGCAAGCGGTCCTTTGGCTACGAACGAAAGTACGATGACATGGACAACACCAAATTCAATTATACCAGCAGGTACCACTATTAGTTTTAACTATATTACTTCTAGTATGGTAATTACACCTTCTGGAAATGGAACTGTTACTGGAAATATAAATGGTTTATCGACCTCTGGAGATCAAATATTAATGTATAAAGGAACAAGTAGTACCGCGCCCACTTTATTTATTGCAGGCATTAATTGGGGCAATGCAGGGGCTTGGTTTACGAGTGGAACAACCACATCAAATGATTCTTATTTACCCGCCGATTTAACTGATCAGGTAAACGCCATTTCTTTTACATCAGATTTAGACAATGGTTATTATAACAATACACAAAGCGGTAGCATCTCCGCTCTCAAAGCTTTAATAAATAATGGTGTAAACTGGACTCGCGACAATAATATTCAAACTCCACCAACTTTTAGTTTTACTACTAATGCGACTAGCACTACCATCAACGCAAATGCAAGTATTAAAAACCTCACTTTAGCTACAAGTAATATATTTAATTTTTCGGATTATAGTTTAACCATTAATGGAGAAGTAAATGGAACAGGAACTTTTTCGAGTAATTTAAATTCAAGCTTAATTATCAATGCCAATGCTGATACTATCAATTTTACTGCAGCTGCTAATACGCTTAAAAATTTAACTTTAAACAGCAATGCTACGGCAACTATTGGTAATGCTTTAAATATTTGTGCAGGCGCAAACGCCGGAACCATTACGCTTAACAATAATGCAGTTTTAACTAGTAATGGTTTTTTAACTTTAAAATCGGATGCCAGTGGTACGGCAAGAGTAGCACAATCTTTAGGAACCATTGCAGGCGATGTAACCCTAGAACGCTATATTCCCAATACTCGTAGAGCCTTTCGTTTTTTAGCATCGGCTATTACCACCGATGATATTTTTAATAATTGGCAAGAAAGTGGAAATAATATTACAGGTTTAGGCATTCAAATAACAGGTGTAGCTGGTGCAGCACCGGGTGGAGTAGATCAACTTACTGGTTTAGATAAAACCCTAACAGGAGCCAATTCTATGTTTACTTTTGATGCCGCAACCCAAACCTGGCAAGCCATTACCAATACCATAGACAATGGCTTAAGCGCCACCATTGGTTATCGTGTGTTGGTTCGTGGTGATCGTACTACAAATTTATATGCAGGTACTACACCAGTTGCAACCGTTACCACCATTAAAGCAACTGGAACTTTAAACCAAGGAAATATTACCACACCAACTTTAGCCACAGGTTATAATTTAGTTGGCAATCCTTACGCTTCTGCTATTAATTGGGATGCTTCTGGTTGGAATGCAACTAGAACTAATATTAACAATGCAATTTATATTTACAATCCGGCTGTGATTGCATCGGTATCTAGTACCACATACCCTACATGGGCTGCTGGCGTTGGCACTAACGGCATGAGCAGTGGCGTAATTCAATCTGGTCAATCGTTTTTTATAAATACCACAGCGAATGCCACTTTAACTTTTACAGAAGCTTATAAAGTAGCGAGTTCGGCTAGTGGTTATTTTAAAAACAAAATGGAGAATGTATTGCGTATGTCTCTATGGAATAAATCGAATAGGGTAGACGATATTATTATTAGACTTGCAGCAGATGCTCAGGAAGATTTTGATAATTATTATGATGCTTATAGTTTTGGTACAGGAAATATTGGATTAGCAAGTATTAAAAATTCGGAAAAATTAGCAATTCAAGCACGCCCAATCCCAATAAATGCAGATAGTGTGGCGCTTTCTTTATTAACAAATAAAATCGATAGTTTTCAATTTAAATTTGAAAATACCAGCAGTTTTAATACCGATTTGGAATTGTTTTTGGCTGATGCTTACCTTCAAAAAATGCATCCCATACAATTCGATTCAATTTATAATTTTCAAGTAGATAGTAATATACTCAGTCAAAACGAAAACAGATTTCAGGTATTCCTTTTTAATAAAAAAACAAATGCAATTTCAACCATTGCTAAAAATATTTCTTTAAATGTATATCCCAATCCGGCGGCAAATAGTATCTATTTAATTTCATCCGACCAAAATTTTATCAACAAAGATTGTAGTTATACTATTTATAACGAATTAGGTCAAAATGTGTCGCAAGGCGCGTTAAATAGCTCAAAAACTATTGATATTCAAGTACTTAATAAAGGAATTTATCTTTTGCAATTGCAAAATAAATCACAAATAATTAGGACTAAATTCCTTAAATAATTTGAATAATCGTTCCGAAAGTTCATCTTTACCAAATGAGAATCATCGATACCATTGAACACCCAATTATGCGCATCAGCATATTTCAAATGAATCAAAAATACATTGTAAAATTTGAATTGGGTGCTTTAGAACAGAGTTATAAATTTTCTGAATTAGACATCATCAATTTAGAAATTTTAAAAGCAGATGTAGCAGAAAAAATTAGTCCAAATGCGCTGCTTCGATTTGAAGAAATGCAAAAAGATTTAAACAATTGCCTCGGTTAAATGAGCATTTGTAAAAATTAATCTTCTAGCAGATTTACGAAATCTATAATAAAGCAAAACTGCTGAAATAGTTAATCCTACTAATAATCCGACCCAAATGCCATTGGCTTTTAAGCCTGTATAAAAACCTAAATAATAACTCAGCGGAATAGCAATTACCCAATATGAAATAAAAGTTATGAGTGTTGGAATTTTTACATCCGTCATGCCTCGCAAAGCATTTAATCCGATTACTTGCACACCATCCGATAATTGAAAAAATGCTGCAATAATTAATAATTGCGAAGCTATTTGTGTAACCATTGGATCATTAATATAATAGCTTGGTAAAATAGTATTAGTGGCTACTAATAATAGGGCAGTAGTACCCATAAAAATCAATACCATATAATAACCCGTCATTCCGGCGCGCATTAATTTTGGGTAATTTTTTTCGCCTAATGAATTGCCCACCCTTACCGAAGTAGCAGCAGCAATGCCGCTTGCAGCCATATAGGTAGTGGCTGCAATGTTAATGGCAATTTGATGTGCCGATTGATAAGATGCACCAAACCAACCCATCATAATGGCTGCTACAGAAAATGCGCCCACTTCAAATAAATATTGAAATGCAGAAGGTAATCCCAGTTTAAAAATGGAAGCAAAATCGCCAAAGTTGAGGTATTTTAAAGCAAAACTTTTAATGTATGGTTTCACATTTTTAGAATTCAACACATAATACATCATCAACAAGGCCATCAATGTTCTGGAAATAAAATTTGCGATTCCTGCACCAACTAATTCCATTCTGGGTAATCCGAATTTTCCATTAATTAAACCGTAAGTCAGCAATACATTAAAGCCATCTGCTAATAAGGTAATGACCATGGCTTGCCTAGTAAAACTAAGGCCTTCGGCAAATTGCTTGAAACTTAAAAATACCATGAGCGGTATCATAGAGGCGCCAATAATTTGTAGAAATGGTTTAGTTTGTTCGATCACCATTTTTTCTTGCCCAAAAATATCGAGGTGATTGGCCATGACATAAATGCCAGCTGCAATTAATATACCAGTGAAAATATTTAATGCCAAGGCATTGATTAAAAACTTACCACAATGCGTGTGGTCTTTTGCGCCAAAAGCCTGTGCAATTAAAGGAGTTAGGCCGTAAGAAATACCAATACCCAAAACCATAAATACTGCAAAAATACTGATCCCTAAAGAACAAGCTGCTAATTTAACAGCCCCTAAATGGCCAATAAATATGGTATCGGTGATATTTACCACCATATGACCAACCTGGCTAATTACTACAGGGTAGGCCAATAAAAAAGTACTTTTAAAATGAGAGGAATAGGAATTTGAATTCATTATGCAGCGGTATAATACTCTGTTTTATCTGAGTAATGCACCCTAATAATTCCAGACAAAATCAAATTTACTAAAATTTTTGAACCTTGTCTGCGATGACATTTTATCAAATCACAAAATGCCATTAAAGTTATTTTTTCGTTTGCTTGTAAATATTCGAGTAAGGCTTTTTCTTTTTCAGAAAAATTAATGATAACCGGTTCTATACTTTTTGCTTTTTGTAAAACATCAATCACAATTTTACTTGCTAAAACACATTTATCTTTTACCCGAACATACACCCACCATTTATCTTGATCGTCTAAGGCATAATGTGGTTTTACATCACTCGCTTCAATTTCGGCAACCAGCACCAAATGCCCGTCTAATATATGTTCTGTGAATTTTGGGATAATTTGCGGACGACAAAAATGGGTGCCCGCTTTGAGTAACATGAAACGTTCTTCTTCTTCATTTTTAACACCTTTAACAGTGCCATCGTCCATCACCCCAATTAAAATTTTGCCGCCTTTGTTATTCGCAAAAGCCACCATGGTTTTGGCAATTTTATGATGAAAAGTAATCGTTTTTTTGAAATCTAAATCGACACCTTCGCCCGCTAAAATGAGTTTTTTCAGATTCAAAATTGATAATTTAATAAATTTAAATTACCACATTAAATTGATAATTCCATGGTAATCCATCGAATTTAAAGGATAAACGCGTCCGGTAATGGCATTTAAAGTTAAATTATCAATAATTTTTTGATGATCGCTTTGTGGTATCTCGTATTCAGATAATCGAATAGGGGTATTAATAGCTTTAAAATAATTTTCTAAGTGTTCAATAAATTGTAAAGCCAATTCCTCTTCTGTACCCTCATTCAAATCAAAAACATGCTTCGCTAAAAACACCAATCTGCTTTTTATTTTAGGTAAATGATATTTTAACCAAGCTG
>CAJBBN010000073.1 GCA_903951325.1 uncultured bacterium
ATTTCAAATTAATGCCTTGGAGCAATTTCATCAAAGAAACGCCAATAAAAAAGAAGAATTATTGAAAAACTTACAACAACAAGCCATTAGCAATGGCAATATTTTCGAATCCTTAATGGAAGTGAGTAAATATTGTTCGATAGGCCAAATATCTAATGCCCTCTATGCAGTAGGCGGGCAATACAGAAGAAATATGTAAATAAAAAAAGCGCCGAATCTGGCGCTTTTTTTATAATAACACAACCCTATCCAAACGATCAGGTATTTTTACATTTTGAAAACCAACTTTCATCAACTCGTTTTGTAAGTTTTCCTGAGCAGCAAGATCCCCATGCACTAAATATACTTCTTTAACTTTTGCAGGATCTTGGCAAGCCATAAACTTTAAAAGCTCTTGGTAATCTGAATGTGCGCTGTAAGAACTAATTTGTGCAATGGTAGCACTCACTTTAAATCTTTTATGGTAAAGTTCCACTTCTTTTGCTCCATTTAAAAGCTTTGCGCCTAAAGTGTTTTCCGCACAATAGCCAACAATTAAAATAGTGTTTGCCGCATTTGCAATATTATTCACCAAATGATGTTTAATTCTACCCGCTTCCATCATTCCTGACGCAGCTATAATAATACATGGCTCCGTTAAATCATTGATACTTTTTGATTCTTGTACCGTTTGAACATATCTCAAACTAGCAAAACCAAAAGGATCCTCATCGCTGTGCATGTATTCCCTAATATCTTCATTAAAATACTCAGGATGCAAGCGCATAATTTTTGTTGCATTAGTTGCTAAAGGACTATCAACAAATATTTTTAGAGCCGGTAACTTACCCGCAGTTTTCATGCAATCAAGCGCATAAACAATTTCTTGTGTACGCCCTAAACTAAAAGCAGGTATAATCAGATTTCCTTTATTTACTATACATGTTTGTTGTATTATCTCTAACAATTTTGCTTCGGCATCTAGGGTATGGTCATGCAGTCTATCACCATATGTTGATTCTAATAAAATATAGTCCGCCTGTGGAAATTTGGCTGGTGCTTTTAAAATTCGATCATTATAACGACCTACATCTCCCGAATAAAAAATAGTTTTTTCGTTTTTGCCTTCTTGAATAAATAAAGACAGACATGCGCTGCCTAAAATATGACCAGCATCCGTAAACATACAGTCAATGTGTTTGGCTATATTAGTACGTTTACCCATTGGCAATATTTGTATTTGTGAAAATGTGCTTTCAACATCCTCCATATCATATAGCGGCTGTTGTATTTGCTTATTATTTGAATGCTTTTTTTTGTTTTTAGAATTCACTTCTGACTCTTGAATTTTTGCAGAGTCGGCTAGCATAATTCTTAATATGTCTGCAGTGCCTGCAGTCATAAAAATAGGCCCTTTGAAGCCTTGCTTAACTAAATTCGGAATGTTACCTGAATGGTCAATATGGGCATGTGATAAAAATAAAAAATCTATCATTGCAGGTTTAAAATCGAAAAATCTATTTTGATGATCAACTTCTGCAGAATCATCTTGAATCAAACCACAGTCTAATAAAATATTTTGTCCTGTTGCTGTTTGAATTAAATGCTTGCTGCCTGTTACGGCTTTTGCAGCGCCAAAAAACTGAAGCGATAAGGTATTAGGAGGTTGATTATTATTCATACAGACAATATAATGATTATATTAGCTAACATGAAAAACGAAGAGATTTATATCACAAACTCAGAAGGTCAATCTATAAAGTTTTCCGAAGATCGACTTAGGTCTTCTTTGATGAAAGCAGGTGCAAGTTTGTTTTTTGCAAATGAAATAACAGAAGAAATTAAACGGGAATTAAAAAATGGACTTCCAAAATACCAGATCTTTCAGCATGCATTTAAATTATTAAAAAAGAAAGAGAAATTAAGTGCCGCTCGTTATAAGTTAAAACAAGGTATTTTAGAATTAGGCCCAGCTGGCTTTGCGTTTGAGCAATTTATTGCAGAGTTATTCAAAAGCAAGGGTTATCATGTTAAAGTCGGTCAGTATGTGGAGGGTAAATGTGTTTCACATGAAATAGATGTTATAGCAAGTAACAATCAAGAAACGATTCTAATTGAATGCAAATACCATAACAGATTAGACTTAAAGTGTGATGTGAAAGTTCCCTTGTACATTCACTCAAGGTTTAACGACATCAAAAACAAAGGGTTTTATAAAGATTTTAAAGGTTACATATTTACCAATACTTCTTTTTCGGATGATGCTAGATCTTATGCAATTTGCAGCGATATAAATATCGTTGATTGGAATTCGGATAAGAAAAATAGCTTAAAGGACATGATTTA
>CAJBBN010000074.1 GCA_903951325.1 uncultured bacterium
GCGCCAAGTGCAAGTCCAATTAACAAAGAAATAACAACCGAAACCAAACCAACAGAAAGCGATACCCTACTGCCTAAAATAATGCGGCTAAATAAATCTCGACCATAACGATCTGTTCCGAAAATATAAGTTCTGGTGAAAATTTGATCTTGTTTTATTTTTGTGAGCAAAGCCGTGGTACTAATATTTATTGTTTGGCCATCGAGCGTGTGTAGCTGAAATGCTTGCTGGCTATAGGTGATAGCCGAGGCGTCTGCAATCGGATATACAATAGATGCCAAATTATAACTCACCGGCTTTTGTTGATCGAGTAGCGTTATTTGAATCGTAGAATCGCTGAACTGGTAAGATTGAATGGGGATATATTGAAATTCAGATTCTTGACCATTTGCTAAACGAGACCAAAAAGAAACAGGTGTAATGATTTTATTTTTACGAAGTGCTAAAAATTGTGCTTTTGCAAATGGTTTTTTTGTACTCAGCTCCAAATGCATTTCGTTGGCCATAGGCGAATGATCTGGAATAATTAAATAGCCAAACAAAGCCATTAAAAAAGTAAGCACTATAAAAAAGAAACCAGCTAAGGCTAATTTATTTTTTAATAATTTAGCAAGTATTCTAGCCGATGGTGTTTGAATTGTTGACTTCATAATTAATTAACTGTTCGTCCCTTCCACTCGTAAGCCCCACCAATATTGGCAATAATACCAATTATTAATATATAAATTACATAAAATATTTCTACCAAAGGCAATAAGAATAGCAATCTGCGCTTTTTAAAGAAACTTAAACTCTGAAAGATGAGTGTTCCGTCTAAGAGTAATTTTACCCATATCAAAATAATAAATAGGTTTAGGTTTGTCCGCGTAAAAAACAATAAGCCTGCTTGAATAAAAATAAACAGGTTAAAAAGATAGATCAAACTCACAAATAATACCATTCTTTTGTCGGCATATTTTACGCTTTTAGAAGCCCATCTTTTTCGCTGTTGAAAAAAAGCCCGAAGGCTATTCTTAGCCTCGGTATAGACAATGGCTCGTGGCTCTTTCAAAAACCTTAAGCCACCCGGAAATTGTTTGTGAATTTTATGTAATAATAATTCGTCGTCGCCAGATGCGAGTTCGTCTATACCTTTAAACCCACCAACTGCATAGAACGCAGCTCTGGAATAAGCTAAATTTGCACCATTGCAGGTATTTGGAAATTTATTTTGAATGCAAGCAGCACCGGCAGCAATGAGTAATTCAAACTCTACTGTTTGTATTTTTTCTGCTAAATTTTTTTCATGATGATAGCCAACTGGTGAAGAAATTAATTGGCAATTTTCTTGTTCATATAAACTCACAATACTGGTAATCCAATCTGGCCCCATACGGCAATCGCCATCGGTGGTAATAATTAATTCGGAATCGCATGCTGCTATTGCAGTAGCTATTGCTCTTTTTTTATAAGAATTAATTGGTTTTTCGAGCGTTAATTTTAACAAACGCAAATTTGAATTGCTAAATGACCGAACGATAGCAGCTGTTTGGTCTGTCGAGTGATCATCTATTACAATGATATTAAAAAGTGATGCTGGGTAGTTTTGTGTGATTAAGTCTTGTAATAAATTGGCAATGTGTTTTTCCTCATTTCTAACAGGCACTAACACGCTAACAGTTGTTTTGAATTCACTTTGTAAAGGCTGCCCATTTTTTAAAGCCCACCAGCCTTTGATGAAAAAAAGTAATATGCCCGAATAGCAAATCAATAAAACAACCGAAATAATATTAAGAATTTGCACTGATAAATTTTGCTTTGATGATAAAATAAGTTCCTACCAAGGAAGGCAAGATAACATTTACGCTCCATATAGAAAATGCCGCCGCTAATATACCTATGGTATCTGCGCTCAAATGTCCAAGAAAAAATACTGCAACCCCAGAACGCACGCCTAACTCTGTAATCGCAAAACCAGGTAAGATAGACTGCGTAAAGAAAATTAACGTAATCATCATATACGTTTCGGTAATAGCAATACTTGGAATAAAGAAATGCAACAATAATAAATATTGCGAAGAAAAAACAAGGTAACGAAGCGCAGACCAAGCTAAAATTTTTATTAAATCGATATTTTTAAACAAAGCAAAAACAGCAAGCAGCTCGGCATGCTTTTTAAACCAACCCAATGACGATAAGTAATAAGTAATGCGTCCAATATTAAAAAATAAATACAAAACCACTACCATTAAAAACAAAACGAAATACAATAATATATAATTGATCAGAGGGTCTTGGTTTACATATTGCGGCGCATAAAAATTAAAAGCAATAAAGCCCGCAAGTAAAGTAATCACCATCTGCGCAATAGAAGAAATAAAATTAATGAGCAC
>CAJBBN010000075.1 GCA_903951325.1 uncultured bacterium
ATATATTTAGCTGTTTAAATATTTTTTTTTAAAATTAACAACCACCAATTTAAACATTTCCCTACAGATAAAACTATAGCAAATTTGACTTGCTACATGCAATTACAAAAAAGCTAAAATTATTCTAGCGGATTATATTCATAGACCCAACCTGTCTCAAAAACACCACAAACCCAAACCTTACCCCCTCCTCCTATTCTGCTCCGCCACAATCAAACTCAACTCTCTACCCATTTGCCCAGCAATAGCAGTGTTTTCTTCGGCCCTGCGGAACAAATAAGGCAATACTTTTTTAACGGGGCCATAGGGTACATACTTGGCAACATTATATCCCGCCATCGATAAATTATAACTCAGGTTATCGCTCATGCCCAGCAATTGCGAAAAGTAAATGCGGCGATCGTTTGCGGCCAAGCCATGTTGCGCCATTAAATTCACCAAATGCATAGAACTGTTTTCGTTATGCGTACCTGCGCAAATACTAATGTCTGCTAGGTTTGCTACGCAATAGTCTAATGCAGCATCATAAGCTGCGTCCGATGCATTTTTATTTTCTTGAATAGGATCTTCGTAATTTTTTGCAGCTGCGCGTGCGCGTTCTTTTTCCATATAGGCACCACGCACCAATTTAATTCCAAAAAATTTACCTGCGGCTTTTAATTTTTTCTGTGCCGAAATCATAGCGGCCAATCTATCGTGACGATAAAACTGATATGTATTATACACAATGGCATCTTGATCATTAAAATGCGCCATCATTTGATAAGCCAAAGCATCGATGGTTTTTTGAATCCAACTTTCTTCGGCATCTATAAATATGCGCACCTTAGCTTCGTGTGCTGCATTACAAATTTGATGTATGCGTTTACTCACACGCCCAAAGGCTGCTTGCTCTGCCTGGCTTAAGGGCTGGCCTGCATCCATTTTTTCTAATAAGCTAATGCTCGCTATTCCGGTTACTTTAAAAACAGCAAAGGCAATTTTATCATCGCCTTTGGCGCGTTCAATAGTCGCAATGGTTTCTTGTGTGGTGGCATCAAAACTACTTTCGGTTTCGGCGCCTTCTGCCGAATAATCTAAAATGGTACCTATCTGATATTTTGCTAATGCTTGTATGGTTTTATTACATTCATCTATAGATTCGCCGCCACAAAAATGTCTAAATATGGTGGCCCTAATAATTGGTGCTACAGGCAAACCAATAGCCATGGCAAATGTTGTGAGTGGCGGACCAATTTTTACCAATAGGTTACTACTGATCGCTTTGAACAACCAATAAGCGCGTGTTAAGTCTGCATTGTTTTTACCGGCAAATGCGATTTCGGAATTAGAAAAATTAGGTTGATGCGACATGCGTATAGGGTATGAATGATGCTCGCTAATTTACGATTTCCTAGCAAAAAGGAGGTTTTTTTATCAAAAAATAAAGCCGATGATGGCTTTTATTTCAGTTTTATATATGTTAATTTGCAAGCAGATTATGACAGTAAATACAGCAATTGCAGGTTTAAGCGAATGGGGATTGCCAGCAGCCAAAATGGTACTGATTTCGGGCCCTTGCAGCGTGGAGTCGGAAAACCAAATTGAACAAACTGCGGCAGCACTTGCCCAACACCAGGTACAAATTTTAAGAGGCGGCATTTGGAAACCGCGTACCCGCCCGGGTTCTTTTATGGGTATTGGCGATGGGGCTTTGCCTTGGCTGGTAGCTGCTGCTAAAAAACATGGGTTAAAATCTGCGGTCGAAGTGGCCAATGCCAAACATGTGGAAGCGGCTTTACAAGCTGGTGTCGATATTTTATGGATTGGTGCGCGTTCTACGGTATCGCCTTTTGTGGTACAAGAAATTGCCGATGCCTTACAAGGGGTCGATATTCCCGTCATGATTAAAAATCCGATTAACCCTGATTTAGACTTATGGATTGGCGCGATTGAAAGAATAAACCATGCAGGGATTCAAAAAATTGCGGCCATTCACCGTGGTTTTTCTACTTACGAAAAAAACATTTACCGCAATGTACCTAATTGGAATATTCCTTTAGAATTAAAAAGATTGATTCCGAATATTCCATTGTTTTGCGACCCGAGTCATATTTGTGGCAGCTTAGATTTAATTCAACATATCAGTCAAAAAGCATTGGATTTAAATTTTGATGGCTTGATGATTGAATCGCATGTAGATCCGCACCATGCACTCAGTGATAAAGACCAACAGCTTAGCCCCACTGCATTAGGCGCAATGCTTGCGCAATTAATTATTCGCTCGAGCACTTCTACCGATCAAGTTTTTATTGATAATTTAAAAAAATTACGCAACGATATTGATAAAATAGACCTCGATATGTTGGAGCTGGTAGCAGCTAGAAATAAAA
>CAJBBN010000076.1 GCA_903951325.1 uncultured bacterium
CCTATTCCTAGAAAGCTTGTATTATTATTATCATAATTTTCAAATAGTCTTCCATCAACAGATATCAATTTTGTATTATAATTGACACCTGCGCCAAAGCTTTGTTTTCTATAAATAGAATTAGCCTCTAATTTAGCATCTGATTTTCCTGCTAATGCTGGACTAATAGTTAATGGGGAAGCAAAAAATTGCGAGTAATTAGGATCTTGACTATAAGAAGTCATGCCTCTCAATAGAAAACAAATAGTAAATAATATATAAAATAGTTGTTTTTTCATTTACCTCAATAACATTACACTTCCGGTTTTTGAAATTATTTTACCATTTATATCTTCCCCTTCTGCAAACCAAACATATGCGTCAATGGGTTGTAAACGCCCATTAGTGATACCATCCCAAGGCGTATTGTTAGATTTACTTTCAAACATAAGTTGCCCAAATTTGTTATAAATTCTTATAAAATGGAATTTTTTAATCCCTGCTAGGTATGCATACAATTGATCATTGACTCCATCGTTATTTGGTGAAAATGATTTAGGAACAAAAATATCAACCAAATTATTAGCAAAAACATTTACAGATAAAGTATCTGTAGTTATACAGCCGTACTTAGTGATATAATTTATTTTATATACCTGATTCATATTAAAATTAAAAATTGGGCTAGCAATTTTAGTAGAATCTATTCCCCAGAATGGCTCCCATTTGTATTGATAGCTTTCTCCAATTAGGTCTCGGCCTTTAATGCGCGTATTTGTATTAATATAGGCTGATACAGGAGGAAGTTTTATACCGGCTACAGGGTATCTTATTAATATCGTTGTATCTTTTGTGATGGCATAATTACAAATTGGAGATTTTGCAATTAATTTAATATTATAAGAACCCCCACTTTTAAAAACATATTTTGAATTGTATCCTATTGAAGAATCCGATTTTGAAAAATACCAAGTCCAATTAAGCTGCCCTGTTTTTAAGGTATCTGTAAGATTAGTGAAATTTATTGGCAGCGTTATACATGATATATCATTTGTGAAATTAATAGCAGGATTGATAAAAACTTGCCTCATTGTAACTGTATTTATCGTTTTATTAATACAGCCGACATTATTTTTGGTTTCCGCATAATAAATTCCTGGTTTCCCAACTTGTATATTATTATTACTCGATTGGATAAAGAGGGTGTCATTGATATACCATTTATACAAACTTGCCGTTGCATTGTTTATATTTAATGGTAATGTTTGATTGATACAAATTTGATTTCCAGAAGGTGCATATATTGAATCTTTAGGTAACGGAAGAATTTGTTGCGTGTTTATGACAGTTGAAGTATCATTATAACAATAGGCGTCTTGTATATTTATAAGTTTAAATTTATATGGGCCTATTTCAGGTAATTTAGTTAAAATTATTTTTTGACTAGAGGCGGTTAAATTTTTTATTGTATTAGCAATTCCTGTCGCAGGATCTATATATGAAACATTCCAAGGTGAATTACCTAATAATGTAAGATATATAGTATCAGCAACATTTGGACAAACTTCGTTCATCGAAGTGACTGCGTAGGAAGGAATCGGATTTACACTAACTGTTAGTTTGAATTCATTCCCACTACAACCATCATTACTAGGTTTGATTTTGTAAATAGCTTTAGCAGTATTGATACTTGGGTTAAATAATCTTTGTTTTATATTTTTATATAATTGGTTATCTGAAGTATATCCATTAACAACCCCATAAGGTTGACTGACAGGATTGCCCCATTCGTAAACAGAATTATCTGGAATTTTATTTGGGACAAATACAAAATCTGTTCCACTACAAATACTAATTTCTTGATCAGTTATATTTGGCGTAGGCGTTGTGTTTACAGTTAAATTAAATGGTGATATGTTACAGCTATTATTAATAGGTTGAATGGTATAAATAGCTTTTGCATTATTGAGTGTATTATTATATAGACTGTCCATTACAATGGTCTGTGGCGTTGTTGCAGCTTTGAAGCCTGTCAAGCTATTAGAAGGTAATATGATTGGATTGCCCCATTTATAAGTAGTATTAAAAGGCATTAAATTATTCGGAAGATTAAATGAAGATCCACTGCATACGGTAATTGTCTTATCACTAAGTATAGGTGCAGGATTTACTAATAATTTTACAATATAA
>CAJBBN010000077.1 GCA_903951325.1 uncultured bacterium
GCATAAATAGCCAACCACTCGTTTTCCTCGCCTAAAAATTGTTCTTTTTTATCGTGAACTAAGCGTGATTTTTGAGACCATGCATGTGCTAGTCCTACGCCAAGATTTGGATGTATGCGCGCAAATAACCATTGACAAACTTTGCTGGTAAAAACTTTTTTAAGCAATTTATAATTATAATCTCCTGGTCCTAATCCGTCGCCATGCCCAATAAAAAAGCGCTTTCCGTTAAATTCGCGTTCGATCGGTTCTGAATGTAATTGCACGCCTAGTTCTTTTTGAAAATAAGTAAACATCCAAAGATCATGATTGCCCTTGAAAAAATGTACAGGAATACCTGCATCGGTTATTGCGGCTATGGCTCCTTGCAAACGCACAAATCCTTTAGGCACCACCTTTGCATATTCAAACCAAAAATCAAAAATATCGCCAACTAAAAAAATTTCGGCGGCGTCTGCTTTTATAATATTTAACCAACGCACAATTTTATCTTCTCTTTGGCGACTGGTTTCGAAATTAGGTAAGCCTAAATGAAAGTCGGAAGCAAAATATATTTTCTTTTGGTTTTCCATTAGGCTTGCGTATCGTCAATTAAAAATAAAAATAATTCTCTTGGACCATGTGCGCCTAAGACCAAAGTTTTTTCAATGTCTGCCGTTCTACTTGGCCCTGCCACAACACTCATCAAGGAAGGTAATTGACCTTGATATTTTTCATTCATAAATTGAATAGCATCTATGGTGTCGCTTTTTAATTGAGAAGTGTAGGCCACCACCACATGAATGCTTGGATAGATAGATAACCTGCGGCCTGCAGCCGATCCGCTGCTAATTAAAATACTGCCGGTTCTGGCTATTAATGCTTCGCAGGTGGTGATGCCCACTACCGCATTTATAAATTCATAGTCGGTTGTTTGATAAGTAATTTGATTTTTTAATACGCCCTGCAACTCTTTTTCCCAGCAAAAAATATTTGTCCATTTTTTATCTTGCGCAATGGATTTTAATTGTAGCAAAAAATCTTTATCGTCTTCGCAATAAATAAATTGGCCATTCACTTTATTGAATGCTTCTGCAAATTGAATTTCTAACAATTCGGGTGAGCTCGCAAAAATAGCTTCCGTATCTTCGAATTTTGGGAAGGGGTTTTCGGCTTTTTCAATCAGGGCTTTCCTGATTTTTTTAAGCATGCGCTCTTTGGGTGTTGCTTCTTGCATATTGCTAAAATAAAAAATACCGCTCAATGAGCGGTATTTCTTTTAAAATATATTATTCAGTTTTGGAGTCTGTGTTCGGACTATTCTGATTGCTAATTTTTAAACCATCATCTGGATTATCTGAATTAGCAAATTCGGCCTCCAGCTCTTCTATCGTCTTTTCGCCTTCAACAGCAGGTTTAGACTCAAACACGGTAGGTCTAGTAAGTTCATCTGCAAATGGTGCTTTTGCACTTTCTTTTGCATCAACAACTTTTTCGCTTGGCTCAACCACCGTTTCTTCTTCTGCACCATTTACAAATTCATCGTAAGTAGTTCTTGTGTCGAATGGTCTTTTACCTAACATCTCTTCTAAGTCTGATTGGAAAATAATTTCTTTCTCCAACAAAGCTTTTGCAATATTATCTAAATGCGTTCTGTGTTTGGTTAACATCGCTTTAGTATCTTCATACATCTGCGCAATTAATCCGCGTACTTCAATATCTATTAACTCCGATGTTTTATCAGAATAAGGTTTACCATAACCAAACTCTCCTTGCGGATCGTTGAAAGAAATATTGCCAATGGTTTTATTCATACCATACATGGTAACCATTGCATAGGCTAACTTGGTAATTCTTTCCAAATCGTTTTGTGCACCGGTAGATATTTTACCAAAAACAATTTCTTCTGCAGCTCTGCCCCCTAAGGTCATTTTCATGCTGTCTAGCAATTGCTCTGTTGTATATAAGTATTGCTCTTTGGGTAAGTATTGCGCATAACCCAATGCAGCTATGCCTCTTGGCACAATAGAAACTTTTACCAAAGGATCTGCATGCTCTAAAAACCAACCCGCAATTGCGTGGCCTGCTTCGTGGAATGCAACAATTCTTTTTTCTTCTGGCGAAATAATTTTATTTTTCTTTTCTAATCCACCAATCACTCGATCAATTGCATCTTGAAAATCTTGCATGTCAATTGCTTGCTTGTCTTTACGTGCGGCAATTAATGCTGCTTCGTTACATACGTTTGCAATTTCTGCACCAGCAAATCCTGGAGTTTGTGCCGCTAATTTTTTGGGGTCAATATTTGCAGATAATTTTAATGGCTTTAAATGCACTTTGAAAATTTGTTCTCTTCCAATTAAATCTGGTTTATCAATTCCAATTTGTCTATCAAATCTACCTGGTCTTAACAGGGCCGGATCTAGTACATCTGGGCGATTCGTTGCCGCCATAATAATTACACCCGAGTCGGTTCCAAAACCATCCATCTCTACTAACAATTGATTTAAGGTATTTTCGCGCTCGTCGTTGCCACCCATAATTTGGTTTTTACCACGCGCTCTTCCAATGGCATCAATTTCGTCGATGAAAATAATACATGGTGCTTTTTCTTTGGCTTGTTTAAATAAATCTCTTACTCTTGATGCTCCTACACCCACAAACATTTCTACAAAATCCGAACCCGAAAGTGAGAAAAATGGAACTTGTGCTTCGCCTGCAACGGCTTTAGCCAATAATGTTTTTCCAGTACCTGGCGCACCCACTAATAAAACGCCTTTCGGAATTTTACCCCCCAGGTTGGTATATTTTTTTGGATTTTTTAAGAAGTCTACCACTTCCATTACTTCTTGCTTTGCTTCTTCTAAACCGGCAACATCATTAAAGGTAATGGCTACTTGTGATTCTTTATCGAACAAAGTGGCGCGCGATTTTCCAATATTGAAAATTTGACCGCCGCCGCCTGCACCACCGCCACCAGACATCTTACGCATAATGAACATCCATACGGCAATCATTAATACTAAAGGCAAAACCCAAGACAATAAAAAGTCTCTTCCCCAATTTGATTTGGTAATATACTCTACATCTACTTTTTCTGCAGCCGTAAAACTTTTTTGCGCTTCGCGAATGCGATTGTTAAAATCATCAATCGAAAGTTGTGTTAAAAAATAATGTGGGCCTGCGCCAGAAAAATATGCGCCGCTATTAATTTCTTTATACTTTTCTCCAGTAACTTTTGCTTTATAAATGTATACTTCTACCACATACATTTCGTTTTGCTTGTAAGCAATCAGTTTTTCTACATCATGGTTCAATAACATGTCTGTTTCGAACTTTTGGTAACTGATTTCTTTTGCGCTATTGTCTTTGTATAAAAAATTGAATGCTAAAACAGCAACCAATAAAATTCCGTAAATCCAATAAAAATTAAATTTGGGTACCTGCGGCATGTTGGGCATTTTTTTGCCGCCACTTGTTTTTTTCTTCTGCTCTTCCATCTATTTTTTTATAAGCTTAAGATGCGGATTCGAAACGTTGCGATTGTGCATCGCCCCATAATTCTTCTACACCGTAAAATTCTCTTTTATCTGTTTTAAAAATATGCACTACAACCGATACATAATCTAGTAAAATCCATTCGGCATTTCCTTGGCCTTCTTTGTGCCAAAGATTTTCGTTCAACACCTTATCCATTTCGTGTTCAACCGAATCGGCAATTGCCCTTACTTGGGTGCTCGAATCTGCATGGCAAATTATAAAATAATCACTGACAGAACTGCTGATTTTTCTCAAATCTAAACTAACAATGTCTTTTCCCTTTTTCTCTTGTATTCCTTGAACAATAACTTCCGCTATT
Source organism: uncultured bacterium (assembly GCA_903951325.1). Lineage (GTDB taxonomy): Bacteria > Bacteroidota > Bacteroidia > Sphingobacteriales > Sphingobacteriaceae > CAIKLP01. The sequence goes on from CAJBBN010000077.1 coordinate 3,839, forward strand.
TTCTGAGAATCTACTTCTTTTTTGTGTTTCTTCATTAAAACCGTTTAATTTAGCCAAAATTAGCAATTAATTTGTGTTAATCCCCATATGAAGGCGCTGTATACTGGTAAAAATATCATTCATTTAAAGGAAGTCCATTCTACTAACAGATATACTGCAGAAATGTTGTCAAATTCTGTTCCAATAGCCGATGGCTCGGTAATTATGGCAGATTTTCAAACCGCCGGCAAAGGCCAATCGGCTGCAATTTGGGAGTCTATGCCTAAAGAGAACCTTTTATTGAGCGTTTATTATCGGCCGCATTTTCTAAAAATAGCAGATCAATTTATGCTTTCTATAGCTATCAGCCTGGCAATCTGCGACTTTTTAAAAAAACATATCGAAAACGTTACTATTAAATGGCCCAATGATATTTATGTTGGCGATCAAAAAATAGCAGGTATTTTAATTGAAAATTCGCTACAGCAAGATGTCATTAAAAATAGCATCATTGGTATAGGCTTGAACATCAATCAAAAAACTTTTAGCGCTCAAGCAAAAAACGCTTGCTCCTTAAGTCAATTAACTGGCTTACAATACGACCTTCAGCAAAAGCTACAAATCCTTTGTGAATGCATAGAAGAAAGGTATGAGTCTATTAAAACAGAAGACTATCTGAGTATTCGTTTAGCGTACCTCCAACAATTATATCGCTTCCAACAACCTGCAAATTATATGATAAACGGTCAGGTGCAATTAGGTACAATTGAAGGAATAGACGAATTTGGCAGACTGGCTTTATCAATCAATGGTAGTATGCATTACTTCAACAACAAAGAAATTACTTTTATCATTTAAAAAATTGATATTTTTGAAATTATCACCTCAATAAAAAATTATGAAAAAATTTTTTGGACTACTTGGATTATTGCTATTCAGTTTTAATATTTATTCGCAAATTCAAGAGCCTGTAAAATGGTCTTATACCATAGAAAATAATGGCAGCGAAAACCCAACACTTGTTATTAAAGCAAGTATTGATGATCACTGGCATGTATACTCGCAATTTGTTGGCGAAGGCGGACCGCTTCCCACTACATTTAAGTTTACGCCTAACCCAAACTACCAATTAATTAAAGGGGTTTTAGAAATTCCAAAGCCAATTACCATTAACGACGAAGTATTTGAAATGAAAGTTTCTTACTTTGAACATACTGCTACTTTTAAACAAAAAATAACAACGTTAACTGCAAAAGATTATACGGTATCGGGTACATTCGAATACATGGTTTGTAACGATAAGCAATGTTTACCGCCAGAAGAAGTTGCTTTTAATTTTGCAGTAAAAGGTTTGCCTACCAAAGCAATTATTGCCACTACGAATTTAGATAGCAATCAAAGCTTGAACAAAATAGATAGCAGCGCTAATGCAAGCACATCAAGTGTTTCGGATAGCACAACTACAACAGCTACTATTGCAGCTCCTGCAAAAGAGGAAGGCAGTTGGTCTATTTTCTTTCAAGGATTTTTATTTGGCTTTGTTGCATTATTAATGCCATGTATATTTCCAATGATTCCTTTAACGGTAAGTTTTTTTACCAAACAAAGTAAGAACAAAGCAGACGGTATTCGTAAAGCAATTATTTACGGCGTTTCTATTGTAGTTATTTATGTTGCATTAGGTTTAGGCGTAACCATGTTATTAGGTGCAAGTGCATTAAACGAACTTTCTTCTAATGCCGTTTTTAATTTAGTATTCTTCGGCATTTTAGTATTATTTGCCGCATCGTTTTTTGGCGCATTTGAAATTACCTTACCTAGCTCGTGGTCTACTAAAGCAGATCAAAAAGCAGATAAAGGCGGATTGATTGGTATCTTTTTTATGGCCATTGTTTTAGCCATTGCATCGTTCTCTTGTACGGGACCGCTGATTGGCACATTGCTTGTAGATGCCGCAAACAAAGGAACTTACGTAGGGCCGTTTATGGGCATGTTAGGTTTTTCTATTTCACTTGCATTACCATTTACTTTGTTTGCGATTTTTCCAAGTTGGTTAAACGCAATGCCAAAATCGGGTGGCTGGTTAAACACCGTTAAGGTAAGTTTAGGTTTTATCGAACTCGCATTCGCACTTAAATTTTTATCGAATGCCGACATGGCTTACCACTGGAGAATTTTAGACAGAGAAGTGTTTATTGGTTTATGGATTGTCATCTTTGTGATGTTAGGATTTTATTTATTAGGTAAATTAAAATTCAATCACGATTCGGAGGTAAAATATATTTCGGTACCGAGGTTATTTTTAGCCATCATCTCTTTAAGCTTTGCTGTTTATTTAACGCCAGGTTTATGGGGCGCACCGCTCAAAGCCATCAGCGGATTTTTACCACACCAAGGCACGCAAGATTTTGATTTATATGCTAAGTCTTTTCAAAATGCTGGCGCTACATCAAGTGAAAGTAGCAGAAAATATAGCGAGCAATTGCACGCCCCACTTGGCATTGAAGCATTCTTTGATTACAACGAAGGAATGGCTTATGCGAAGAAAGTTGGTAAGCCTGTATTCTTAGATTTTACTGGTCATAGCTGTACCAATTGTCGCAAAATGGAAAATGCTGTATGGCCAAACGAAGAAGTATTGAAAAGATTAAAAAATGATTTTGTGGTTATTTCTTTATATGTAGATGATAGAACAGAATTACCAGAAAACGAAAAATACACTTCGAGCTTTACAGGTAAAAAAATAAAAAACTTAGGCAATCGAAATGTAGATTTACAAGTCACAAAATTTAATAATAATGCACAGCCACTTTATGTAATTGTAGATACCGAGGGTAAAGAATTGGTAGCGCCCTATGCATTTAACGAAGACATTGACGCTTATGTAAAATTCTTAGATAGTGGCAAAGCAAATTTTAATAAAAAATAAAAGCTAACAAGAAAATAAAAAAGGAGGTCTTATTAGCCTCCTTTTTTATTTTATAATACTCAGTGCAAGTGGCAATACACTTACCCTTAAAGGCGCACAGCCTTTAACTTCGCCGTCTATAGTTAGCGGATTTCCATCTGTTGCCGCAATGGTAATTGCTGACAATTGTTTATACTCCAATAATTTAGAATGCACGTGTTTGCCTGAATATATGCTCGGAAATAAAAAAAGTAAATTCAATAAACTGGTTTTCTTCACTATTAAAACATCCATGAGGCCATCGCTCAGACTTGCATAGGGCGCCATCATCATGCCTTTGCCCGTATGTTTGGTGTTCATTAATAATACAAAAGAGAAATCTGCAGATTCTTTATTATCGGCATACGTTAAAGTTGCGAAGGAGGTTGGATTCGAAAATATTTTTAGGATGGAGGCAATGGTATACCTTGCGCCTCCAAATATTCGGAGTCTTTCGGCTAAAGCAGTAATTTGCGCCACTAAACCCCAGCCAATTATATTAAAAGAGATCATGGTTTGTTCGGGGGTAATTAATTTTAATAAATCTATTTTGTGTAATTCAAATTTTTTCAACCTTTCTATAGCAGTCAAATGATCTAAGCACTCAAGATCATGGTTAAAGGCATTGCCGGTACCAGCAGGGAAAAGTAATACTGGAGTTGCTAAATGATTCGATTGATATAAGCCATTGACCACGTCGTGCATGGTGCCATCTCCGCCAAATACTGCAATGGCATCAATATCTGGCTTTATAAATGAACCAATATGTTGCGAAAAATAAGAAGGGCCATCGCTTTCAACTACGACCCATTGATAGCTTGGCAAAGCTGCTTGTAAAGCCGCAAGCATGCTTTTCGAACTTCCTTTACCCGAATAAGGATTAATGGCACAGAGTATTTTTTTACTCATTTTTTAAATTTTAAAAACAAGATAACAAATCCATTCTTAGAAATATAAAAATTTGTACTTTTGAATATGGACGCGATCAAAAAACATTTCACAGAAGCGCAATCGGTGTTAGCAGCATTTATTGCAGACGAAAAAAATTTACAAGCTATCGAAGCTGCTGGCCAACTCATGGTAAGCGCTTTGGCAAATGGTAAAAAAATTATTTCTTGTGGCAATGGCGGTTCTATGTGCGACGCGATGCATTTTGCAGAAGAGCTGAGTGGCAGATATAGAAATGATCGCAAAGCCTTAGCTGCCGTTTCGATTTCGGATCCTTCACATATTTCTTGTGTAGGAAATGATTATGGTTACGATTTTATTTTTTCAAGATACTTAGAAGCATTGGCAAACGAAGGGGATGTATTAGTAGGCATCAGCACTTCGGGCAATTCAAAAAATATTATCAATGCATTAGCAACTGCTAAATCAAAAGGTGTGCATGTTGTATGTCTTACCGGAAAAGATGGCGGACAATTAGCTGGCTTAGCCGATGTAGAAATTCGTGCACCCAAATCTGATTATGCAGACAGGGCGCAAGAAATTCATATCAAAGTAATTCACTCCTTAATTGATTTTATCGAAAGACATCAATAATAGTTTGCACAAAAAATCTTGCATAAATTAAGTTGAACACGCATTTTCTTTCCATTAATTTTGAAATAAAAAAATGCTCGTTAAAACTTTTGGTTGTGCGGTTCAAGGCGTAAATGCTATATTAATTACTGTTGAAGTTAATATTGTAACTGGAGTCGATTATTTTTTAGTTGGGCTACCGGATAGTGCAGTCAAAGAAAGTCACTTAAGAATAGAATCTGCCATTAAAAATTTTGGCTACCATATGCCAAGAATGAAAATTGTAGTAAATATGGCTCCTGCAGATATTCGCAAAGAAGGTTCTTCTTATGATCTTACCATTGCGATTGGCATTTTAGCTGCCGCCGAACAAATACCTGCAAGTTTTCTAAGCGAATATTTAATTATGGGAGAGCTTTCTTTAGATGGCAGTCTAAAGCCTATTAAAGGTGCATTGCCCATTGCGATTGAAGCACAGAAAAAAGGATTCAAAGGATTTATTTTGCCTTTACAAAATGCGCAAGAGGCAGCCATTGTTTCGGAGCTTGCTGTTTTTGGAATGCAAAATATTTTAGAAGTCATCCAATTTTTTAAAGGCGAATACTATGGAAAAGCTACGCAAGTAGCTGCCGAAAATTTAATGCAAGAAACCACAGAGAAATTTGACTTCGATTTTTCGGACGTGAAAGGTCAAGAAAATATTAAACGTGCCTTAGAAATAGCTGCTGCTGGCGGACACAATGTGATATTAATTGGCCCACCAGGTTCTGGCAAAACCATGTTAGCCAAAAGATTGCCAAGTATTTTACCGCCATTGAGTAGAAGCGAAGCCTTAGAAACCACAAAAATTCATTCGGTTGCAGGAAAATTAACTAACAATAATTCTTTAATGATGATTAGGCCATTCCGTTCGCCGCATCATACTATCTCTGATGTAGCTTTAGTGGGCGGTGGTGGCAATCCGCAACCAGGCGAAATATCTTTATCACATAACGGAGTTTTATTCTTAGACGAATTACCAGAATTTAAAAGAAGTGTTTTAGAAGTGATGCGGCAACCTTTAGAAGAGAGAAAAGTTTGCATAGCAAGGTCAAGACACAGCGTAGAATACCCGGCAAGTTTTATGTTGGTTGCTTCTATGAACCCCTGCCCCTGTGGCTTTTACAATCACCCTGAAAAACAATGCACTTGTCCACCAGGAATTGTACAAAGATATTTAAGCAAAGTCTCTGGACCATTACTAGATCGCATCGATATTCATATTGAAGTTTCGCCCATTAGTTTTAATGAATTATCGGATCAGCGAAAAGGGGAATTGAGTAGTCAAGTGAGAAGTAGGGTTATTCAAACCAGACAAATTCAATCTGAACGATATAAAAATTTGAAAAGTATTCATTGTAATGCACAAATAAATACAAAGCTGTTGCGCGAATTTTGCAAAATTGATAAAGACGGCTTGTCTATTTTAAAAATGGCAATGGAAAGATTGGGGCTTTCTGCTCGTGCCTACGATCGTATTTTAAAAGTGGCTCGAACCATTGCAGATTTAGCAAACGACACGCACATCGAAACAAAACATTTGTTAGAAGCGATTCATTATAGAAGCCTAGACAAAGATGTATATTAGTTTTCCTCTTCTATTATTGGAGCAGCAATGGTATCTACCGCCAGAATCATACTCTTAGCCAAGCCTTTTACTTTTACACTATTAAATATTCCAATGGTGTCTGTCGCTGGCACTTTGCCTCTGCGAACCATTAAGCCGCCAATCATTTTAAAATACTTGTGCATATAGGGTTTGAGCTCAGCATCGGGTAAAAAAGATGCTTTAAATCTTTTAGGCTTGGGAACAATGCTTGCTAAAAAAATACTTTCTCCTAAATTTAATTCGCTTGGAAATTTATCAAAATAAAAACGAGCGGCATCGGTAACACCATAAACATTTGGTCCCCACTCAATAATATTTAAATAGACTTCGAACATGCGTTGCTTATCTATAAGCCTTCCATTTTCTATCATCCAAACAATGAGCACTTCTTCTAGCTTTCGGGCAATTGTTTTATTTCTGGTTAAAAATAAATTTTTAACTAATTGCATGGAGATAGTACTGCCGCCCCGTTTAAATCGTCCAGCAACAAAATTGGTTGCAATTGATTGTCTAAATGCCTCCTCATAAAAA
>CAJBBN010000078.1 GCA_903951325.1 uncultured bacterium
AGCAAGCCTATCAAGCGGGCTGGCGTAATGCAGCGAAGAAGCATTTGTTGTATTAGTTTTCTATAAGCCTTGCAAACGCTCAGCTGCAGCCTTTAAAGTCTCATCTTTTTTCGCAAAGCAAAAACGAATTACGCCATGGTCGGTTTTATCTTGATAAAATGCAGACACTGGAATAGTAGCCACTCCATATTCTTTTATTAAACGAATGGCAAAATCTTTGTCGTTTTCGTTCGAAATATTTTTGTGAGAATAACATTCAAAATAACTGCCATAAGATGGAATGCATTCGAGTTTTGTAGCAGAAAGTAATTGCCTTAACAAATCTCTTTTTTGCTGCATTTGCTGGCCTAGAATTAAATAGTTTTTGTTTTCTGAAAGATAAGCAGCAAGAGCAACTTGCTTAGGTGTATCGCAGGTAAAGGCATTGAACTGATGCACCTTTCTATACTCTTTCATGAGGCTTTCGCCTGCAATGCAATAACCTAATTTCCAACCGGTGCAATGCATGGTTTTTCCAAAAGAAAAACACACAAAACTACGTGCCAATAAATCGGGATGTTTTAAAATACTTTGATGCGCTTTGTCCTCAAAAATTAAATGTTCATACACTTCATCGCTCAAAATAATAATGTCGGTACCAGTAACTATACTTTTTAATTCAATAATATCTTGTTCCGAAAGTACTGCCCCCGTTGGGTTATGTGGCGAGTTAATCATTATCATTTTAGTACGCGGTGTAATTTTACTGCGTACTTCATCCCAAGGAATGTTATAATTAGGAAAAGTTAAATTAATGCGTACCGGTACGCCCCCATTAATTTCAATATTTGGAATATAACTATCGTATGCGGGTTCAAATAAAATCACTTCGTCGCCAGGATGTATTAAGGTTGTAATAGCCGTATAAATGGCGTAAGTGCCACCTGGGCTAATCGTAATTTGCGTATCGGGGTTAATGCTTTGTTGATATAAACTTTGCACTTTCGCAGCTAAAGCCTCACGCAAAACAGGGTAACCATTGGCATGGGTGTATTGGTTAAAACCATCGGCCATAGCTTTGTTTACCAATTGCGTAAGTGCCGGATCCATCTCAAAATCTGGAAATCCTTGGCCTAAATTAATGGCACCATATTGTGCGGCCAATACCGACATTTCGGTAAAAATAGTGGTTCCTACGCTTGGGAGTTTACTTTTCAAAATCATATCAACTAATATAGAACAAAAAAAATGTATTTTTGAACATGAGTTTAACCGATACCATTGTTGCTTTAGCCACGCCTGCCGGAACAGGAGCCATTGGCATTATTCGTTTGTCTGGACCCGAAGCCATTAGCATCGCTAGTAGCGTGTTTAAAGGCAAAGACTTGAGCAAACAGGCATCGCATACGCTTCATTTTGGTAAAATTACGAATGGAAATGTAGTTATCGACGAGGTATTGGCCAGTATTTTTGTTGCCCCTCATTCCTATACCAAAGAAAACAGTGTAGAATTTTCTTGCCATGGTTCGGCCTATATTATTACACAAATTATTAAATTATTAATTAGTAAAGGCGCTCGCATGGCTAAGGCTGGCGAGTTTACTATGCGTGCATTTTTAAACGGACAGTTAGACTTATCACAGGCCGAAGCCGTAGCAGATTTAATTGCATCGCAAAATGCAGCATCGCATCAAATAGCGATGAACCAAATGCGCGGTGGCTTTAGTTCTGAGCTGCAAGCCTTGCGCAGCGAACTTATTAATTTTGCTTCGCTGGTAGAATTAGAATTGGATTTTTCGGAAGAAGATGTGGAGTTTGCCAA
>CAJBBN010000079.1 GCA_903951325.1 uncultured bacterium
AATAGCCATTGAAAGTTATTTAGAGAGCTATTTGAATTACTATGTCGTAGATACCTATCAGGAGGCGCGTGCGGGCATTCAATTGCTTGGGCAATCTGCTAAAGGTAAAGCAAACTTTTTTGTATTAGAAGCGCTTAAAGACCTTCCGATGCCAGATGTTGCAGCCGATAACACTTCGTTAATTCCTGCATTAAAAGTGATTAATGTAGACTATAAATACCAAAGACTTGCTTACCATTTATTGGGCAATGTAATGGTGATTACGCAAGACGAAGATCAAATGATTAGTTCGGATACTCTGGAAGGCAAAATTTTATTAGCCAAAAGTGGTAAATTCAATAAAACTAAAGTGTCGCTTTCTGGCGGATCTGTTGGTTTATTCGAAGGTAAAAGAATTGGTAGGGCTAAAAACTTAGCGGTTTTAGAATTAGAGATCAAAGACATCAATCAATTCATTGATCAATTCAATCAACAATTGGATGAATTAACAGCGCATCATTTAAAATTGAAGCAAAGTACCCAACAAGAATACCTTGCCAATTTGAAAGATGAAATTAATAAAATCAACACCGAATTAATTTCTTATCAAACTAGACAAGAACAATATTTAAATTTCATTAGCAATAGCAGTATTAGAAGAGAAGATATTCTATCTAAAATTGCCGATTATGAAACGCAGTTGGCAAACATGGTTCCTGAATTAGAAAATGCTTTGCAAAATAAAGAATCCTTTTCGGAGCATGCATTAACCGTTCAGGCCAATTTCAATGATTTAAATGATCAATTAACCGAAAGATCATCTACTTATAATCAAAGAAATATCTCTTTCCATCAACAACAAAACAGGGTTTCTGCTTTAGAAAAAGAAATTGAATACAAAGAAAATAACCTGAAAATTTTAACCGATAGAATTGCGATCAATGCTTCCGAATACGAAGCGGCAAGCAAAGGCATGGAAGAAATCTTAAAAATGCACGACAATTCGGATACCGAATTATTGGGTATGTATGAAGAGAAAGATGCCATTGAAAAAGCAACTACCGAAGCAGAAAACGAATACCAAGTAGCCAGAGCGCAAATCTCTACATTGGAAGATAAATTGCGTTTGGTTCGTCACGAAAAAGAAGAATCAGAACAAGTATTTACCAACCTTCGAGATAAGAAAACAGAGTTAAGAATGGAATTAACTTCGTTAAAAGAAAGACTATCGGTAGAGTTTAGCGTAGACATTGACGACTTAGCAGAAGTGGAGATTCCAGAAGGAGAAGACGAAAACGCATTAAAAATCAAAACGGATAAAATCAAAAATCAAATCGATAATTATGGCGCCATTAACCCATTAGCAATGGAAGCCTACGACGAGATGAATAAACGATTTACTTTCATTACCGATCAAAAGAACGATTTATTAGAAGCGAAAGCCTCTTTATTAGATACCATTAAAGAAATTGACGATACAGCTAAAGTGAAATTCATGGAGGCCTTTACCCAAATCAGAGATAACTTTATCATTGTATTTAGGTCATTATTTAATGAAGAAGATTCTTGTGATTTGATTTTGTTAAACCCAGAAGATCCATTGGATTCGGATATTGATATTATTGCAAAACCAAAAGGCAAACGCCCTTTAACAATTAATCAATTATCTGGAGGAGAAAAGACACTTACGGCTACAGCGATTTTATTCTCACTTTACTTATTGAAACCAGCTCCGTTCTGTATTTTTGATGAGGTGGATGCACCTTTAGATGATACTAACATTGACAAATTCAATAAAATCATTCGCAAGTTTTCGAATGAATCGCAATTTATTATTGTTACCCATAATAAACGCACCATTGCCAGTACCGATGTGGTGTATGGTGTAACCATGGTAGAACAAGGCGTTTCGAGATTAGTATCTGTTGATTTACGAGAAGTAGCAGAACCTGCAGCTTAACATGCTAGCTGCAGCATAATTACGATAACAAAAAAAATCCCCGATAATTTTCGGGGATTTTTTTTGCTAAAAATTATATTTTAAAATTAGCTTGAATGACCGCTAATAAAGCTTCGTGTGTGAGTTGATTGCTGGCCACTACTCTACGTCCAAATACGAAATCATTTGCGCCCTTGAAGTCGGTAACCTGCCCTCCTGCTTCTTTTACTATTAAACAACCTGCCGCTACGTCCCATGCATTTAAATTATATTCAAAATAAGATTCGAATCGACCACAGGCAACATAGGCTAAATCTACTGCCGCAGAACCTAGTCTACGCAGGCCATGGGAGCATTTCATGAGTTCTTTTAATAACTGTAAATAGTCGTCTATTTCTTCGAAAACGGTATAAGGGAATCCGGTAGCTATTAAAGAATCTTGTAATGTGGGTTTGTTAGATACCGAAATTGCTTTGCCATTTAAAAATGCGCCGCCATTTTTCCATGCATAAAAACATTCGTTACGGTTTACTTCGTGCACCACACCTACTACTAATTCGTTTTGATACATTAAAGCAACACTAATAGAATAGCATGGCAAAGAATGCATAAAGTTGGTTGTGCCATCTAGCGGATCAACGATCCATTGATAATCTTTAGTTTCTTGCGAAATGGTATTTTCTTCGGTAATAAAACCCGCTTCGGGTAAAATTTGCTGCAATCCTTTAACCAATTGCATTTCGGCGGTTTTGTCTACGTAAGAAACTAAGTCGTTTAATCCTTTATGTTCTATTTTATCGCTCGAAAAAGTGAGGGCTTGTGTAGCAATATAATTGGCAACCGATTGTGTTAACAAGGTTAGTTCTTCGGTAATTTGCTGGTAATTGCTCATTTAATTTTTAGGAATTTTTACTTTAAAAGTAAATGCTTTGTGTAATCGATAACTTAAAAGGGCAATAGTAGCAACAGCCATTAACCTTGCTGCTGTTGGCCAAACGCCAAAAACTTCTACTAACATTTTCATCATAAAATAATTGCCAACAAAAGTAATGGCAGCGACTATTAAATAACGAGCAAACTGATCTCTACCACGCAATGCAGATTCGCTGAATACAAAATATTTAGTGATTAAAAAATTAGTGATTAAACCCATTAAGAAAGATACACACAAAGCAATAACATGGGAAGCAATACGAATATGTTCGTAAACAAAATCTTGTTGATGCAACACAAAATTATAAATCATAAAAAACACCGAAACATCTACCAGTGTTGCAGTTCCGCCCGAAAAAATATATCGTATGGCTTTGTTCTGATAGGCTTTTTTTCTGGCCGTATGCAAGCGATGAAATCTTTTTTTAGGCTGCGATGCTTCCATTTTTTTGGTTGTTTTTTAATATAAGGTAAACAAAGCTAGTTACACCAAGTAGGAAAATAATACTTGCTATTAATTCTGCTTGGGTAAATTGGAATCCCGCAAATTGAATGATATTATTGATGCGGATTTTTTCAATAAAAAACCGCTCCATGCCATTCATCATTAAATAAATAGAGAATAATAATCCAGGAATTTTAATGCTTTTGCGCATTGCCCACAAAACAAAAAATAAAGTAATGGCAATAATGGCTTCGTATAATGAAGTTGGATAAACAGGTAAAGGCAATTCCATGCAGTGTCTGCCCACGCAACCCGGAATAGGAACCCCATCGGAAATAACATTGTGAGGAAATTTAAATGACCAAACCCAATCTGGTAAAAAGCTTATCCAGCTTGGTTTTGCCGCCGTATTGACAATTCCCCAATCGCCGTCTCCAGACAATTGGCAACCCAATCTGCCAATGCCATATGCAATCATGATTCCAGGAGCAGCAGCATCTAGCAAGTGAATGGTTTTAATATTTTTAGACCGCGCATACCAAATTGCGGCAGTAATTCCACAAATTAATCCGCCATAAAATGTCAAACCAGAAAAGCTTAATAAAGCGCCAATTGGATCTGCTATAAAGGTGTCGAAATTTTCTAAATTATGAAATAATTTAGCCCCAAGTATGCCAAACACCGCAGCCAAAATGGTTAGATTACCCATTACTTGATGCGGCATTACTTCAATAGTTTTAGTAATAGGCTGGGCTAATTTTTTACTATTTTTTTCGTAGTAAGCCCAATAAGCCATTGCAATTGCCGAAATAATACCACCCCAAAAACTACCATCAAGTGATAGTAATGCAGCTTGCGGATTAGCGGTAAACTGCGCATAATTTCCAATTAAAAAAAATAGTTTAAATCCAATAATAAATCCAAAAATGGCATTACTCAAAAGCTCCATTTTAGTTGCGGGTAAACCCTCTATAACCGTTGTTGTATGGGAACTTAAGAGCCCTTCGGTATATTTTCTTTTTAATTCTAATCCAATAATATAATTACCTACAAGAAATGATATGGCTACCATTAAACCAAACATTTGAATGGGCAATGGAATTTGAATGCCAATTAAATCGTAAAGTAAATCTGAAAAAGTAGGATACATATTAGGCTTGGATAGAATGATGGTTTAAAATTTCCTCGGTTGATTCTGCAATGCTTACATCGCCAAAGGAATCGAAGTCAACTAATTGAATTGTTTTTAATTCGTTCACTAAAATCGGATCAAATTTGGTACTCACTTTTACATAATTTCTGGTAAAACCATGCATCAACCCTTCTTTATTATCTGCTTCGAATAAAACCGTAGCTTGTTTTCCGAGTTGGCTTTCGTAAAAAGCGTGTCTTTTCTTTTCTGATAAAATATGCAACATTTTACTGCGTTCGTTTCTTTCTGCCATCGGAACCACACCGTCCATGGTAATGGCTAGTGTGTCGGCTCTTTCAGAATAAGTAAATACATGCAAATAAGAAATGGGCAATTCGTTGAGGAATTGATAAGTTTCTAAAAATGCTTCTTTGCTTTCGCCCGGAAATCCAACAATTACATCTACTCCGATGCAAGCATCTGGCATCAATGTTTTAATTTGATTAACCCTATCGGTATATAACTCGCGCTTATACCTTCTGCGCATCAAGGCTAATATTTTATTAGAACCAGATTGTAATGGAATATGAAAATGCGGAACAAAACGATTGGAACCAGCCACAAATCGAATAATATCATCCGATAATAAATTAGGTTCGATAGAAGAAATACGAATACGATCTAAACCTGTTACGGTGTCTAAGGCTTTTACTAAATCGAAAAAAGTTCCATTTTCTTTATCACCAAAATCTCCAATGTTTACGCCCGTTAAAACAATTTCTTTGGTTCCCGTTGCGGCTATCTGTGTTGCATTTGCTAGCACATTATCGATGGTGTCGCTCCTACTATTTCCTCTTGCCAAAGGAATGGTGCAAAAAGTACAAGTATAATCGCAACCATCTTGTACCTTTAAAAAGGTACGCGTACGATCGCCGTAAGAATAAGATGAAATAAATTCGGTAGCCTGTGCAATGGGCTGGTTATACACTTTCGCTTTTGGCGTTTTTTGTAAATCGTTTAAATAATCGAGCAATTGAAATTTTTCGGATGCCCCTAAAACCAAATCTACACCAGGTATGGTAGCTATTTCTGCTGGTTTTAATTGTGCATAACATCCAATAATAACGATAAATGCTTCTGGAGAAATTTTCAATGCTTCTTTAACCACCTTTCGGCATTTCTTATCGGCATTTTCGGTAACCGAACAAGTATTGATCACAAAAACAGCAGGTGAATCGGTAAATTCGACTTTTTGATAGCCTTTATCTTCGAATAAGCGACCAATAGCAGAAGTCTCGGAGTAATTTAACTTACACCCAAGCGTATAAAATGCTACCTTTTTTTGCGCTACCATCATACAAAGATAAGATTTTGAGCCAAGCAGCTAAATAAAATTTCAGGAAAATTAAAAGTCGAAATCAAGCGATAATTTAAGCCCAAATTTACTGATTTTATAGGGAACGTCTATTCCATTAGCAAGCTGCATATCGTTGTATTGCTTTATATAATTGGCATTGGTATAACTCAATCGGTAGATAAAATCTAACCTTACAACTTTAAAAAGATTGGTTAAACCAAAACTTGCTTCCATATATGGTTTCTTGCCAAGTGTACCGAAGGTATTCACGATGATGGGAATTTGATTGGCTTTACTCAGGGATCCTGTTACCGCTCTAAATGCAATAACTTCGCGAAGTTTTAAATGTTTAATAAGGGGTATTCTATTGAATATAAGTCCACCAAAATTATGTGCATAATCTATCGCTAAATATTGATCGTTGATGAACTCAAAATAGTTCATTAAATTAAAGGTAGCCGCTGCAAAAAATGGCGTTTGATTTCCCCTTGGAACATCTAATAAACTATAAGGTACAGGAGTAAAAACCTTTCCCCCTCTAATGGTATAACGCGAATTGCCTAATACACCTAAACGTAATTTATGATTAATATTGAAATACAAACTGGTATAATTATAATCACTATTCAAAATATTTTTAAGCCCTAACTTTAATCCAACAATTAAAATGGGATACCTTGAGCGCTCAATAGTATATCTTTTATTGTCATCAATAATTTTAACCTCATTGTGTGCGTATCGACCTTCTAAAATAATTTCTGAACTAGTGAAATCTTTTTGTATTGAATTAAAACTTGTATCGGTTATATTATTTAAATAATTATGATAAGCAATGTTTTGAAGGGTTATACGGCCCGTTAAGCCATTCTTGTATTCAGAAGTCAACCAAATTCTATTTTCTTTTTTAAGGGTTAATAAAGCAAAACGATTAATTTGAGAGGTGGCGTTATATAAAAAACTTTGTTCGCTGCCAAATATTTGGGTATCATCATACCTATAATCGTTGCCTACTTGATCAATGTCTACTCTTCTATTTAATCCTAGTTTTGTCCATCGTTTACGCGATAATAAATATTCTGCTTGTAAATTATATTTAAAGCGTTGGTCTTTTTGACCATAGGCTAAATAAGTTCGAAAAATTAATCGATCGCTAAAATCAAAATTAGTTCGGGC
>CAJBBN010000080.1 GCA_903951325.1 uncultured bacterium
ATTGAATTTCTTTTTATCTATTCCTTTCAAAGAAAATACGGAAACAATTATTTTTTCAAAACCCAACCTTTCAGCTTCTGCAATTCTTTGTTCTACCCGATTTACATTTCGAATTTCACCAGATAAACCAACCTCTGCAGCAAAACATACTTTAGATGAAATTGGAATGTCTTCGTGAGAAGAAATAATGGCTGCGATAATTCCTAAATCAATAGCAGGATCTTCAACTTTAATTCCACCTGTAATATTTAAAAAAACATCTTTAATGCCTAACCTAAAGCCACATCTTTTTTCCAAAACTGCCAGTAGCATATTCATTCTTTTGGCATCAAAACCGTTTGCCGATCTTTGTGGTGTGCCATAAGCGGCTGTGCTTACCAATGCCTGAGATTCAATGAGCATTGGTCTCATGCCTTCTATCATTACCGAAATTGCAATGCCACTTAAATCTTCGGAACGTTGCGAAATTAATATTTCTGATGGATTATGTACTTCTCTTAATCCGGTACTTTGCATTTCATAAATACCTAATTCGGAAGTGGAACCAAATCTATTTTTAACCGAACGCAACATACGATAGGTATGGTGTTGATCGCCTTCGAATTGCAATACCGTGTCTACCATGTGTTCCAATATTTTTGGACCAGCAATGGCGCCATCTTTAGTGATATGCCCCACTAAAAAAACAGGTGTCGATGTTTCTTTTGCAAATCGTAATAATTCTGCTGTACATTCTCGAATTTGCGAAACGCTTCCTGGCGTTGATTCTATATGCGCAGAATGTAAAGTTTGAATAGAATCAATGATGACAATGTCTGGATTTAATTCTTCGATTTGTTTGAAAATATTTTGGGTAGACGTTTCGGTTAATACAAAACAATTGCTTGCTTCGCGTTCGGTAATTCTAGCCGCGCGCATTTTAATTTGATGTTCACTTTCTTCGCCAGAAACATATAATACTTTTGATTTTTTTAAACTGATAGCCAATTGTAAAAGTAAAGTTGATTTACCTATACCAGGCTCACCACCAATTAACACCAAAGAACCCGGAACAATTCCACCACCAAGCACCCTATTCAATTCGATATCGTGCGTAATGATTCTTTTGTCGTCTGTTGCCTCAATGGTATTAATTAAAATGGGTTTATTACTTCGTGTGCTGCCACTTTGTTTCCATTCAATTTTAGCGGTATTTTTTTCTACAATTTCTTCGACAAATGTATTCCATTGATTACACGATGGACAATTACCTAGCCACTTTGCTGCTTGGTATCCACAATTTTGACAGAAATAGGTTGTTTTCGACTTTGCCATAATGGTTAAATATATTGAAAAAAAAATTACTTTTAGGAATGAAAAAAATACCCCTGCTGTATTTGTTGTTATTAATTAATATTGTTCAGGCTCAATCATATAAGAAATCGAAATTCTTATATGGGCAAGCTGCAGAAAGTAGTCCATATACCTTAGGATTTTACGCTGGGAGTATGGAAAAAAGTCAATTAGCCAGTTCCGATTTTATCAATGAAAATAAAGATTTTGCTTTGGGGTTTTTTATGGAAAAGCCATTGAATTATCGATATGCAATTTTAACCGACTTAAGATTACTCGGAGATATCAATGGAGAAAATTTAAATACTAAATATGCACTCCGTAATTCTTACGATATAAGTTGCGCAATCAAATATTTAATGGTAGATAAACCCTATGGTAAAATTTCGATGTCTGCTGGTATAGGGATTTTAAATCGTTCGACCCATATTGAAAGTGCACTAATCGATACCAACTCTACGAATCAAGCAAACGTGGTGTTTCCTGTAACTATATATTATAGTAAATCAATCAGCAAAAGAATAGATGCTACTATTTTATATAGAAATTATTGGAGCTTGAGCGATGATATAGATGCCGTAATTTTGAATAAAAATAATGACCAGTACCAATTAATTGCCATTGGGCTGAG
>CAJBBN010000081.1 GCA_903951325.1 uncultured bacterium
AGCAACTACTTCTTCAATTCTTGCTGGATGAATACGACCGTCGGTTACTAAACGGTGTAAAGACAAACGCGCTAACTCTCTTCGTACTGGATCAAAGCCAGATAATATAATTGCTTCTGGCGTATCATCCACAATAATTTCGATACCGGTAGCTGCTTCTAAAGCCCTAATGTTTCTACCTTCTCTACCAATAATTCTACCTTTCACTTCGTCGCTTTCAATATTGAAAACCGAAACGGTATTTTCGATAGCCGCTTCTGTTGCCGAACGCTGAATAGTTTGAATCACAATTTTCTTCGCTTCTTTTGCAGCGGTCATTTTAGCATCTTCCACAATGTCTTTGATCATCGACATGGCATTGGTTTTAGCCTCATCTTTTAAAGCTTCTATTAATTGCGATTTAGCTTCTTCGACAGATAAACCAGAAATTTTTTCCAATTGCTTTACTTGTATTTGATGCGATTGTTCTACCTCTGCTTTTTTCTTATCTAATAACTCTTGCTGACGCGCTAATTGTTGGCGTTGAGTATCTAACTCCGTTTCTTTACGGGTTGCGTTTTCTATTTTCTGACCTAAAGATTGCTCTTTTTGCTTCAAAGAATTATCACGCTGTGCTGCCAAGTTGTTTTTATTATTGATTTCCTGCTCATGCTCTGCTTTCAATTGTAAAAACTTTTCTTTGGCTTCCAGCATCTTATTCTTTTTAAGAATTTCGCCTTGCGATTCTGCATCTTTTAAGATTTGGCTTGCCTTTTCTTTCGAATTTTGCTCATGGTCATTCAAACCTTTTTTAAGTACTACTCGAGCAATTAAAAAACCGGCTAGCAATGTCACTATACCTACTACTATTAATTCTATTGTCATATTTAAAATATAAAACCGTTAAAAATTTTGCATAGCCATGTATTGAAGATCCAACACGAAACTCACAAAACCTTTAACGGTTTGTTATCAGATTAATATTTATTGCTTAAACAAAAACTCCGTTAGCTTTTTATCTATTTGCTCAATTTTTTGAGTTACAGTTAGGCTAGTGGCACTTTGTTGTCTATCTAAATTCAAATGTTCCGTAGCAATTTGCAAAACACACATAGAGAGTAAGTCTTGCTTATCGCGAACTGCATAGTTTTCTTGAAATTCCTTTAAACGGTCATTCACTAATTTTGCAGCCTTCCGAACATTTTCTTCATCCTCGCTATTTATTTTCAAAGGATAAACCCTGTCGGCAATATTAATTTTTATGGAGATTTCTCCCATTTTTTCTGATGTTTCGCTATTGCTTATTTATTCAATATAGCTATACACTTATCTATTTCTCGCACAAAATCGTTAATTTTTGCTTTAATGTCAAGTGTCTTTTCATCTGAGCCTGCTACAGTTTTGGCCAATTTCAGCATATTATGCTTCTCATCTAGCTCATTTAGCTGCGTTTTAAGCTCATTTGCGCTTTTTTTAAATTGTTCGTTTTCTGTTAATAAAAGTTCGTTTTGCTCTTTTAAAGCATCACAATACTCCAGTAGCATATCTACTTTTCGTTCAATGGTCTCTATGCCTTTCGGTAAAGCTGTCATTTGGAGTAATCTTTTATTTCTTTTTTATCTTCAATGAGTACTAAGGTACAAAAAAACATTAGGCTTTTCGAATTTCGGCTCCTGCCTCTTTTTCGAAAGCTTTGATCAGTTTTTCCATCACTTTGTCAATTTCTGTGTCTGTAAGTGTTTTTTCGGCATCTTGAAGCACAAAACTCAGCGCATACGACTTTTTACCTGCTGGTAATTTATCGCCTTCAAACACATCAAACACGCTTACCTCTTTAAGAAAATGCTTTTCTGCTTGCAAAGCCATTTTCTTTAAATCTTCGAATTTAATGGCTTTATCGATTAACATAGACAAATCTCGCTTAACCGATGGAAATTTTGCCAAGGTTTCGAAATTTGCCTTTTTTGCTTTAACCGCATCAAAAATAGTTTTCCATTGAAAATCTGCAATCCAAACTGGCTGGTCAATATCCATCTTTTTCAAAACCGATTTTTGAACCAATCCTACAAAAACCAAAGCATTATTATTTTTTGTTAAATACTGAAAACCCGAACCTAAAACCGAATCAGAAAAATCTGTTGTGGCATGCACTGCAATTCCCAACCTATCAAATAATTTATCGACTATAGATTTAATGGTATAGGCCGAAACTTTTTCTTGTTTTTCGTGCCAATTTTCGGCGGTTTTATTTCCTGTCAAGAATAAAGTTAAGTGCGGAATTTCTTTATACCCTTTTTCTTTTAAATGATACGAACTACCAAACTCAAACATTTTTAAATCTGTTTGCTTTCTATTTTGGTTATAAGTAACAGCTTCTAATCCTGAAAAATATAAGGTATTTCTTAAAACCGCTAATTCGTTACTTAAAGGATTTAAAATATTAACAGTATTCTGTAAGTCATATAGCTGTTGATACGCAGCCGTTGTAAGCGAATTAGACATGATTTCGGTATAGCCGTTATCGCAAAGAAATGCGGCCACCATATTTTGCAAATCATCTTCGTCGGGTTGATTACTAAACGATAAAGAAGAACGCAATTGCGTGGGCATTTCAATATTATTTAATCCGTAAATTCTTAATATTTCTTCGATCACATCGCAAGCACGCGTCACATCTACTTTTGCAGTAGGAATACTTAAATGCAAGGTATCTCCTTCTTCTTTTTCGATGGTTATATCTAAACCTGTTAATATTTCTTTGATACGAGCTGCTGGAATTTCTTTACCAATTAAACGAGTAGTTTGCTGATAAGACAATTGCACTTTTGCCGGTGTTATTTTTTCAGGATAAAAATCAAATGCATCTGCTGCAATCGTTGCTCCTGCAATTTCTTTTAATAAATCTACTGCATAAGACAAGGCATTCATCGGCATATTAGGATCTGTTCCTCTTTCGAATCGGAAGGAACTATCCGATTTTAAATTATGCACCTTCGAAGATTTTCTAACACTTACCGCATCAAAATAAGCAGATTCTAAAAAGATACTTTGTGTGTTTGTATCTACACAAGCATTTAGTCCACCCATTACACCAGCTAAACACATAGGCACTTGTGCATCTGCGATAATTAAATCGGTAGGTACTAATTTACGGGTAATGCCATCGAGTGTAACAAGCTGCTCTCCATCTTTTGCATTCCTTACATTGATTTGTGCACCTTGCACCTTCGCAAAATCAAATGCATGCATTGGTTGACCCAAACTATGACAAACATAATTAGTAATGTCAACCACATTGTTGATTGGCTTTAAGCCTATCATTTGTAATTTATTTTTTAACCAATCGGGAGAATCTGAAACTGTAATATTTGATAAATAAATTCCCGAATATCTTTTACATGCTGCTGTCGCTTGCACTTGAATGGCAAGTCCATTATTTGCGCTTGCCTTCAAAGAAGAAGATGCCTGCGTTTTTAAATTTGTTTTTAAGATAGCCGCTAAATCTCTTGCCACACCTAAGTGCGATGCCGCATCGGCTCTGTTGGGTGTTAAGCCAATTTCAAAAACAAAATCTGCTTCAATTTGAAAATAATCTTTGGCTGACTTTCCTACTGGCACTTCTGCCGGAAGCACTAAAATACCTTCGTGCGAATTTCCAATTCCAATTTCATCTTCTGCACAAATCATTCCTTCAGAAACTTCTCCTCGAATTTTTGATTTGCTAATTTTAAATGGTTCGCCAGTTAATGGATAAACCGTACAACCTACCATAGCCACAATTACTTTTTGATCTGCGGCAACATTTGCTGCACCACAAACAATTTGTAATAAATCTGGACCACCCACATCTACTTTGGTAATACTCAAACGGTCTGCATTAGGATGTTGTATTCTTTCGACTACCTTACCCACTACTAATCCTTCTAACCCACCTTTAATAGATTCTACTTTTTCTAAGCTTTCTACTTCTAAGCCAACATCGGTTAAAAAAACACTCAACTCTTGCGGAGAATGATTGATATCGATAAAATCTTTAAGCCACTGATAAGAAATCTTCATTTATATAATACTATTGATAAGGAAACCTATTTTTCAAACAGTACAAATGTATACAAAAGGAAGGATTTTTTATAGTACTTATAGCTTGCCTTGGTCGGCAAAACTAAAAAACTGTTCGTTGTAAATAATTAAATGATCGATTAGCTGAATATCCATTAACGCGGCCGATTCTTTTAATTTACGGGTAAGGTTGAGGTCTTGTACGCTTGGGTCTAATTTGCCAGAGGGGTGATTATGTGCAACAATTATATTAGAGGCTGAATGTAAAATTGCCCCTTTTAGAATAATACGGATATCGGCCACTGTTCCAGAAATTCCGCCTTTGCTATGAAACTTTTTTTCGATTACTTTATTTGCCCTATTTAAATACAAGACCCAAAATTCTTCGTGTACTAGCTCGTAAAAGTGAATGCGTAATTCGTGGTAGGCATCTTCACTGGAATTGATAGCCCTAACCTGGCTAACAGGAATAGCTAATTTGCGACTGGCCAATTCAAATGCAGCAATTACCGCTATTGCTTTGGCATCGCCAATGCCATTAAAAGATTTTAATTCGTTGAAAGATAATTTTGCAAGACTGGTTAAATTATGTCCAACTGCAATTAACAGACTATTGGCCAGCGAAAATGCAGACTCTTTTTTATTACCCGATACCAATAAAATAGCTATTAATTCGGCATCTGTTAAAGTGCCTTTGCCATTCTTGATTAACTTTTCCCTTGGCATGTCTTGCACAGACCATTGCTTTATCCCCATTTTTCATCCGCTTTAACAAGGCATAAGATAGGCTTAAAATAAAAAATCCCGCACCGTATAAGTGCAGGATTTTTAATGCGTATATCTTGATAGACTACTTTAAGTTATTAACGAATTTCGTTAATTTAGACTTGTTGTTAGCCGCTTTATTCTTATGAATAACGTTTTTCTTTGCTAAGCGATCAATCATAGAAGTTACTTTCTTTAATAACTCTGATGCCTCAGCTTTGCTAGAAGTACCACGCAATTTTTTTACCGCATTTCTGGTAGATTTTGCTTGGTATCTGTTTCTAAGTCTTTTAGTAGCGTTTGCTCTAATTCTTTTAATCGATGATTTATGATTTGCCATTTTTCTCTTATTCTATTCTATTTCAAAAGGACTGCAAATATACGCCAGTTATTCAAAATTCCAAACATTATCAGCAAAAATGATTGAATATTTATACCTTTACGATAGAAATTATGAAAAAATACGCCTTTTTAATACTTGTAGCAGCACTTTTAATCAGTGCAAACTTATTTTCTTGGGGCTTTTTTGCCCACAAAAGAATAAATCGTTTAGCTGTTTTTACTTTGCCTAAAGAAATGATGGGCTTTTATAAGAGCAATATCAACGCCATTACCGAAATGGCCGTTGGACCAGACAAAAGAAGGTATACCGATAAAGAAGAAGCACCCAGACATTACTTAGATGCCGACCACTATGGTAAAAGCCCGTTTGATAGCATTCCAATGCGCTGGAAAGAGGCGGTAGCAAAATACAGCGAAGATACCCTGAATGCATACGGAACGGTTCCTTGGCGCATACAAATGCGTTTAGCGGAGCTTACAAAAGCGATGAGAGAAAGAGATTCTGCTAAAATTGTTTTTTATTCGGCAGATTTAGGACATTATATTTCGGATGCATGTGTACCCTTGCATAGTACCGAAAACTACGACGGGCAATTATCAGGACAAAAAGGGATACATGGATTTTGGGAATCTAGGTTACCAGAATTATTTGCAAACGATTATAATTTTTTTGTTGGCAAAGCAAGGTATATAGACGATCCGCTCAAAACATCATTTGATTTAGTAAAAGGAAGTTTTGCAGCCATGGATTCTGTATTGATTTTTGAAAAGGAATTGAGTGCTACTTTTCCTGCTGATAAAAAATATAGTTACGAACAAAAAGGTAAGAAAAACGCACAAGTTTATTCTTACGAATTCGCTAAAGCTTATCACGATAAATTAGATGGCATGGTAGAACGCAGAATGCGTACCGCAATATTAATGGTGGGTAGTTATTGGTATACTGCATGGGTAAATGCAGGGCAACCCAATATGAAAAAACTCCTCAATCAATCACAAACAAAAGCCGAACAAGCGCAAGTAATTGCAGAAGAAAACGCCTATCAAAATGGTAAGGCATTAGGCAGAGTAGAATAAAAAAAGGGGCTGAAATTCAGCCCCTTTTTCTTATATTATCTTGTTATTGATTATGCGTAAGTGTTAAGCATTACAGGCATTACCAACATCAATACATCTTCGTTATTATCTGCATTAACTGGGAATAAAATACCTGCTCTATTTGGAGTAGACATTTCTAAAGCAACCTCTTCTGTTTCTAAGTTAGCTAACATTTCTACCAAGAATCTTGCATTGAAACCTATCTCGATATCTTCGCCTTCGTATTGACAACTTAAGCGTTCAAATGCTTCGTTTGCAAAATCTAAATCTTCTGCAGAAATTTGCAATTCAGAACCTGTAATTTTTAAACGAACTTGATGCGTTGTTTTATTTGAATAAATAGAAACACGACGCAAACATGATAAAAATAACGAACGATCAATGGTTAATTTATTTGGATTATTTACCGGAATGACCGCTTCGTAATCTGGGTATTTTTCGTCAATTAAACGACAAATTAAATTGATGTTATTGAAAGAGAAAAATGCATTGGTTGCGTTATATTCTATATTTACACTTACATCTTCGGTTGGCAATGATGACTTCAATAAATTCAATGCTTTTTTAGGAAGAATAAAAGAACTGGTTACATCTGCATGCGCATCTCTTCTTCTATAACGAACTAATTTGTGTGCATCTGTTGCCACAAAAGTGATATTCTCTGAAGACATTTGACAATACACGCCTGTCATGGCTGGTCTTAATTCGTCGGTACTTACGGCAAATAATGTTTTGCTAATGGCCTCTGCCAATGTTGATGCAGTAATAACCAATGCTGCAGCATTTTCAACTTTAGGAATTTTAGGAAAATCTTCGCCGTTTTCTCCGCTTAGTTTATACTTTCCATCACCTGCACTCATTTCGATTCCGAAATTTTCGTCGTTGATGCTAAAAATAACAGGTTGATCTGCTAAGGTTTTTAAAGTGTCTAATAGAATTTTAGAAGGAACCGCAATTTTACCATTTTCTTTAGCTTCTACTGCCAAAGTAGTATTCATGGTGGTTTGTAAATCTGTTGCAGAAATAGTTAATACACCCGAATTAATTTCGAATAAAAAATTTTCTAAAATAGGCAATACGGTATTGCTACTCAATGCTCCGCTAATTGCTTGCAACTGCTTTAACAATGCTGAAGAAGAAACGATAAATTTCATTTGACGCGTTTAATTTTGTTTGAAACAAATATAACACATTAATTTAATTTTTTGGGCGAATTTATGGCTCAAAAGCCATATATAGGCTCATAAAGGATTAAATAATAGATTTAAGCTAGAATACTTAGTTTTTAGATTGAATAGGTGGATTTGTAAAATCTTGGTATCGAACAATTAATTTATTGAAAGTTCGGTACTGCCCATTGGCTACTACTTTTTGATTTATTACTACAAACACCCGGTCTTGATCAAACTCCACTTCGGTACCCTTGTCTACAAAAGCCCTTCCATTCCAATACCGCTTAAAAATCTGAATTGATTTTTGGGCACCTTCTTTATTTACCACGGTAATAGTTGCTAATAAATTCTGAGGTACTAATACCGAATCGCGTGTGCTTGGTGCCAATTGAATGATGTTTTCGTATTGGATATTCATATAGCCGGCTAAATAGCTGCGAAGAAAGTCTGCATTGACATTGCCTTTTACCATTTCTCCTTTTCCATTTGCGATACTTACCTGATCTTTGTTGGCTACTTTTAATACAAAAGATTCGGCTGGGCTTGTTGGATATTTAACTTCAATGGCATCGATAAAACTTGGATGATACCTAAATATTTCTCGGTCTCTCCATATTTCTGCATTGGTATTGAAACGAACTGTTAGGTAACCATCGAAGCCTGGAATATGCGTAATTAATGGCTCGTCGGCATCGGCTAAGATCATGAATGTGCCTGTACCATCCATTGTTGGACCGCCCACAAAAAAACTTTTTTGCAAATCATCGTCATTATAAACCTGCACTTTTATGGCGCCTGTCGACAATTGTTTCATGACATTTTCGCGCATGGGTTTATTCACTGGCGATTTAACTTCTATTCTTTTTAAAGTTTCTAAAAGTACTTGCACAATATCTTTACGCGCTGGAATTGTATCGTTAACAAACCATCCTGATTTTTCTTTTTTCAAAACCAGTATTTTCCCTTGCTTATCGGTGATCACCACGCGAGAAATTGCTGCCGTATCTGCAATGGAAAAATCTTTTAATTGCGAAGCAATACTGGAACGATCACCTTTAAATTTAAATAAGTAAATAACTGCAAAGGCAAGCAGAGCAAGTATGACAAGATAAATGACATTTTTTTTCATCGCAAATTTATTAACGAGTATATTTTCTTTTTCTACTATAGAACAACACAATTCCCACAATAACAATTAATAAATTAGGCAAAAGAATATTGAAGATTTGCCAATTTAATTTTTGTTTTTTAATCTTTCCTTTATCAAGTGTTCTTAGTTTTACTTCTTTAGTTCTAGCTTCGATAATATTATCATCATCTGCCAAATAATCTACGGCATTTAATATAAAATTTTTATTTGCAAATGTTTGTTTAGTAAATCGATCATAGCCTAAAGGATAAGCCGCGCTATCTTTTTTAGAAACCCAATTTTTAATGATATCACCATCCGAAACAACAATCATTCGGGTCTCTTTACTTTGTGTTAAATATTGAGCAGAATCATTTTGGCTCAGCAATCTGTTTCTGTAAAGCGAATTAAATTTACCTTCTAATGCAATAGCAGCCATCATGCTAGACTTATTGAATTGAAGTGGATTAGGTTCTATAGATAACATATTTAGCGAAACCCTTACCGGTGCGTTCAACACCTTAGTGTATTTTGAACTTTGCAATAAAGGAGTTTTCGTAACACCTGCCACTTGAATACTATCAATGGTATTAGCAAATTCTGACCTCACCCCATCTAAGTTTTTTACCACTGGATGTAAAGAGTTAGGAATAAAAATGGGATAAAATAACCAAGGCATTAAATCTGATTGCGTTTGCGAACCTACATTTCCAGTAACTACAGGAATGGGTGCACATTGTACATCTTGAATTAAATCATTGTTTATTCTTGCACCATAGGTAAATAACTGATCTTCCAGATTTAAATTAAAAGTACTCGTCATAAAACTTGCGTCGGGACCTAAACTATCCATATCGGCCATTAAGTTTTCGATCAGCCACAACACGCGGCCACCATCCATAATATATTGGTCGATATTAAATTTTTCGCCTTCGTTGAAAGCACGCTGTGGCTTAGCAATGATGAGCGTTTTATAATCCAATAAATCTTTTGGAGCTGTTGCGGGTAAATAAAGAAAATCTACTTGGTAAGATGCGCGCAATGATTTAATAATATCTGCTGTTTGTATAGTATCAAGTTCTCCATGCCCATAGATAAAAGCAATTTTAGGTCTTTGCAGACTACTTGCTTTTTTAATCGCACTTACCAATTGAAACTCTAAATTCATCACCGAATTATTCAGCACTTCATCGGCAGAGCTGGCCACCGTATTACTTTGCAATAAAGGAATGGCAATTTCTTTTCCGCGATAAGAAACTATCGCACCGGGCACGACTATTTGTTGTCTCGATCCGTTTTCGTCGCTTACTTGTACATTGATTGGAGTAAGTCCTTTTTTAAGTAATTGCTGTAGAATTTCGTCTCTTACTTTTAGATCTGGATCTGCGGTAGGATTAATAAATTCATACTCCAAATTGCCGCCCGCATAGGCTCTTAGGTCGTCTAAGGTTTCTTTAGTGGCATTACTTAATCGTTTAAAACCAGCCGGAAAATCGCCGTCTAAATATACTTTTACATAAACTACATCTTGTAAATTACCGACTAATTTTTTACTTGCATTAGATAAAGTGAATCTTTGCTCTTTGGTAAAATCAACTCGGAAAAATAAAAATCCGGCAATCATATTGATTAAGATAATACCCGCAAAGAAAATGCCTAATTCAAAAAAAGCCTGGCTTTTTAACGAACGCTTTTGTGTATTTGATTGCTTGGCTACCACTTTCTACTTGCTAGTTTAGTTTTTGTTCCTAATATAAATAGGATAATAAAACTCATAAAATAAATCACATCTCTTGAATCCATGATGCCCCTACTAATCGATAAATAATGGTTGCTAATACCTAATTTTGCTACAAAATCGTCTACCCTACCAAATAAATCTAATTGACTAAAAGATTCGAATCCTGAATAAGCAATAAAACAAAGGAATACCGCAATGATAAAAGCAACAATTTGATTATCGCTCATTGCCGAACAAAAAATACCAACAGCTACAAAACAAGCGCCCAAAAATAACAAACCAATATATGAGCCTATTACTGCACCCGAATCAATGTTTCCTTTAATACTTCCTAATTGATAAATAGAAAAATAATAAATCAGCGTGGGTAATATGGCAAAAAACACAAGCACTAAACCGGCAAAATATTTTCCTAAAATAATTTGAATATCTGTTATTGGTCTAGTGGTTAGTAATTCTATGGTACCGGTTTTGTTTTCTTCAGAAAACGAACGCATCGTAATGGCTGGAATTAAAAACATAAACACCCAAGGCGCAATATTGAATAAACTATCAAGGCTTGAATAGCCATAGTTTAATACACTTGTATCGGGGAACACCCATACAAACAAACCTAATACTATCAAAAATATCACAATTGCGATATAGGCAATTAAAGAACTTAAGAAGGCTGCAATCTCTTTTTTAAATATCGTATACATCTTATGCTAGCTTTAATTTGAGGTCAATTTTCTAAAAATATCTTCCAACTTTTCTTCCTCTTTTTGAATACTCAATAACACTAAATTATTTTTAACTGCAAAGTCGAAAATGTTTTTTCGCACGTCTACTAAAGTATTTGTTTGTAATACCCAAGACTTATCTGCTAAAGCTTGCGCTGCAATTACGCCCACTATTTTTAATAAGTCTTGCTTTTGTATCACTTGATCGAATTCTACTACGTAAGTTACTTGTTGCAAAGCAGCCGCTTGTAAGTTTTTTGTTTCATCATTGGCCACAATTAATCCTTTGTTAATAATAACCACTTGATCACACACGGCTTCTACTTCTTGCATAATATGAGTAGAAAGTATCACCGTTTTTTCTTTCCCTAATTGTTTAATCAGTTTTCTAATTTCGACTAATTGATTTGGATCTAAACCAGTTGTAGGTTCGTCTAAAATTAAGACCTTTGGGTCGTGTAACATAGCCTGCGCAAGTCCTACACGCTGACGGTATCCTTTTGATAATTGCGAAATTTTCTTGTATTGCTCTCTTTCTAAACCTGTTTGCTCGATCATTTCTTTGATACGAGATTCGACATTGTTGAGCTGTTGAAGACCTGCAACAAATGCCAAAAATTCTTTTACATACATGTCGAGGTATAAAGGATTATTTTCTGGCAAATAACCTAAACACTTACGCACATCCATAGAATGGGTGTTGATATCAAAGCCACAAACAGTTGCTGTGCCATCACTTGGCGGAATAAATCCAGTGATCATTTTCATGGTAGTTGATTTTCCAGCGCCATTGGGGCCCAAGAATCCAACAATTTTACCTGGCTCAGCAGTAAACGATATATGATTTACCGCTATTTGCGTTCCATATACTTTTGTTAATTGATTTACGATTACCGACACACCTATTTATTTTAATTTTGAAACAAAGCCATTTTAGTGGAAAGCGAATTTACTAAAAATGGCCAATATGCAAGATTATCTAAAAAAAATGATTTTTTAGCAAAATGGGGCATTAAAGCCCTTTATTCCTTTCAAAATTCGCGCATTCCCTTATCTTTGCAACATGAGTATGATGAAAGAAGATTTATTTAAAAATGTTACCTCGCACGCTAAAGAATACGGCTTCGTATTTCCATCGAGCGAAATATATGATGGCTTGAGTGCTGTTTACGATTACGGACAATTAGGGGTAGAATTAAAAAACAATATTAAAACCTATTGGTGGAAATCGATGGTTCAAATGCACGAGAATATTGTAGGCCTAGATGCCGCTATTTTTATGCATCCAAAAATATGGAAAGCATCGGGGCATGTCGACGGATTTAACGATCCAATGATTGATAATAAAGATTCGAATAAAAGATACCGTGCCGATAATTTAATTGAAGATAAAATTACGGCATACGAAAACGAAGGCGATACTACAAAAGCATCAGCTTTGCAAAATGCAATGGATACGGCACTCGCAGCCGATGATCTAGTTACACTTCGACAATTAATAATAGATCATCAAATTAAATGCCCTATTTCTGGTACTGTAAACTGGACCGACGTAAGACAATTCAATTTAATGTTTAGCACCCAATTTGGTTCGATAGCAGAAGAAGCAGATGCCGTGTATTTGAGGCCAGAAACCGCACAAGGTATTTTTGTCAATTTTTTAAATGTGCAAAAAACCGGTAGAATGAAAATTCCATTTGGTATTGCACAAATTGGCAAAGCCTTTAGAAACGAAGTAATTGCCAGACAGTTTATTATGCGCATGCGCGAATTTGAACAAATGGAAATGCAATTCTTTGTAAGACCAGGAACCGAAATGCAATGGTATGCTTATTGGAAAGAAGCCCGACTAAAATGGCATTTGGCTTTAGGAACTTCCAATTTAAAATATCGTTACCATGATCATGCCAAACTTGCCCATTATGCAAATGCTGCGGTCGATATCGAATTCGAATTTCCATTTGGATTTAAAGAAGTAGAAGGAATTCATTCTAGAACAGACTTCGATTTAAAACAACACCAAGAACATTCAAAAAAGAAATTACAATATTTCGATAATGATTTAGATGAACAAGGAAAACCCTATGGTAATTATGTTCCATATGTAATTGAAACATCTATTGGCGTAGACAGAATGTTTTTATTAACCATGTGTAATGCTTATTGCGAAGAGGATTTATCGGAAGCTGATAAAGTAGACAGCAGAGTAGTATTGAAATTGCATCCGGCCTTAGCCCCTATTAAAGCAACGGTGATGCCTTTGACTAAAAAAGATGGGCTACCTGAAAAAGCCAGAGTGATTATGGATGCTATGAAATTTGATTTCAATATGCAATACGATGAAAAAGATTCTATCGGAAAAAGATATAGAAGACAAGACGCCATTGGCACGCCTTTTTGCATCACCATAGATTACGAAACTTTAGAAAACGATACCGTTACGATTAGACATCGCGATAGTATGCAACAAGAGAGAGTGGCTATTCAAGATTTAAAATCTTTGATTCAAAATCAAGTTGCTTGGGAGAACTTGTTAAAGTAATCTAACACAGAAAGCTTATCTTTATCGAATGAATATTAGAACCGCCGAGTTTGTAATTAGCAATACTAAACAAGATCGATTACCAGCTGCAAATATGCCAGAATACGCCTTTATAGGCCGTTCTAATGTGGGTAAATCTTCCTTAATCAATATGCTTTGCAATAAAAAAGGCCTAGCAAAAACTTCTCAAAATCCAGGCAAAACCCAAGTGATTAACCATTTCATCATTAATGATAAATGGTATTTAGTGGATTTACCCGGTTATGGTTTTGCAAAAACAGCCAGAACCAATCGTGCTGCTTGGGAAAAAATGATTAAAACTTATTTAGAAAGCAGAGAGAATTTACAATGCGTAATGGCACTTATCGATTCAAGATTAAGCCCGCAAAAAAACGACATAGAATTTATCAATTGGTTAGGCAGCAAAGGTATTCCATTCTCTATTGTGTTCACTAAAGCAGACAAGCAATCAAAATTAAAAACCCAAGCCAATGTGGAATTATTTACCACCCATTTACTGCAAACTTGGGAAGAATTACCTGCTTGTTTTGTTACCTCTGCCGAAGAACAAACAGGCAAAGACGAATTGTTAAATTACATCGATAGCATTAACAGCCAATATGTAGCGCAATCTATCTAATGAAAAATTATTTATCTCTTATCAAGTTTAGTCATACTATTTTTGCATTACCATTTGCAATTATTGGTTTTGTTTTAGGTATGGCCGATCAGGAAGGTGTGTTTAATATTCAAAAGTTTTTGCTCATGCTCGCTTGTATGGTATTTGCCAGAAGCGCCGCAATGGCTTTCAATAGATACATTGACAGAGCATTCGACGAAAAAAATCCAAGAACAAAATCTAGAGAAATTCCTGCAGGTATTATAAGTCCAAACAAGGCATTATTTTATGTAATTATTAATAGCTTACTTTTTATTTCAGCAACTTATTTTATCAATACCATTTGTTTTTATTTATCACCGATAGCATTGTTAGTTGTATTAGGCTACAGCTATACCAAGCGTTTTACGGCAATGTGTCATTTTGTGTTAGGCCTGGGCTTAGCACTTGCGCCAATTGGAGCTTACTTAAGTGTTACGGCAACTTTTAGCATGTTGCCCATTTGGTATTCGCTAGCAGTAATTACTTGGGTAAGTGGGTTTGATATTATTTATGCCATGCAAGATGTAGAGATCGATAGCGAATTGCAATTAAATTCTATTCCAAACGCCTTAGGAAAAGTACATGCATTGCAACTTTCTAGTTTACTTCATGTGCTTTCTTTTTTATTTGTATTGATTCCCATTTTTTTCTTTCCATTTGGAATATATTATTGGATAGGCTTAGGCATTTTTGCAGCCATGCTCATCTATCAACACAGCATTGTTAAACCAAGTGATTTAAGCAAAGTAAACATTGCCTTCATGACCACCAATGGCATTGCCAGTGTTGCTTTTGCGCTTTTTTTCTTACTCGATTATTTTATAAAATAATTCCATGAATAATTTACTGATTCCAAAAAAAGAAAGACATTTCTTGCCCAATACCATTGAAATAAATTGGAAAACTATTTTGCCATTTTTCGATGACCTAATGAATAGAGAACTTATTTCTTTAGATGAATTAACGCAATGGATGATAGACAGAAGTGAATTAGAATCTGTATTAGAAGAAGATTTTGCTTGGCGATACATTCGCATGACCTGCGACACCAGCGATGAAAAAATTTTAAAAGCATTTGAAGATTTTGCAACAAACATAGAACCCAAGCTTGCCGAATACGCCAATCTGTTGAATCAAAAAATAATGGATTGTGAATTCTTATATGAATTACCTGCAAGCGAATATTTTATTTATATCAGAAGTTTAAAAAAGCAATTAGAAATCTTTAGGGAAGAAAATATTTCGATATTCACCGAATTGCAATTAGCACAACAAAAATATGGCGCCATTGCAGGAGCCATGTCTGTAACTATTGAAGATAAAGAGTATACACTTGAACAGGCCAGTAATTTTTTAAAAGACCAAGACAGAAACATTCGTAAAACAGTTTACGAAACCATACAAGCCCGAAGATTACAAGATCGCAATCAATTAGATAAATTATTTAACAAGCTTATTGCCATGCGTCAGCAAGTAGCTAGCAATGCAGGCTTTGAAAACTTTAGGGATTATCAATTTCAAGCACTTGGCAGATTTGATTATAATGCAAACGATTGCCTAGCTTTTCATGATGCCATTGCAAAAGAAGTAGTGCCAATTTTAAAATCGAATAGCTTAAAGAGAGCCGATAAAATGGGTTTGAATAAATTAAGTCCATTCGATACAGAAGTAGACATTACGGGTAAGGCAGCGTTAAAACCTTTTGCAACCGGCGAAGAATTAATCGATAAAACCATTCAATGTTTTTCGAAAATTAGTCCTGAATTGGGCAATTACTTAGCCATCATGAAAGCCAATCAATTAGTTGATTTAGATGCAAGAAAAGGAAAAGCACCGGGCGGATATAACTACCCTTTAGCAGAAACAGGTGCGCCATTTATTTTTATGAACTCTGCCAATTCTGTTCGCGATTTAACCACCATGGTTCATGAAGGTGGTCATGCCATCCATACTTTTGTGAGCAGCCATTTATTATTAAACGATTTTAAACACACGCCTTCCGAAGTAGCAGAATTAGCCTCGATGAGTATGGAATTAATTTCGATGAATCATTGGGATGTATTTTTTGACAACGAAGCAGATTTAAAAAGTGCAAAAGAAGAACAATTAAAAGATACTTTAAAAACATTGCCTTGGGTGGCTACCATCGATGCATTTCAACATTGGCTATATACTAATCCAACACATAGCATTGCCGAAAGAACCGCAGCCTGGGAAAAAATATTCGATCGCTTTGGTGCCAACTTTGTAGACTGGAGCGATTACCCCGAGCAAAAGAAAAACCTTTGGCAAAAACAATTGCATTTATTTGAAGTGCCATTCTATTATATTGAATATGCCATTGCGCAACTCGGCGCCATTGCTATTTATAGGAATTATTTGGCAGATCCGGAAAAAACATTGGAGCAATATTTAGCGGCATTGAAATTAGGCTATACAAAATCAATGAAAGAAATTTACGAAACAGCTGGTATTCGTTTTGATTTTTCTGCGGATTATATCAAAGAGTTAATGGACTTTTTGAAAATAGAAATCGAAAAAGTTTCGGCCGAATAAAATTATTGCTGGTATATTTTTGATTTATATAAGCCCATTCTTTGAAAGAAATAACCAAAGGAAACACCTAATACGCCTAAGCCATAGGTTATACTTCTAGTAAAATTGATAGAAGAAGCCTCTTCGAAATATTTAGTGGGGCAAGTTACTTCTGCAATTTCAAAACCTTCAAAACAAATTTGTGCAATCATTTGATTGTCGAAAACAAAATCGTCGGAATTCGCCTTGTAATTAATTTTGTTTAACACCTCGGCCGAAAACGCACGATAGCCCGAATGGTATTCCGACAATTTTTGATCCATTAAAATATTTTGCGTCAGCGTAAGTATGCGATTGAAGAAATATTTATAATAAGGCATACCACCTTTGATTGCACCTTTGCCTAATATGCGTGAGCCAAAAACCACCGGATATAAATCGTTGGCAATGATGCTCACCATGGCCGTTATTAATTTGGGCGTGTATTGATAATCGGGATGTAACATGATGACGATGTCTGCGCCCACCGCGAGTGCTTTATCGTAACAAGATTTTTGATTTCCACCATATCCTTTATTTTTTTGATGCAGGATGACATGGCTTATGCCAATTTCTTTTGCCAACATGGCTGTACCATCACTACTTGCGTCGTCTACTAAGATCACTTCATCTACAATATCAAAAGGGATCTCTTGATAAGTTTTTAAAAGTGTTTGCGCTGCATTATAGGCGGGCAAAACAACAACTACTTTTTTCTGAAGGTACATATCCAAAAATAAGAGAATTTACCAATAAACCCTTTAGAATCGGGCAAAAAAAATGCCGGATAAAATCCGGCATTTTCAATCAATATTATTTGTTATTGACAACCAGCCTTCATCTTTAGCTTTTCATCAATTTGATCGGCACCACCTGCATAAACACTTTTCCTAACAGTAATTTCCATATCAATCAATTTTTTACCTGCAGGTATGTTTAAAAACTTCGAAGGTATCATCATGATTTTAAATTTACCTGATGCATCCTTTTTCATGGTCATTTTTGGATTTTCTTGTAATCTTAAAAACTTCGCAGGCTCAATAAATGTTCTCACTGCTGTTGCGGTATCTTCTACAGTGGCTTTAACATACATTAAAGCCTCGCCATCATTCAAACCTTGCATGGTTGTTTTTGCTTCAATGGCATTGTCGTAAATAACAGTTGTGATTTCATCTTGTAAATACACACTTGGAAAAGTATATAAACTTCCTTTGTCTAATCGCGGTGCATTAATAGTTAAATTAATATCTTCCGATTTAATATCTGGCGCGCCATAACCGCCACCATTTTTGGGCTTCACTAAAAACGAAATGCCATCGGTATAAACTCTAGAAGCAGCCACTTCATAAAATTCGGTTGGCGTCATTTCGTAATAATACACTTTTGAACCTTTGGTTTCGTCTTTCGTCATTTGCAATAAATCGTTAGAGTTTTGCCAAGGCTTATCGCCTAAACCATTTACTTTTGGACTAGTTGCTGGATGCTCAAAGGGCTTCCATGTCCAAATATAAAATGGACCTGGATCTGATTGCAATAAAACATTATGCTCTTTAGATGGATCTAATTTATCTAGATCGACATATAACCTCACAGGCTTTGTAACATCGGTTGGATCTGGTTCTACCCATGCCACTTGCGCTTTAGATTGTGTAATACCAATAACTATTATTGATAATACTAGTAATATTTTTTTCATATCAATAATTAATTTGATTTTCTAATAAATTCAAGATCGTATCTAAACAATAATTTATTGGTACAATCGTATACTTGCTTGCTTATTTTTAATTTATTATCCACTGTTCTAATTGGACCATTCAATTTCATGAAAACGGTATCAGTTCTATTGGTCGGAAATAATAAAACTTGAGTTGGATACAAAGGATGATCGAAACTCCATCTGCCACTTACGGCATTAAAGAAATTTAATTCTAAACCGGCGGTATCTATGGTAAACAAAGTGTCCGGACCTTCTATAAAGAATTTGATATTCGGTTGTTTAGCAGCAGTTGCAAAGTATTCGGTAATGTCCATCGACTCTTCTACAATTGGCACTTTATCGGTCATTAAAACGCGCGCCATTGCCCATTCTGCCAAAATCCCATCTACTTTACTTGCTGGTTCACCAATTTCTTTGATCTCTTTTTTGCAAGAAATGGCTAGCATCGCTAACATTCCCACTAATAAGATTTTTCTATTTTTCATTTTCTTAAATTTTTAAAAAATTAATTACAACCACCTGTTTCATTCATTACAAAAATCGAAGTTCTTTCTGAACTTGGAAATTGCAAAGCTAAACCAGGGCAATTCCAAGGTGCATTACGAATAGTAATAGCACCATCTAATGGATTAGCCAAAGCACCAATTCTCTTTAAATAATTTACGCGATCGCCTTCGCAGAATAATTCTTTTCGGCGCTCTGCACGAACAGTTAATAAGATAGTTCTTGCATCTGCATTAGCTGCAATTTCTTTGTCTTTATTTCCCGGATAAGCTCTTCTAATAATTTTATTTACATCTTCTGCAGCTTGCACTAATTGTCCTAATTCTGCAAGCACTTCGGCACGTGTTAACACTAATTGTGTCATGTTGATTAATGGCACAGAAAAATAATCTGCGTTGAATTTTTTTAATACGCGGTATTGCTTTGGCGTATTCGGATTCATGGTACCAAAGAATTGAATACGCGCATCGCTTGCGTCTGCTGCAATTAAATTATAAATATCGTTACTTACATTATAATCTGGTTGCGGATTGTTATCGCTACGAAATCTATTGATAAACTCTGCCGCACGGTTATCGTTTGAACCAGTACTTACAAATTTAAACACATACTCTTGAGCAGCTGCTGCATTATCAAATCTGTTTAACGAATCTGACAAAGTATATGCGCCTCTGTTAATGATTTCATCTAATAATGGCAAGGCATCATTAAATTTATTCATTTGAAAATAAACTAAAGCTAACAAAGATGTAGCTGCATCTTTATTAGCGTAATTGCCATTTGCTGCTGGTAAATTTGTAATCGCATAATTTAAATCCGATACCACAAAGTCGTAAACCTGCGCAACTGTTGCTCTTGCCAATGGATCTTTAGTGGCTTTATCTCTAATTGGCACACCTAAATGTGAGTTATCTGCGGTGTAACCATAAGGCTGCGCCCACAATCTAACTAAATCAAAATGACATAGTGCTCTAATGAATTTACCTTCGGCACGCATTCTTGTTTTTTCTTCTTCGCTTAAACCAATGATTTTATCATAGTATAATTCCATGGTATTTACACGATACACTGGAATATATAATCTACCGTATAAACCACCCACATCCGAATTAAAGAAATTCGAACTGCGGTTATAGATTTCTGTTTTAAAACCTAAATCATCACGAAAAGGTTTTGCAATATCATCACCCATTAAATCGGAATAGGTTTGAACCGTGCCATTGTATTGATTCGCTAATGCATCGTAGCAAGAGTTCAATAACTTCTGCATATCTGCAGGCGTTTTTAAAGCCGAGTCAACTAAAATAACGCCTTCTGGTTTAAGGTCTAATTCTGAGGTGCAAGAACTTACCGCGAATACACTTGTAAGTAGCACAGAAAATATAGTTAATTTAAAATTTTTCATAGCTGATTTCTTAGAAAGTAATATTAAGTTGGAAAGTATAAGTCTTTTCTTGCGGAGGTGTTAAATAAGTAATGTTTGGACTCATGTTTCGGTCTGTTGCATTTTCAAAATCTCTCGCAATTTCTGGATCTAATCCAGTATACTTTGTAAAGGTTAATAAATTGGTGCCAATCAAACTCATTCTAAACGATTGAATTTTTAATTTTTTGGTCATTGTTTTTGGTAAAGAATAACCTAAGGTTACATTTCTTAACCTAGCAAAAGTTCCATCTTGTAACCACATGGTAGTATTGATCCATGGCGTACTCGAACCGTAAGTACGGGTATCTAAAGTTAAACGAGGATATTTTGCAATATCACCCGGCTTTTGCCAACGATCAAAAATGTCTGTGGTCATATTCCAATTAGTCACTACTCCTAACTGACGTTTAGAAGATGAATTATAAACATCTCCGCCTAACACAAAATTAAATAAGAAACTAAAATCGAAATTTTTATAAGAGAATGAATTGGTTATACCACCCATTGCATCTGGCAATACTGAACCTACAGAAACTCGGTCTTTTGGATCCCATGTAAAGGTTTCGTTTCCGTTGATGTCTAAGTAAACTGGTTTTCCAGTAACAGGATCAACATGAGAGAAACGCACTAAGAAGTTAGTTCCTACTGGTTGTCCAACAACTACCCTGGTATCGTTTGTACCACCGCCTACTGCATCTTCGGTGTAAACACCAATGCTGGTAATTTCATTTTTATTTCTCGAAATATTAAACTGCGTAGTCCATTTTAAATCTCTATTGATATTTCTTGAAGTTAAAGATAACTCTAAACCGGAGTTAGTAATTTTACCAACGTTATCCCAATAGTTAGAAAAACCAATTGATGGAGGTACGGCAAGCGACATCAATACATCGCTCGATTGCTTATTATAATATTCGAAAGAGAAAGTAAATCGATCATTTAAAAATCCCATGTCTAAACCTAAGTTATAAGACCAAGATGTTTCCCATCTTAAATTTGGATTTTCTAATTGAATTGGGAAAGTAGTAGGATTTCCATTATAATTTGGTGTACTGCTTGGATTTTGGAACACACCCACATTTTGATAGTTTGGAATATTTGCATTACCACTCTTTCCATAACTTGTTCTTAATTTTGAAGAGCTGATAAATCCTAAGTTTTTCACAAATGATTCTTCGCTCAACACCCACGATGCAGAGAAGGCAGGGAAAATACCATAACGGTAGTTCTTACCAAATTTAGACGAACCATCCATACGAACCGTCGACTCAAAAAACATTTTGTTTTTATAAGCATAACCTAAACGAGTAAAATAACTTAAGAAAGCCCATTGTTGATCGGCATTTGTAAACTTTTTAAAGGTCGCATTGGTTGAATCGGAATTCACATTAAATCCAGCCGTTCTATCGTCTTCGTTTTTATTATAAGAACTAGTGGTCGAACTTTGAAATTCATTAGCAATCATTGCCGTAAATTTATTATCCGTATTAATTTCTTTCGTATAATTTAATTGCGCATAATAATTATAGTTATTTACAGTAGTACCGTATCTGTTTGCATTTCCGGCATGCGTAGTATTGATTAACTCTTTTGGATTATATATATCATCTAAAAGAATCATGTAATCACTACTTCCTTTTACTAATGCAGAAAAATTATCGTTGATTTTATAATTCAAAGTTAAACCGTTAATAAATCTATTTTCTGCAGTTTGCCATTTTCTTAAAGACTGATCTCTCACTGGCGAATTTGCTAAAGTTCCGTCTGGATTATACGCAGATTGAATTGGCAATAAAGTAGACATTGCCGCTCCCAAACCGCCTGCCCACGCAGTATTCACACGATTGTTGATACCATTACTAAATGAAGTTGATAAGCTTGCTTTTAATTTTGGCGTAATATTATAATCTGCATTTAAACGCATCGAGGTTCTGTCATAACTATTGCCCACTAAAAAACTTTCATTTTTATTATAAGACACATTTCCTAAAATAGAGAAATCTTTTCCGCCTTTAGCAACCGAAACGTTGTGCGCTTGTTTAATTCCTGTTTGTGTAGTTAAGGCAACCCAATCAGTATTGGTTACCCCATCCCAATAAACACCTTGTCC
Organism: uncultured bacterium; assembly: GCA_903951325.1. Taxonomy (GTDB): domain Bacteria; phylum Bacteroidota; class Bacteroidia; order Sphingobacteriales; family Sphingobacteriaceae; genus CAIKLP01. The sequence goes on from CAJBBN010000081.1 coordinate 22,545, forward strand.
AGTTCCGCCATCATTTTCGTAGGCCTCTTGGTACAATTGCACATATTGTTTACTGTCTAGCATGTCTGGCAATGCGGTTGGTTGAGAAGTACTAACACTACCGGTGTAACTTACTTGCACGCCTTTTTTATTGGCACGTTTTGTCGTAATAATTACCACACCGTTAGATCCTCTTGATCCATAAATTGCAGTAGCCGCCGCATCTTTTAATACGTCAATAGATTCGATGTCGTCTGGATTAATACTTGCCAATGGATTGTTATTCATGGCGCCGCCATTTCCTTGCAAGAAATAATCTTGTGTAATTGGAATACCATCTACCACATATAATGGATCACCGCCTGCGCTAATAGAAGCTACCCCACGAATTCTAACGACTGCTCCTGAGCCTGCAATTCCACTACCAGTAGTTACCTGAACGCCCGGTAGCTTTGCTTGCAATGCTCCTTCAAAACTTTGAACAGGTAAATCGTTTAATTCCTTTGCAGAAATTTTTGAAATAGAACCCGTTACTTCGCGTCTTAATTTTGTTCCGTAACCAACAACTACTACATCTTCTAAAGATTTAGAATCTTCTTCGATTGTTAAATTATAAACAGTTGTGCCAGCGGTTAATTCTCTTAACAGACTTTTATAGCCAACCATAGAAACGCGTACTTTGTATTTTCCTGCTTCGCTTACGTTAAAAGTAAACATACCCATCGCATCTGTTTGCACTGCTTGCTTAGATGCTTCTAGAAAAACACTGGCACCAATTACAGGCTGCCTTTGACCGTCTTGTACTTTTCCTTTAATTGTTTGCGCGAGCGAAGACAAAGAAGAAAAAAGTAACACTAGATAAAGTAATTTTTTCATCATATGTATTAGTTAATTATTATTTTTTTAGTTGCAATTTGTAATCCTTTTATAATTTGAATTTGATAAATTCCTGGTGTCAGGTTAATTAAATTCAATGCTATATTTTCAGTTGAAGCCTCGAATTGTGCTTGCTTTACAATTTCACCTAGCGTATTTATTATTTTTACCTGCACTGGTTCCGCTTCAGCATTTTTAAAATTAATAAATATTTCTTGATGTGCAGGATTCGGATAAATAAAAATTTCGTCTTCTTTTTCCAAAGGATTTGACGCAATTCCTGTTAGTTGAAATGGCTTATTGATCTTTTTATCCAACCAAAAAACATATTTTCCTGCCCCTAATACTACTTTCTGGTTTAAATCAGTTACCGTGATGGAGTCATCAGAAAATAAGGCATACCATTTACCTAAATGAGGAAAAATAGGGCTGGTAGAATCTGTTTTGACATTAAAATTACCCACAACGACTGCGTTCAATGTGCTATGGGTTACTTTATATACCTTCATGCTATTTGTTGTATTGTATACATAATTTGGCGAACTAAAAGCGGGTTCATTGTTTTTTAAATAGCCCAATAAAGCAGTTACTTCATACAATCTTTTTCTGGCTGCATCGGCAAAATAATCCCAACGAACAGGCTTATTGCCCACCCTTCCATTAAAGTCTATGGAAATATCGTAACCCAATTCTCCAAATTGCCAGATCATTTTAGGGCCTTGCATAGGAATCAAGAAGCACATGGCCATTTCATTTCTTTTCAATGCGGTATTTAAATTTTTTACCGAATAATTAATACCCGTATTACCATATGTTAAATTCTTAAACATCAATCTTTCTTCGTCGTGGCTTTCGGCATAGGTTACTAAATTCGGAACTGTCCACGTTCTGTATTTATAATTTCCCCAACTTAAATCACTTGTATTTACATAGCCCATGGTGGCTTCGTTGAAGTTATTATTTAAATTTCCCCATAACATAAAACCTTTTTGCGCTAATTCTTTTTCTTCTGAGTTGTCTGCAAAATGTTCTAAAATCAAATAGGCTGAGCTATCATAACTTCTAACTTTATTGTAAATCCGATTCCATATTGCAATTCGTGTGGCATCGTATTGCCCCCATGCACCAACATTACCATAAGTATCTTTTTGCGTAAAGCCTTTAGATAAATCGAAACGGTAGCCATCTACTTTATAATCTTCAATCCAATAACGCAAAACAGAATCTGCAAATTTTTGAGTAGCTGTACTTTCGTGATTAAAATCATACCCTACTCCATAAGGATGTTTATCATTTACATTGAACCATGGATTATTGGCCGTTGGTCTACCAGATCCGTCTGCATACATACGCACCATTGGGCTTTGTCCAAAGGAATGATTCAATACCATATCTATAATTACAGCAATCCCTCTTCGATGGCATTCATCTATAAAAGATTTGAACGCATTTTTGCTACCGTAATATTTATCGACTGCAAAATAAAATGCAGGATTATATCCCCAACTTTCATTTCCTTCGAACTCATTTACTGGCATTAATTCAATGGCATTCACACCTAATTTTTGCAAATAATTTAGCGTATCAATTAAAGTTTCAAAATCATGACGAGCAATAAAATCGCGTAATAATAATTCGTAAATAAAAAGTTTTTCTTTAGCAGGTTTTTTAAAAGTGGCACTATGTTGCCAATTAAATTTAGGCTGAGCTGTTTGAAAAACCGAAACATATTCGGTTGTATTATTTTTTGGATAGGGAATTAAATTTGGATAAGTAATGGCAGGTATATAGGCATCATTATTGGCATCTAATAATTTATCTGCATATATATCCGCAATTTTTATTTGTGCTTGATCTATTAAATATTGAAAACGATATTCTTTGTTAGGTATAAGACCATTGAGCTGTATCCAATAACGCGCGCCATCTGGAGTTCTATTCATCATAAACTTTGGATCTAACTCCCAATTGGAATGATCGCCCCATACATAAATAAAATTTTTATAGGGCGCAAAAATTTGTAAGACGATAGATGTATCCGAAATATAATTGATACCGTCTTTAGTTCCCATTGGCGGAACAACTATTGGAGGAGTATTCCTCACAAGTGCATACATAGTGTCGCGTTTGGTATTACCATTAAAGGTTGCCTCAAATATATATTTAAACTTACCATAACTAAGTGATGCTGCTGGAATACTTAACTGCAAAATGGAATCATTCGTAATGGTTTGAATAACATTACCATTTTGTAATAATCGAAGACTCGCCTTTTTAGAAGTAATGGCTTTTATTTTTAAGGTATCGGTAATGCTGAGCAATTGCGCTTTTTCTATGTCAAACCTAGCTTGAAAACTTCCAGACCCAATGGCAACAAAAATATCGGTGCCATCTGCTTCTCTGCCTACAATACTTCCAGCTTGATTACGAAAAACAAAAGCTAATTTTAAAACGGTTTCATTACTAGGTACACTATAAAAAGTATTGATAGTGTAGGTTAGCGAAAATAAATTTGTACCTACTTTAGTCATCTTAACTTTAGCATCATCGGTGCCCCAATTTCCTTGAACATATTTCCAGGCTGTAGCAGATGAACTTAAATTAGTAATTACTCCTGTGTGAGCATATACAACCGTTTGACCCAATAAAGCTTTGTTTCCTTTGGAGGCATCAAACAAAATAGTGACCTGATCATTTTGTGTTGCAAATGAAGGAGTAATTGTTACGAATTGCGCATATAAATTATGGCAAGAAATAAAAAAAAGAAATAAAATATATTTACTAAAAAAGCGAACCATA
>CAJBBN010000082.1 GCA_903951325.1 uncultured bacterium
CTTGTTTGCCCCAACAATTGCGGGTATTATTATGGCCTATCGAAACGAATTATTAAAAGGCGCGACTGTTACTGCATTGGCTTTGGCTTTACAAATAAAAGCCAATCACTACCAAATGAGTTATTACTTAGCCATGGCCATTGGCATTTATGTAATTGTGCAATTTATTTATGCGATTAAAGATAAAACGATTGCTAATTTCTTTAAATCATCGGCTGTATTAGCTGCTGCTGCTGTGTTAGCGGTTGCGGTAAATATTACACCGCTTTTATTAACAGAAGAATATGCCAAAGAATCTATTAGAGGAAAATCGGAATTAACACTCGATCCGAAAGCTAGCAAAGATGGTTTGAGCGAAGAATATGCTTTTGAATACAGCTATGGTGTAGGCGAATCTTTTACCTTATTGATTCCTAATTTTAATGGTGGTGCTTCTGCGGGTGCCTTGTCTAAAAATTCGGAGACTTATAAATTTTTAAAAGACAGAAATGTACCCAACGCTCCACAAATAATTAAGCAATTGCCTTTGTATTGGGGCGATCAAGCCTTTACTGCGGGGCCGATTTATTTTGGTGCAATTGTATTGTTCTTATTTATTTTAGGATTTTTTATTGTACAACGAAAAGAAAAATGGTGGATTTTAGCAACCGTTGTGTTAACCTTGGCCTTATCTTGGGGTAAAAACTTTTTATTCCTTTCGGATTTCTTCTTTAATCATTTCCCTTATTACAATAAATTTAGAGCGGTGTCTTCTATTTTAACGGTGACCAGTTTATTGGTTCCTTTAATGGCGGCATTTGCAGTCGAAGAAATTATCAATACGAAAGAAAATTCAAAAGTATTATTGAAAAAAGTTCGCAATGCATTTTTTGTAGTGGGTGGCTTGGCGCTCCTATTTGCAGTGATGCCTGGCTTAGCGGGTAGTTTTATCAACGAAACCAGAGACAAAGCTTCTTTCGGCGAATCTTACGAACAATTAATTAGTGCCATTAGTGCCGACCGCGAAAGTTTATTGCGCATGGATGCACTGAGATCTTTTGCCTTTATTTTAATTGGCGCCGGATTACTCTACGCATTTATTGCTAAGAAAATAAAAAGCAATTACTTATTAATTGGTTTGGCTTTAACCATTACCATTGATATGTGGGCAGTAGATAAAAGATATTTGAACAATGACAACTTTGGTAAAAAAGTAAAAAACTTAGACAACGAGGTGCCACCAAATGCAGTAGATCTAGAGATCTTGAAAGATCCTGCGATGTATTACCGCGTGTATAACTTAACGGTAAATCCATTTACCGATGGCAATACTTCGCGCTACCATAAATCTATTGGTGGTTACCATGCAGCAAAATTAAAACGCTACCAAGAATTAATTGAAAATCAAATTTCGAAAGGCAATATGAATGTATTGAGCATGCTGAATACTAAATATTTTATTACTGCACCGCAAGGAAGCAATCAAGCCATTCCACAAACAAACCCAATGGCTTGTGGTAACGCATGGTTTATTAATGACATAAAATATGTAGCCAGTGCAGATTCTGAAATGTTGGCTTTAACTAATTTTGATCCAAAGCAAACCGTATTTATCGACCAAAGATTTAAAGAGCGCGTAGGTGTAATGAATTTGAAAAAAGATAGCACGGCCAATATTGCTTTAACTTATTACAGCCCCGATACCTTAAACTATACGAGTAATACCGCTGCAGAAAGCTTTGCCGTATTCTCGGAAATATATTATGAGAAAGGCTGGAACGCTTATGTAGATGGACAAAAGACAGATCATTTTAGAGTAAACTATGTATTGCGCGGGATGAAAATACCTGCAGGCAAACACGAAGTTTCTTTTAGATTTGAACCCGCAAATTATTTCTTAGGCGAAAAAATTGCAGGCGTGAGTTCTATCTTATTACTTTTATTAGTTGCTGGTAATTTGTTTATGGCTTACAAAAAAAATACAACAAACGCATAATGATACGCATCGATATTATTGCGGGCGCACGCCCAAACTTCATGAAGATTGCACCCATTATTGCGGCAATTGAATTAGAAAAACAAAAAGGTACTGCTATTGATTTTCGTTTAATTCATACGGGTCAACATTACGATCAAAAAATGAGTGGTGATTTTTTTGAACAGTTAGGAATTCCTGCACCTCATGTAAATTTAGAAGTTGGTTCGGGCACACAAGCCGAGCAAACCGCTAAAATTATGATGGGCTACGAGGCTTTATTACTAGAATCCCCAAGTAATTTATGTTTAGTGGTAGGCGATGTAACCTCGACGATGGCTTGCGCCATTGCTGCTAAAAAATTAAACATAGATGTGGCCCATGTGGAAGCAGGCATTCGTTCTGGCGACCGCAGCATGCCCGAAGAAATTAATCGCATGGTAACCGATTCGATTACCGATTACTTTTTTACCACTTCGGAAGTAGCCAATACCAATTTAAAAAATGCAGGGGTGGCAGATAGCAGCGTATTTTTTGTGGGCAATACCATGATTGATACTTTGCTAAAACAAATGCCGAATTTTAAGCAACCTGATTTTTGGGAGGATGCAAAATTAACCCCACAAAATTATTTTGTATTGACTTTGCACCGTCCATCGAATGTAGATGCAGATACGCAATTACAACAATTATTGTCCGAAATTATGCAACATACACAAGGACACAAAGTAGTATTTCCGGTGCATCCGCGCACCGCAAAAATGTTGGCTCAATTAAGTATGAATTTCGATAATTTATATTTAACAGAACCTATGAGCTATTTAGCCTTTAACTATTTAGTGAAACATGCAAAGGCCGTAATTACCGACTCTGGAGGCATTACAGAAGAAACTACCGTGATGCAAATTCCATGTATTACTTTAAGAAGCAGCACCGAAAGACCCGAAACTTGTAGCATTGGTACCAACGAATTAATTGGCACCGATCCAGCGGCGATTAAACCTACACTCGAAAAATTATTTGCAGGCAATTGGAAAAAAGGAGGCATTCCGCCTTTATGGGATGGTCATACTGCCGAAAGAATTGTAGCAGCCATTAAATCTATTTACGCTATTTAAATTGAATTAACGAATGCGCCTGGTCTTGATTCTATCGAGTACCACGCGCAGGGTATTATTCATTTCTTCAGAAATACACAAGCGGTAAATTAAAAATAAATACAAGCCCATGATGATGGCAGATCGCAAAATAATATCGAGGTAAATATTAGTAATAGTAGGAATAAACATATTCAATACAAACATACCTGCTCCAATCAGCAATAGCCATAGGGTTTGTAGGGTAAAGGGATGAATATTCATTTTATAATTTACAAAGAAAGTAAGCAAGCTATTATATATTAAAATAGATAATGCAGTGGCAATACCGACTCCTATAATTCCTAATTGCGGAATCAATAAATAATTACTCGTAATGGCAATGGCCGCCAACACAAACATAAAATACAATCCAAAATAATAAAATTTAGAATTGCTTAAGATGGCAGAATTAACGCCGGTAAGCAAATCGAAAATTTTACTGAGGCCAATAAATAGAATGACATACTTGCCTGCTTTAAAAGCTTCGCCATTCGGCATCATGGCAAAAATACTATCGGTATTAATCCATATTAATAGAAAAATAGCCAAGCCCACCAAGGTTTGATTGATAGCCGATTTACGGTAAATATCTTTCACCTTAACCATATCGTTTTGCTTAAGCGCTTCGGCTACAATGGGCGTACTTATTTGACTAACCGCTCGGTAAGGCATTTCAATTACCGTAGCAATAAATAATGCGGTAGAATAAACTGTAAAACTGGATAAGTTAATGAGCGAGCTAATCATATAACTATCAATTTTATTAACCAGCGTAGAACCTATGCCAGCAATAATAATGAAGCCCAAGAAATATAAAATTTCTCTTTTAATTTTGGCATCTTTTAAAACCGTAAAATCTGGTTTAAGATTAATGCCTCTTAACTGATGGATATAAACAATATTGATGAGCAAACCAGAAAAATACAATAAAGTAATGGCCACCATTAATTGATCAAACGTTAAATAATGTAAATAATTAGCGATCAATAGTAATGACATACCGAATCGTAAATACACATCGCGAATCAATTTTGGAACTACAATGCGCATTTGTGTGCTGCAATATTATTCGGTAATATTTTGATAAACATAAATAATGGTAAAGGGGATGAAGTACCAGTAATAATGCAGTACTAAGGGCGAGTTCTCTTGAAAAGAACTGACAAACAAGGGTCGCATTAAAATAAATACGATGCTAAAAAATACAATCCCAATAATAGGCGTTACAAAAATAAAAAATTGAAAACCTTGGTCGTTTTTATCTTTGTTTCTAAAATAAGGGTAAAATTTATTGACCGCATTGGGTACGCCAATTTGTGCAAAGTAAGCTAAGAATAAACCCATCTCTAAAATAAATCGGATCAAACCTATTTGATCGAGTGGCAAACATTTTGGAAATAACCACACAATATTGATATAGCCCAAAACCACGCCCAAATATTGAACGATAATAGATTTGAAACTTTGACGGATAACGATTCCCAATTTATTGCTTTTGATAAATAACGGTAATACAAGCACCATATTTTGGTGGCTGCAAGCGTATGGCTAATTTAACGATTGGCCGGGTCATTTTATATACTAATTCCAGCGTCTCGCCTTTTAATTTTAAAGTGTTGCGTAAAAACACTTCGTAATAATTACCATAATTTAATTTATTTGCTGGCTCTTTATGCACCGCTAGCACGCTTAAGCCAAACAATGGCGCAATATTACGCAAGGATTGCTCCTCCCATAAATTGATATGATGTGGTGGTAAATTTAACGTATGATCGGGGTCGTTGCTAAATAAATAACATTCGTTGTTAGGAACGCTGATGGCATAGAGCCCGCCTGGCTTTAAACAAGCAATACTATCTGCAAAAAAATCTTTGAGTTCTGCGATATGTTCCACCACTTGAAAAGAACAAATTAAATCGTAATAATTGGCATGTTTAATTTTATGTTCTGCAATTAATTCTCCTTTTATATCTAATCCACTTTTTATTCCATCAGCAATTGCATTTTCATTTAACTCTAAACCAATAGCATTTGATATTCCTTTAGATTTTGCTTTTTTTAAAAAAGTTCCGTATGCACAACCTATTTCTAAAATTTTATTAGTAGGTTCAACATATTTAATTACTTGTTCATGCTCCCATTTCCAAGGAGAATAGTAGTTTGGCGCATTTTTATCTAATGCTTCATAAAATCTTGCATCACCTGCAATAGATTTAGGTGAAAAATATACCAACTTAGAATCTTCACACCTACAAACATCAATTGTCTTTAAGCCTAAGAAGCTGCTACTTACATCAAATCCTATTTTTTTATAAAGATTAATTATTTTTTCTGAATTAATTTTTTTTAAAACAGTAACATTTTGACTATTCGTAATAGGGCTAACTAAATTCATATTTATATATTTAAAATTACTTGAATACCTTTGATTTGTTTTGACATAGAATAATTATCAATCATATGTTGTCTTGCAGCAGCACCGAAATCCCTAACACTTGATTGATCTTCTAAAAGACGAATAATAAATTCGGCCATCATTTGATAATCTCCCTCATCCACTAGGTAACCAGTTTTACCATGAATTACGGCTTCCTTTATTCCAGCATGTTTGGTGCTAACAATTGGCAATCCAGTAGATGAAGCCTCTAAAACAGAAACCGGAGTACCTTCAGAATCTCCTGTTTTTGTTCTTCTTGAATGTTGAACAAATATTTTTGATTGTTTTAAATAATCAGAGATTTCGGATGGTTTTTTTACTCCTAACAATTCTACACTTTTCTCGATTGCTAATTCTTTTATCAATTTAACACAACTTTCAAAAAGCTCCCCACCACCTATCATCCATAGTTTTGCATCTGGATGTTTTTTTAGAACAATGTCAAATGCCTTAATCGTTAAGTTTGGTGCCTTTTTTGCAGTAAATCTACCAGTAAATAAAATAATTTTTTCATTTAATTCCGGTTTAGTGGAATTAAAAAAATCAACATTAACACCACATGAGTTTACATTGATCAAATTTTCTGAAATTCCTAATTTCATTAATTCTTGTTTCATCTCGGCTGAAACAACGATTATTGCATTTAAAAAACCCGACATGTATAAATACTTGTCTTTATAATTGGCTATTGTCTTATATTCATAAGCATCAAATCCATGAAAATGAGCAGTAATAGGTATACCTAGACTATAACAAACCTCATACATATTACTCGTTGTAATTCCATATTCGGCCAAGACGACCTCTATGCGCTCATTTTTCAAATAGCTTTTTAATGCTTTTTGGTATTGTTTAAAATAAAATGATGGAAAATATTTTTTACAAGCACCGCGAATTACATCAACCATAAACAAGCCATTGAAAATAGATTTTCTATTGGCATCTTGAAAAGGCATCCAACCATTGGTAAGGGTGGCCACTGGTTCTAAATGCTTTATATGATCCCTAACAAATGTTTCAGAATATGAATTAGGATTAGGATATGCAATTAATAATCTCATGTTATTTTTTTGCTCTAGCTACTACCAAAAAAGTACAAGCATCGGTATTTTTTGTTTCTTGCTTAGTTACTTTATCGAATAAATGAATGAAAATTTGCATGATGAAAATAAATATTTGTTTAATAGGGCTAGGCAAATTAAACATCAAACCATCTTGAAACAACTGCAAACCCATAGCAGGCCTGCCAATGATGCCCCTAAAATCAACCACTTCAAAACCATTTCTTTCCACTACTTTTTTTAATCCACTCGAAGTCCAACGCCAAAAATCATTTGGATCTGGATGAAACATCCAATAACCGTGTGTGGTTAATAATAACAATCCATCATTCTTTAAAATACGATGCGATTCTTGTAAATATAATTCGGGATCATCGACATGCTCTAAAACCTGCGTAGACAATAAGATATCGGCTGCACTATCAGCATAATTTAATTTCCCTTGTGCATCTAATTTAATATCGATGGCTGGGTTATCGGAAAGGTCTGCGCCTAAATAACTATTGATTTTGGTTTCGAATAAAGTTTTATAAGGCATACTACCACATCCATAATCGACCAAAATGCCATTGTTAGATTTAATATGTTTTTCGATGGCATACTCAATGAGTTTGCGCAACATGTTAAGGTAATATCGACGAGGGTGAAACCAACCAGGTTGGGTTCTTTGGATTGCTTCGGAACTATTATGTCTATATTCGTTCATTTGATCGGATAAAACTTCAAAATTTTGCTCTAAAATACTACATTCGTCTTGAAAATAGAAACAGCGCGCTAGAAAGCCAAAGATTATGAAAGTATTGTTCACCTTTCCGGGCCTTGCCCATTATTTATCGGCCTTACTCGGACATTTACAAAACGACGAGGGAATGGAGGTGGCTGCTATTATTCCGCAAGGCAAAAGCCAATCACGAGGCGAAGGCGTGCATGTGCAAACGCAATCCAATACCCGAACCATTAGCGGCGAAGAAGCCATTGGTTTTTTAGGCAAACCTTATTTTAAAAATTTACCCGAAATTTTAGCAGCAGAACAACCCGATATTTTAGTAATTGGTTGGCCTTATGCCCTCGATTTAATTTTTAATTCGACCTTGCGTGAAACGATTAAAAAATATAAGATAAAATTAATTTACAAAGGCATTCCATTTAATTTGCCAGCAAAAAATAACATCAAATCTTTTTATTACAGCGAACAATTTACTGGTGGAGAAGCAGATGCTGCAGGAAAAAATTTCTTTGGCTTTTTAAAATTTTATTTGATTACGCAATTGCGCGGATTTTATTTAAGAATGGTGGATGCGCATGTATATTATATCGATGAAGCGATTGAAAACATTGCATCTTACGGCGTAGCAAAAGAAAAAATATTTATTACTTATAATTCTCCCGATACCGATACGCATTTAGCCATTGAAGCCCAATTACATGAACAAAAAGCGGAGCATCCAAATTTATTACATGTAGGTAGATTAGTGAAATGGAAACGCGTTGATTTATTAATTGATGCTTACCGTAAGCTGAAAAATAAATACCCTCAACTTACTTTAACCATTGTGGGCAATGGACCAGAAGAAGCTTATTTAAAAAATTATGCTGCGGCAGATAGCGATATTATTTTCTTAGGCGCTATTTACGATCCGATGGAATTAGGTCGCGTATTTAAATCTGCCTCTATTTATGTACTAGCTGGAATGGGCGGCCTGTCTATTAATGAAGCCATGTGCTATGGTTTACCGATTATTTGTTCGGTGGCAGATGGTACCGAAAAATCAATTGTACGCGCCGATTACAATGGCTATTATTTTGAAAGAGACAACTTAACAAGTTTGTGCGATAACATTGATTTGCTCTTGCAAGATGAGGCTAAACTGAAATTATTTGGCGAAAGATCTTTGCAAATAATTAAAGAAGAAATTAATATTCGAACAGTGAGTAAACGCTATGTGAAGGCTTTTGAATATGTAATGAAAAGTGCTTCGAGAGCTTAGAAGCTGACCTGCGTGCTTCGTTTGCGGCTGATGCTTCGACTAATGCTGATGTTGCAGCGAATTAACGCATGCGCACTAATTTTGCGGGGCTTCCTACCACAATGCTATTCGGTTCTACATCTTTGGTAACCACACTGCCTGCACCGATTACAGCGCCTTTGCCAATGGTGACGCCGGGCATAATTTGCACTCCGCTGCCAATCCAAACATCATCTTCAATAACAATAAAATTTTTAGTGGTATCCCAAGCTTGATCAATCATGAATTCACCTGGTGCGATTAAATGATTCGCTGCGACAATACTAATGTGTTGTGCTAAAATACATTTTTCGCCAATGCGAATCGTTCCGCCACCGGCACGAATATTATTCATCTCGCCTATAGAAGTTCCTTTACCAATACTTAAATGCGAGACACCCCATTCGCCTTTTGCATCGTCGGCACAAATTAAAATAGTATTGGCGCCAATAAAAACACCTTCTGCTAAAGCAAACCTTTTGGCATCGGTATATAAAATTTGTGCATCAGGATGTATATGACATTGGTATTTGATTTCTAAGCTAGCTGTCCTCAACCACTTACTTAATTTATTCAGTATAATAATGATCACCTTCAGGAATATTCCGATGAAGCCTAATTTATTGGTTAGCAGGGCAAGTTTTCTCATTTGAAGTATTATAAGGCAAATTTAGAAGAATTTACAAATATTTATGTTTATCCTGATTATTCGGCTTATTTTAGCTTTTTAAGAACAAACATGAGACTTTTTCTAGAAATTAGTTTTCGCAACCTTTACTACTTCCTGACCCGCAAAGCGGTTCGTCAGTTTAATCGATTGGCTTTTCAATATGGCGATGCCCCAAGGTATTCGCCTAGAAAAATAAAAGTGAATGGTTGGGAATTACAAGTGCCCGATGCCCTTTCTTTTATTTATCAGTTTAGAGAAATTCTAGTCGAAGAATCTTATTTATTTAATTGTACTAAAACAAATCCCGTTATAATTGATTGCGGTTCGAATATTGGATTAAGCGGTATTTATTTTGCCAATCGATTTAAAGACGCAGCAATTTATTGCATAGAAGCGGATCAAGCCATTGCGCAAACACTGGCATGGAATTTAAAAAATAACAACGCTTCGCAAGTAAATGTAATTGCCAAAGCAGTTTGGACACATAACGATGGGGTTCGTTTTGCTTCCGAAGGATCAGACGGTGGTAGCATCGATAATAATAGCACGGCAGAAATCATTCCTTCAATGAGCTTAAAAGAAATGTTGGGTAAATTTGAAAGCATTGATTTTTTAAAAATGGATATTGAAGGCGCCGAAAACACAGTGATTCCTGACTGTTCGGCCGAATTGCACAAAGTAAATCAATTATTCATTGAATACCATTCTACTGCAAAAGAAAACCAATCGCTTGGAAATATATTGAGCATTTTAAGTAATGCTGGTTTTCATTATTATATTAAAACTGAAAACAAAAGAAACCATCCTTTTGTAAACAGACACGAAAATAAAACATACGATTTACAACTCAATATTTTTGCTTACAAAAAATAATGAAAGTAGTAATTGTGAATACCGCAGCCGATAAAGGTGGAGCAGCAGTAGCCGCTAATAGGCTGATGCAATCGCTTTGTGCAGCAGGTGTAGAATGTAATATGTTGGTGCGCGAAAGCAATGGGGCACAAAAAAATGTGCAAATATTTTCGAGCAATTACTTTCTATTAAAATGGAACCAAGCTTTGTTTTTCTTGGAACTATTGCTCTTGCAGATTTTTAAACGCAATGGAAAAGAATTTAGCTTAGCCGCATTTGGACCAAATTTAGCCAATCATCCATTAATTAAAAATGCAGATGTAATTAATTTGCATTGGGCGCAAAATGCCTATTTAAGCCTATCGGAGCTGCAAGCCATACAAAACCTTGGCAAACCCATTGCTTGGACTTTACACGATATGTGGGCCATTACCGGTGGCTGCCATTACAATGAAGATTGCAGAAAATTTGAAAGCGAATGCAGCCATTGCCATTTATTAAAAAATGATTCGCTGACTAATATCAGTTTACATCAATTTAAAGCAAAGCAAAAACTATACAGCGATCGCATTCATTTTATTTGTCCGAGCAATTGGTTAGCTACAGAAACTAGCAAAAGCGCCTTGACCAAAAATAATCCAGTTACGGTTATTCCAAATACACTCGACCTAAGCGAATTTAAACCCCTGGACCGCGCGCAAGCCAAAAATTATTTTGGCATTACAACAGATAAAAAAATTATTTTATTTGTGTCGATGAGTTTGAGCGATCAAAGAAAAGGTTTTGAGTGGTTTGAAGATGCAATATTAGGTTTAGAAAAATCGGATGCAGATTGGAAAAATAAATATGAAATTTTAGTCATTGGTAGAAAGGCAGCGCAACCAAAATTTGAAACTACCATATATTATACTGGCCGCTTAAACGGCTCAAAGGCAATGGCCAATGCATATGCAGCCGCCGATGTTTTTGTTACGCCTTCGCAACAAGATAATTTACCGAACACGGTAGTAGAATCTTTGGCCTGTGGCACACCCGTGGTCGCTTTCCAAATTGGTGGCATGCCAGACCTTATTCAACATTTGCACAATGGTTATCTTGCAAAATTTCAAGACTTAACAGATTTGCAAAATGGTATAGTACATTGTCTAACAAACGATCTTTCCAGCAACACCCGCGAAGGAATATTAACTTTAGTAGATTCAAAAAAAGTAGCAGCAAAATATATCGCTGTATTTGAAAACCTTTGCAAATAACTGTTGTTGAATTATCATGGACTTTAAATTAACCTCCGAGTATTTTCCAACTGGCGACCAACCAGAAGCCATCAAGCAATTAGTGGCTGGTGTAAATCAAGGAGAAGTTTATCAGAATTTATTAGGCGTAACCGGATCTGGTAAAACATTTACGATTGCCAATCTTATTCAACAAACACAAAAGCCTACGCTTATTTTAAGTCATAATAAAACCCTGGCAGCCCAGCTGTACGGGGAGTTCAAGCAATTCTTTCCAGAAAATGCGGTCAATTATTTTGTGTCATATTACGATTATTACCAGCCCGAAGCTTATTTACCAACCACCAATACTTACATCGAAAAAGATTTAAAAATCAACGATGAAATTGAGAAGCTGCGTTTGCGCACTACCTCTGCATTGGTTTCTGGTAGAAGAGATATTATTGTGGTCTCTTCTATTTCCTGTATTTATGGTATGGGAAATCCGGATGATTTTACCGATAGTGTGATTCGATTAAAAGTGGGTGATGTAGTTACACGCAATGCCTTTTTATTTCGATTGGTAGAATTACTTTATGCCAGAACTACCGAAGAATTTAGACGCGGCACTTTTAGAGTAAAAGGTGATACCGTAGATATTCATTTAGCTTATGCCGATTATGCATTGCGTTTATCTTTTTACGGAGATGAAATTGAAGAGATGTGCACCATAGATCCGGTAACCGGTAAAACACTAGAGAAAATGGACAACGTAGCCATTTTTCCTGCGAATTTATATGTGGCGCCAAAGAATAGAACGCAAGGTGCGATCAGACAAATTCAAGATGAATTGATGGCTAGAAAAGCTTCCTTTGAATCCGAAGGAAGATTTTTAGAAGCCAAAAGAATTGAAGACCGCGTAACCTACGACTTAGAAATGATTCGCGAATTAGGTTATTGTTCGGGCATCGAAAATTATTCTCGATTTTTTGATGGCAGAAAAACCGGCGACCGACCTTTCTGTTTGTTAGATTATTTTTCAAAAGATTATTTATTAGTGATAGACGAAAGCCATGTAACTGTTCCGCAAATTAGGGCGATGTATGGCGGTGATCGTTCTAGAAAAATGGCTTTGGTAGAATATGGTTTTAGATTACCATCTGCTATGGATAATAGGCCTTTGAATTTTGATGAATTTGAAACGCTGACTCAACAAATTATTTATGTAAGTGCTACGCCAGGCGATTATGAATTAAAGCAAACCGAAGGTGTGGTAGTCGAACAAGTGATCCGCCCAACGGGCCTTTTAGACCCTATCATAGAAATTAGACCTGCGGTTAATCAAGTAGATGATTTATTAGATGAAGTTGATAAATCGATTAAAAATGGTCACCGTATTTTAGTAACAACGCTCACCAAACGCATGGCCGAAGAATTAGCCAAGTACATGGCCAAATTAAATATCAAATGCCGTTACATTCATTCGGAAATTAAAACCATGGAACGCGTAGAAATTTTACGCGATTTAAGATTGGGGGTTTTTGATGTGTTAATCGGAATTAATTTATTAAGAGAAGGATTAGATTTACCAGAAGTAGCACTCGTGGCTATTTTAGATGCCGACAAAGAAGGTTTCTTGCGTTCGGATAGGGCATTGATACAAACCATTGGGCGTGCCGCTAGAAATTCGGAAGGACGCGTAATTATGTATGCCGATAAAACAACCGACTCGATGGCGCGCACCATCGATGAAACCAATCGAAGAAGATTAAAGCAAATTAAATATAATGAGGAACATGGTATTACGCCAACCACCGTTAAAAAAAGCAGAGAAGCCATTATCAAACAAACTTCGGTAATGGATTTTAAAGATGGTGTTCAGCAACCTTATATTGAAAAAGACATCAATAGTTTTGCGGCAGATCCAATTGTACAATACATGACCCAAGCGGAACTCAAAGCCACCATAGATAAAAGCAAAAAAGAAATGGAGAAAGCCTCTAAAGACTTAGATTTTATTATGGCAGCCAAATGGAGAGACGATATGTACGCTTTGGAGCACGTTTATAATGAAAAATTTACAAAGTAAATTGCATTTTTATAGCGCAAATTTTAACGAAAGCGTATATTTGAGCAGAATTTAAGAACATGTTAAGATTCATCCTTACCCTTATATTAATTGTTTATGGCTTTCGCTTGCTAGCCAGATTATTCTTGCCTTTGATGGTTAAAACCGTTGTAAAAAAAGCGCAAGAAAATTTCAATAATCAACAACAAAGACCACAAACCCGCGAAGGGGAAATTCATGTGGATTATATGCCACCTGCTGAAAAAAAGAAAAGCCATTTGCAAGACAAAGGAGATTTTGTTGATTACGAAGAAATCAAGTAATTTTCATGTCGCATACTTTTATCATTGCCAGCAATAACGCACACAAAGTTTCCGAAATTCAATTGCTAATTGGTTCTGCATTTGAATTAAAAACTTTAGCTGATATTGGCTTTACCGAAGACATTCCAGAAACTGGTGATACATTAGTCGCAAATGCTTTAATTAAAGCACGCCATATTTATAACATCTATCAACAAAATTGTTTTGCAGATGATTCGGGTTTAGAAATTGAAGCACTCAATGGCGCACCTGGTGTGTATTCGGCAAGATATGCGGGCGGACCGGTAAATCATCAAAAAAATAATGAAAAAGTATTGCAAGCGCTACTTGGCAAGTCTAATAGGAATGCAGCTTTCAGAACGGTGATTGCTTTAATTTTTGAAGGTAAAGAATTTATTTTTGAAGGTAAAGTAGATGGAAAAATTACCGAGCAGTTAAGTGGTAGTAATGGATTTGGTTATGATCCCATTTTTAAACCCAATGGATACGACAGGTGTTTTGCGGAAATGAGCTTAAGCGAAAAGACGCAAATATCTCACCGAGGAATTGCAGTAGCGAAGCTTGCTGCATTTATAAAAAATTGCTAAGATTATTTTTTGTTTTTAATTTTGCTTTTGCGCTGAATAACTTCGGCCTTGCTTTTAGGCTGTAATTGTTGTCGCCAAGTAAATCCTTTTAATTTTAATTCTTCGTCTTTCAATTCGCCATCTGGATAAAAAGTAGCATCGGGTTTATTGATAAAAGCCACGCTTTGCACTTTTTGATTCGCAATACGCACCAACATACGACTGCAATCGGCTTTATTCACTCCTTGCATAGTACCGTCTTCTTCCCTAGCAAAATAAACACTTTGGCCATTGCCTTCGCTCAGAATAGTAGCTAATTCGCCGTTATTAAAATTGCCAAACATATTTTTACCGCGCACTTGATTAAACTTTGCCGAATCAAGCGAATCTACCATCACCAAAAATGCATTTCCTAAAAAATCCATTTGATCTATTTGCTCATTTTTAATTTTAGCTTTAATAAAATCGGCAGTTAATTGTGCTCCCTCCGACCAAACAGTTGGTTGATGATAACAACTCATCACCGAATCTTGAAAACTAAATACAATAGAATCGCAACGCGCTTGCATATCAGATTTATAAAGCAGCACATCGTGATAAGCCAAAACAGTACGATAGGTTTTAGTTTTATCCATAAAACTGCGCAGCGTATCGGCCGATACAAATAAAGAATCTCCGTCTAAAATTAATACTACATAGGCTTGATTAGTAACGACTGCGGTTTCTTTTAAGCGATTATAGACCGCCTTGTTTCCCTTTAAAATTAAGTGTTGTGCGGTATCGGTAAAAATAATATGATTGCTTGCTTTACCAATTCCTTTTTTTCGATCGTAGCTTAATACATCTCCAGTTAATTTTTGAGCGCCCGCAACATAAAAAGATTTTTTAGTGAACTGCGCTAAATCTGTAATCGTATTATAAGTTCCTAATTCGGTATAAATATAATCTTCGGTAGATTTAATTTCGGTTGGACCAAAAAAAGTGCAGACCTTAGAAGTCGTATTGTATTTTAAAGTATCGGAAGTGATGGTGTATTTTGGGTTAGTTAATACCACTTGATTTTTAAAAAACGCATCCGCATTTTTTACATAATAATAGCCCAACTTGCTTTGCAAAACATTTTCGCCACTGGTAATTTTAGCGCCTTGCACATAAGTAGCGATTCTATTTTTAGTATCGTAGTTTAACACATCGGTAGTTAATACCATATCGTTATGCAGCACGCGCACATTCGATGATAGCTTAGCTAATTTAAGATCGCCATCGTAATGAATAAAATCGCCGTATAAATTTAAAGAATCTCCTTGTTGAATATGCACATGACCAAATGCATCAACCGAATTGGTTTCGGAGTTCTTAAGAGCCGAATCGCAGTACAATAACACATTGTCTTGCTTAAATGCGCAATGGCCTTTGAGCTTTTGAATGGTTTGGTTACCCGTTTTTACAAATTCTAATACATCTGCATTGATGACCTCTACACGCGTTGGTGTTTGAGCCTGCGCAAGCATAGCTAAGAAAACAAATAGTATGGTCAATAACTTTTTCAATGCAGTAAAAATAAGGATAATCGAGCATATAATCGGAAGAAAGCCTATTTTTTGCTTATTTTTACAAGACCATGCTTGCCCTTTTTCAAGAACATATTGCCCAGCAAAAACTCTTCCAGAAAGAAGAACGAATTTTACTCGCCTTTAGTGCAGGTATAGATTCTGTTGTGCTAGCCGAATTATTACTGGCATCGAAATTCCAAATTGGTATTGCGCATGTTAATTTTCAGTTGCGTGGAAAGGAATCGGACGAGAATGAAAATTTTGCAAAAGCATTTGCCGCAAAACATAATCTTGCATTTTATTCGATTCGTTTCGACACAGAAGATTTTGCAGCCCAAGAAAAAATATCAATTCAAATGGCGGCAAGAAAACTGCGTTATGACTGGTTTGAAAGCATTCGTTTGCAAGAACATTATGACAGCATTGTAACGGCACATCATTTATCGGATAGCATCGAAACCTTTTTTATTAATGTAAGCAGAGGCACCGGAATTGCTGGATTGCACGGCATCTCGCTGCACATCAATAACATTAAACGCCCGCTGCTGCCTTTTACAAAAAAAGAAATTACTGCTTACGCAGAAAAAAATAAATTTGCTTGGCAAGAAGATAGCTCGAATCAAAAAGATGCGTATTTACGCAATCACATCCGACATCATATTATACCCGAATTCGAAAAAATAAATCCAAGCTTTGCCAATCAAATGAACGAATTGCTTTTAGAAATTTCGGAAGTAGAAAAAATAAAAAATATTTGGTTAAGCGATTTAAAGCAAATTGGCCTTGAAAAAAAAGACGGACATATCCGTATTTCGATTGATTGGTTGAAAAGTTTATCGCAAGGAAAATATTTTTTATCCCAAACTTTAAAATCATTTGGCTTCTCTATTACCAGCAGCAACGATTGTTGGAAAGCATTAGACAAACAATCGGGCATTCAGTTTTTTTCGGCCAGTCACCGTTTGGTAAAAGACCGCACGCATTTATTAATCGAAACTTTGAGCGAAGAGCAGCTTGCGCAGCAAGCTGCTGCCACGCATTTTTTATGGCAGCCAAGCCAAATGGTGTTGGATCTGGGGCCTTTTATGATAGAGGGCATAGAAAGCACCTCGGTGCCCGCTTTGGATCAACTGAGCTCAAATCAAGCCTGCTTAAATGCAGATTTGCTGGTGTTTCCTTTGCAAATTCGCAAATGGCAAGCGGCCGACAGTTTTCAGCCATTAGGCATGCAAGGAAATAAAAAATTAAGCGATTTTTTTATTGACGAAAAATTTTCGTTAATTGAAAAAGACAATACCTTTGTAATGGTTTCTGGCACCGATATTGTTTGGGTTATTGGACATCGAATTAGTGAAAAATATAAAGTAAACCACAACTGTAAATCTACCTACCTATTTAATATAAAATGAAAAACGTACTCTTTGACGAAAGACAAACATTAGGCTCTGTTCGATTCTGGACAAGCTGGAGATTCGCTGTGGTCTTGTTCTGTGTAGCAGCTTACTTTGTTTCAGAAGAACGTAACCGCAGCGAAGAAGGTGATTTATTTTTAGTAGTGGGTACAGGGGTGATGGTAATTTCTATTTTATTTATTTTTTTAACGCATTACAGAACCATTGTGCAAAATGGTAGTCTCATACTCACAGGCCTATGGAGCACTAAAAAAGTAAAATTAGATTTTCATAGTATTGATTCTTGTGAGATTGTAAGATACAGTCCATTTTTTATCAATAACCCAGTATATAACTTACATAAAAAAGGTACCATTCGTTTTTATGCACACGGAAAATATGCAGTTAAATTAATTGACAAAGATGGCTTGGTTTATATTATTGGTTCGCAAGATCCGATTGAACTCGATCGGGTAATTAAAGAAATGCTAAAAGCGAATAAATAAAAAAACAACTATGAAACAACGCATTCTTCTTTTAGCATTTTTATGTGCAACAACGCTTACCCAAGCGCAAATTGGCATAGGCACTAATACGCCAAACGCATCTGCAAAATTAGAAATAAGTAGCACTACTCAAGGACTTCTTCCTCCACGTATGACCGCTGCACAAAGAAATGCTATTAGCTCGCCTGCTGCTGGGTTAATGGTTTGGTGTAGCAATTGCGGCTCCAATGGAGAAATTCAAATTTACAATGGAACTGATTGGGTTAATTTTATTGGAGGTACGAGACAGCCTGCTGGTGGTTCAGCTAAATTAGGAGCAGATATCGATGGCGAAGGAGCGAATGACCAATCTGGGAGGTCTGTTGCTATCTCTTCAGATGGTACTACAGTAGCCATAGGCGCGCCAAACAATGATGGAGGGGGCAGCAACGCGGGTCAGGTAAGGGTGTATAAAAACATTGCTGGCACTTGGACAAAGATTGGTGCAGATATCGATGGTGAAGCAGCTGAAGATTATTCTGGGACTTCCGTTGCTATCTCTTCTGATGGTAATACAGTAGCCATCGGCGCGTTGGGCAATAATTGGAATGGTGGAATCACGGGTCAGGTAAGGGTGTATCAAATCGGTGGCCTGTAATAAAATTTTAGTTTTTTATTTCGCTGATAAACATCTTCCGATTTTCATTTTTCTTGTTAAAGTTTTTGCAATTTTTTTTGGATAAAAGTCAAGTGACTCAAATAAAAAAAGCCACACCTTTTAGGGCGTGGCTTTTTTGATAAAACTATAGTTGTTTGAATTACATTTTCACAATTCTTTGTGCAAGCTCTCCAATCTTTATCACATAAACTCCTTTGTTAAGTTCCGATAAATCTATCGTTCCTTTTTCAGTTATGGTTTTTGTGATGACTAATTTTCCCTGTACATCAAAAATTTGAATCGTGTTGTTTTCGTTTTTATTTAACC